>JAJRVT010000048.1 GCA_024277175.1 Chloroflexota bacterium | reverse complement strand
TATGTCTCCAGTAAGCGTATCCAGTTTGGTGAAATGAGGCAAGATGGACCTATCTACGAAGCAAGTTCGATTCATCTTCAGGTGCGGCTCGGCCTCTTCTTGCCTCATCTATAAGATACCAGGTGCAGCTTGCAGCCGCACAATCTGGTTTGTCGGAGATAAGGTTTGTCGGAGATAAGGTTTGTCGGAGATCGTGCGGCTGCAAGCCGCACCTACAGCAGATCATTCGCGGGACGGATCAACCTTCTTCCGCAGGGCCTTGTCCCGCCCCCGCTTCTTTTTGCTGTCAAGCCGCTTTCGCCGGGCGCTGCGGCTGGGTTTGGTGGGCTTACGCGGTTTACGGGTGGCGATCACGCTCTTGACCAGTTGTTGCAACCGGCTCAGGGCCTCCTCCCGATTGCGCTCCTGGCTGCGGGATTGCTGGGCCTTGATCACGACCACGCCATCTTTGGTGATACGATGGTCGCGCAGAGCCAAAAGGCGCTCTTTGTAAAAGTCGGGCAGGGAGGACGCCTGGATGTCGAAACGCAGGTGGATGGCCGTGGCGGACTTATTGACGTTCTGGCCGCCTGCGCCCTGGGCGCGCACAGCCTCCATCTCAATCTCGTCCAGAGGGATCGAGATACGCGATGTGATTGGCAATACATCCCCCTGCGTTCCGTCCGCGGCCATGGCCTACCCTTTCAGGCGCTTGAAATACGCGTCCCGCTCAGAGCGTCCCTTGCTGACGATACCGACCATCTCCCAGCCTTCCACACCTAACTGGTTCAGGTATTCCTGGATCAGCGGGCCTTCCTTCCAGCCGGGAAGTTCACGATCATCCACGCTCCGGGGTCGCCAGCCCCGATAATCGCGAAAACGCACGGACATGTACTCCCACTGGGATGGCCTGGCGCTTCGTTTGGTCTTCGAGGGGTTGACGCCACTCGATGCCCGCGCCCCGGCGGTCCTTGGCCTGGGCGCGGGTGCGGAGGCGAGTTTCACTGGAATCGCTGCGGGCGCGGTTGTCGCCGGCGTCGGCGTCGCGTTCAGGATCTCGCCCAGGACATCGGGCGTCTCTTTGCGGTTACTCATCGTCCATGATCCTTTCCGTCAGACTTCGATAGTCCTCGGCGCCGGGGGAACGCCGGGCGTATTCGTAGATGGTCTGACCGTAGCCGGGCGCTTCGGACAGGCGCACGTTGTAGCGGATGGGCGCACAGAGGCGTTCGTCAAAATAGCGTTCAAGCTGTCCTAAAATCTCCGCCGATTTTCGAACTCGCCGGTCCATGAAAGTGGGCAGAATATAGCGCAGCCCCACGCCCTCATTGTATTGCTGGATGGCCTCCAGCTTTTTGGTGAACTCGATCAGCCCCTGCAACGCCATCACTTCCAAGGCGACGGGCGCCAGGACTTCGTTGGCGTAAAAGAGCGCGTTGATGGTTAGCGTATCCCAGCCAGGAGCCGTGTCCAGGATCACATAGTCGAAATGGTTATCCAGGGGCGTCAGGGCCTCACTGATCGTCCGCTCACCGCCGAAATCCTTGCGCGCGATGACCCGCTTCAGTCCCGCCAGGGGCGCGCCGCCGGCCAACAGCCAGAGGTCATCCCGGGCCAGGAGCAGCGCGTCGTCGATGGCCGCGTCCCCCGCCACCACCTCGGCCATGCTGACCGCGGGCTGCACGCCCAGCATCTTGGCCACCTGGCCCTGGGTGTCCATATCCACCACCAACACGCGCCGGCCGGCCAGGGCCAGACCGGCCGCCAGGTTGACGGACGTGGTGGTCTTACCGACGCCGCCCTTGGACAGCGTCACCGCGATTTTACGCATGACAAAACCTCTCTCACACGGCGCATGAACGTCTTTCAGGAAGATCGTCGCTTACATTATAGCAGAGAATTGCTGTTATAATACAGGCTGTCAAAAAACAAACGGACGGAAGAAGCATAGCCAGGAACCGTTACGGCTCGGTTCCACCCCTGTCCTCAAAACGTCCAATCTCGATTGCGAGCGCACCCATGACGGAAAAACAGAAGGAGACCCAGGCGGCCCTCCTGAACAAGCTGATCGACCAGTTCGCGGCCGCGGACACCTGTTGGTTCAGCAGCATTCGCCCCGACGGGCGCCCCCACCTGGCCCCCATCTGGCACGTGTGGCATGAAGGCCTGGCCTACGTCTGCACGCCCGCCGGATCGGTGCGCGCCCGCAATGTGGCCCACGATCCCCGGGTCAGCCTCTCCCTGCCCGATCCGTACAACGTCTTCATCCTGGAAGGCGACGCCCGCCCCGCGCCCGAGATGGAGGATGCCTTGCAGCCCCTCTTCCTAGATAAATACAACTGGGACATCAGCAGCGACGTCAAGTACGACCTGATCCTGGCCATCACCCCCCGCAAGATCATGGCCTGGGGCGATCACGGAGAAGGCAGATGGCATTTCTGAAGACAAAACAAGCGATAGGGGAAGAGGGATCTTTTCGACGCGGAGGCGCAGAGACGCAGAGGGGCGCAAAGAAAACAAAAAAACTCTGCGTTTCTCCGCGCCTCCGCGTCTTCGCGTCAAATCACCCCATTCCAGCCAATCTCCCGGATAATCAACCTTCACGTTTCACGTCCCCGGAGACTCCATGACCACTTACCCCGTCGATCTCCAAGTCCACAGCACCCGCTCGGATGGGACGGACGCCCCCGCCGCGTTGGTGGAAAGGCAGCGAAACGAAGCGTTCACGTGCTGGCGCTGACGGACCATGACAGCGTCCTGGGCGTGGACGAAGCCCTGCGCGCCGGCGAACGCCTGGGCGTCACCATCATCCCCGCGCTGGAGTTCAGCACCCGGGATGAGCCGGACCGGGACATGCGGGACGTCAACATCCTGGGGTACGGCGTGGACCACCGGGACCCCGGCCTGCAAGCCGCGCTCCAGCGGGTGATCGAAAGCCGCATCGAACAGAAAATCCGTCAGGTGGAGCGCCTGCAACGCTATGGCATCGACGTTCCCGTGGATGAAGTGCTGGCCGAGGCCGGAGGCGTGCCCGGTCGGGTTCACATCGCGCGGGTGGCCCTGCGACGCAACCCCCACAAGTTCTCGTCCATCGATGACGTGTTCGCCCAGTACCTCTCCACCAGCGCGCCCAACTCCACCTATGTGCCGCGCGCGTTCAGCCTGCGGGTGGAGGATGCCATCGAACTGACCCACCGGGCCGGGGGCGTGGCCGTGCTGGCCCACCCCGGCGTCTACCGGCGGATCCGGGATGTGGACGGCATGGTGCGCAGGCTGGCGGGCGCGGGGCTGGACGGGCTGGAGATCAACTACACCTACGCCCAGAACCGGGGACACAAGGGCGCATCGCCTGAAGCGGTGGCCGCGCTCATCGCCCGCTTCGACGCCCTGGCCGACACGTGCGGGCTGATCAAGACCGGGGGCAGCGACTACCACGGAGCCACCAAGCCGGGCATCGCCATCGGCCAGGCCGGGCTGACCTGGGCTCAGTGGGAGGCGATCCGGGGAGTGATTTTGGAATAGAACGCGGATTTACCGGATTAGGCGAATTTTCACGGATTTTTCAATCCGGCTCTTTCCGCTCAATCCGGTAAATCCGCGTTCTATTCATCTACGTCTACATCAAAACCACGAAAGAGATAGCGATCATGCAAGAACCCATCCGTCCCACCTGGCTGGAGATCAGCCGTTCGGCCATCGTCAACAACGTCCATGAACTGAAGCGCATCATCGGGCCGCAGCGCAAGCTCATGGCCGTGGTCAAGGCCAACGCCTACGGCCACGGCGCGCTGGATGTGGCCCCCATCGCCCTGGACGCGGGCGCGGACGCCCTGGCCGTGGCCGCGCTCTCCGAGGCCCTGGAACTGCGCCGCGGCGGCGTGGACGCCTTCATCCTGGTGCTGGGCTACACGCCCGCGCGCCTGGCCCGCAATGCGGTTGTTCATAACGTCCGGCTGACCGTCTGCACGCCTGACAACCTGATCGCCATGAATCGGATCGCGAGGGACATGGATAGCGTCCTCACCGTCCACGTCAAGGTCAACACCGGCATGAACCGGCTGGGCGTCAACCCGGAAGAAGTCGTCCCCTTCCTCCGCAAGGCGCGGGAACTGGACAACGTGCGCGTCGAGGGCCTCTACACCCACTTCGCCACCGCGGACGAGACGGACAAGCGCCACGCCCTGGACCAGTTCGAACGCTTCCTGCAACTGCTGGCGGAACTGGACGCGGCCGGCCTGCGTCCGCCCCTGGTCCACGCCGCCAACTCGCCGGCCACCCTGACCCTGCCCCAGACCCACTTGAACATGGTGCGGAGCGGCATCGCGCTCTACGGCCTGGACCCGGATGAGGCGCAGACGCCCGTCCCGCCTTCCTTCCGCCCGGTGCTGAGCTGGAAGGCCGAGGTCGCGCAGGTGCGGACCCTTGCCCCTGGAGACGCGGTCTCCTATGGCCGCGAGTTCATCGCCCAAGCGCCCATGCGCGCGGCGGTGATCCCGGTGGGCTACGCCGACGGCTTCCCGCGCAAGCCCCTCAACTGGGGCAGCGTGCTGATCCACGGCCAGGCCGCGCCCATCCTGGGCCGGGTGTGCATGGACCAGACGGTGGTGGACGTGACGGAGATCGAGCGTGCGACCGGTCCCGTGCGCCAGGGGGACGAGGTGGTCATCATCGGCCGCCAGGGGAAGGCGGAGATCTCCGCGGAGGAGGCGGCCCGGCGCACGGGGACCATCAACTACGACGTGACCAGCCGCATCCTGGCGCGCGTGCCGCGGATATTGGTGGATTAATCAGTGACGCATTTCCTCTCAGAATATCAGGTTTCGCGGGGGAATAACACGGGTGCATTCTGATTTGGGGGCGCTGGCATGTGCCGGGGAGTTCGGAACTCCCCGGCACGTTCGAAGCAGGTAAATTTCGCCCCCAGCTCCGAATGCACCCGAATAACACACCCCTATTGACAGTCACTCCCCTCCTCATCTATAATATACCTAAATCAGCCAATCAACCCGAATTTTTGCTCTTTTCCAAGTCAATCATAACCATACCGTTTCGTTTTCGTTGTTGTTGATTCAACATCTAAGCCGAAACGCGCTCTCCAGCGCCAGCGCCTGTGATGGTGGAGATCGCCCCGTCTTCAACGGACGGGATCGTATTTTCAAACGCGTCGAGGCGGGCCGGACGCTCTTGTCCGGCCCGCTTAAATGAATGCAGTTCACAGATAAGGAGAAGTGCATATGATTCGCAGAATGTTCGTGTCGTTCAGTTTGCTGATTGTGTTGGCGCTGGCGTTTAGCGCCTGCACCGCGCCCGCGGCCGCACCGGCCGAAGAAGCCCCGGCCGCGGCGGAATCCGAAGGCGGCGGCGAGGCCATGGCCGGCCCCTTCACCATCGGCGTCTCCAACAGCTTCGTGGGCAGCGAGTGGCGCACCCAGATGATCCAGGACATGGAAGAGGTCAACCAGGAGTTCATGGACCAGGGCCTCACCAATGAACTGATCATCGAGAGTGCGGACACTGACGCCCAGGGCCAGATCCAGCAGATCCAGAACCTGGTGAACCGGGGCGTGGACGCCATCATCATCAACCCCGGTGACGTCAACGCGCTCAACCCCGCGCTGGAAGAGGCCGTAGATCAGGGCATCGTCGTCATCGCTGTGGACCAGGAGATCGGCGCCCAGGGCGTGTACAACGTGGTCATCAACCAGAAGGAATGGGCCATGATCAGCGCCAAATGGATCGCCGAGCAGATGGGTGGCCAGGGCGATCTGGTGCTCATCGAGGGCTTCGTGGGCCATCCCGCCAACGAGGCGCGCATGGCCGGTGTGGAGGAAGTGCTGGCCGATTATCCTGACATCAACGTGGTCGGACGGGACACCGGCATGTGGGACCAGGCCACCGGTCAGCAGGTCGCGGCCAACTTCCTGGCCTCCCTGCCCAATATCGACGCTATCTGGACCCAGGACGGCATGGCCGAGGGCGTATTGCGCGCGGTCATCACCGCCGACCCGGATCCGTGGCCCATCACCTCCGGCGAAGCGCGAGCCGGTTTCCTCCAGCTTTGGTATGAGGTCAAGCAGGAGCGCCCCGACTTCACCACCATCGGCGTGGTCAACCCGCCCGGCGTGGGCGCAAGCGGTCTGCGCGTGGCGCTGGAGATCCTCCAGGGCGGCGAGGTGGACGAAGCCCAGCTTTCCGGACCTAACGGCAACACCCTCTACGTACCCATCCCCAACGTCATCACCGACGAGAATTTCGAGGAAGAGTACGAGAAGGTCAAGGACGCCCCCGCCTCCTACACCCTGGACGGCATGATCACCCAGGAAGAAGCTGCCGCGTTTATGAAGCAGTAGTGAAACGAGAGTAAAGATTGGAGATTAGAGATTGGAGATTGGGAAGATCGGGACCAAGGAAGCCTGCCCAATCTCCAATCTCTCCAATCTCCTCAATCTCACACGCCACTATGAACGTCTCACTATCCGCACGCAACATCGTCAAACATTTCGGGGGCGTGACCGCCCTGTCCGACGGCAACCTGGACGTGAGTTCGGGGACGGTGGTCGCGCTGTTGGGGGCCAATGGTAGCGGCAAAAGCACCCTGGCCAAAATCATCACCGGCGTGCTGGAACCCGACGGCGGCGGGATCGAACTGGACGGACGCCCGGTCCGCTTCACGTCGCCCCAGGCCGCCATGCAGCAAGGCATCGCTGCGGTCTACCAGGAGTTGAGCCTGATCCCCGACATGACCGTAACCGAGAACATCTGGCTGGGCCACGAACCCCTGCGCTGGGGCGTGCGCGTCAACCGGCGCGTGCTGCTGCAACGCACCGAAGCCCTGTTGGACCTCTTCCGGGGCGCGTTCCAGCCCACCCTGGAGCCGGACGCGCCCGTGGCCTCCCTGCCGCCCGATGAAAAGCAGATCGTCGAAATCCTCAAAGCCATCAGCCGCGAGCCGCGCTTGATGATCCTGGATGAGGCCACCGCCAGCCTGGACAGCCGCCAGGTCCAGCGCCTCTTTGAGTTGATGACCACATGGAAGCAGCAGGGCATGGCCCTGGTCTTCGTCTCCCACCGCATGGATGAGATCTTCCGGGTGGCGGACCAGGCCGTGGTTCTACGCAACGGCGCAACCGCGGGCGCGCTCCCCATGGCGGACGCCAGTGAACGCAAGCTGGTCTCGCTCATGGTCGGCGTAGAGGCCCGGTCGCCGGCCACAGTGGTGGGGGCCGAAACCGTCCAACGCCGAGCCGAGACGTCCGCCAGGATCCGGTTGGCGACCCGCGATCTGGCCGCAGATCGACTACACGAAGTAAATTTCACTGTCCATGACGGCGAACTGGTGGGACTGGGCGGGCTGCGCGGCCAGGGACAGGAGGAGCTGCTGCTGGCCCTCTTCGGGGCCATCCCTTTCCACGGCAAAATAATCCTGGACGACGAACCGGTCCATTTCGCCCACCCGCGCGACGCCATGGAACGGGGCGTGGCCTATGTGCCCGGCGAGCGGGCCGCCCAGGGCCTGCTGCTCATCCGCTCCATCCTGGAGAACCTGCAACTGCCCTCCTGGGCCCGCTACGGCGCGATCCTGGACATGCGCGAGGCCCGCAGCGACGCCCAACGCATCTCCGACGACCTGAGCCTGGTCATGGCATCCCTGGACGCGCCGGTGGAAAGCCTGAGCGGCGGCAACGCCCAGAAGGTGGTGTTGGGTAAATGGCTGCTGCGGGAACCAACCCTGCTTCTGCTCAACGATCCCACCAAGGGCGTGGACGTGGGCACCAAAGCCGAGTTCTATCAGAAGCTGACCGAGCTGCGCAACGACGGCGCGGCCATCCTCTTTTACAGCAGCGATGACGACGAACTGCTGGGCCTGTGCGACCGGGTGCTGGTCATGCAGGACGGTCACATCCGGGCCGAGTTGCAGGGGGACGACCTGACCCGCGCCAACCTGGTCGCGGCCAGCATGGGCGCGCCCCAGGAAAATCAGGCCCAACCAAACCATGCCCAATCAGACGTGCAGGAGGCGGCATGAGCAAGCCGAATTTCAAGCACCTCAACCTGCGCCACCCGTACCTGCTCGCCCTGGGCCTGCTGATCGTGGCCGTCCTTGTCAACGCCTATCTCCAGCCCAACCTGTTTGAAGGACGGGTGCTCAACAGCAACCTGCGCACCTTTCTGCCGCTCATGATCCTGGCCGTGGGGCAGACCATCGTCATCATCGCCGGCGGCATCGACCTTTCGGTGGGCGCGATGGTCTCGCTAACCTCGGCCGTGCTGGTCACCAACATGCAGCCGGATTCGCCCCCCGGCCACATCCTACTGGTCATCCTGCTGGCCCTGGGGGTGGGGATGGCCGCGGGCGCGCTCAATGGCCTGGCCGTGGCCTTCCTGCGCCTGCAACCCATCGTCACCACCTACGCCACCAGCTTTATCTTCGCCGGCCTGGCCCTCTGGGTGCTGCCCCGGCCGGGCGGCGTCATGCCCATCGAGTTTGCGCGCGCTTACCGCCGGACCATGCCCCTGGGCCTGCCGCTGGGGTTTTACGTGGCCGCGCTCATCATCCTGATCTGGGTCTTCCTGCGCCGGACCCGCTTCGGCAATTACCTCTTCGCGGTGGGCGGCCAGCCGGCGTCGGCCTACGCCACCGGCGTCCCCGTCAATCTGATCCGTTTCTCCACCTACGTGATCATGGGGCTGATGGCCGCGTTCTCGGCCCTGGCCCTGACGCTCATGACCAGTTCGGGCGACCCGCGCATGGGCGACGCCATGACCCTGGACTCCATTGTAGCCGTGGTTCTTGGCGGAACCCGGCTCTCCGGCGGCCAGGGAGGCGTGGCCGGCTCCATCATGGGCGTCATCATCCTGGGCCTGATCCGCAACATCATTTCGTTCGCCAACGTGCCGACCTGGTGGCAAACCCTGGTCGATGCGCTGATCATCATCGTGGCGCTGGCCGCGCCGGGCGCGGTGCGGCTCCTGCGGAGGAGGCTGACGACATGAGCAAACTTCGTCTATCTCCCCCCCTGATCGCGCTGCTGCTGGCGGTGGCCCTCTTTTTCCTGGGCGGGCTGCTGGCCCCGGGCTTCGTCAACCTGGCCCAGGCCATCAACATCATCCGCCTGTCGGCCTTCCTGGGCATCATCTCCGCCGGCCAGACTCTGGTCATCATCAGCGGCGGCGAGGGCATCGACCTTTCCATCGGCGCCATCGTCACCCTGAGCGCGATCCTGGTCTTCCGCATTGTGGACGGCCAGAACAGCATGGTCCTGCCGGCCCTGGCCGTGGCCCTGTTGGCGGGGACGGCCTTCGGCGCGCTCAACGGCCTGGGTGTGACCGCGCTGGGCGTGCCGCCCCTGGTCATGACTCTGGGCATGGCCGGCGTAGTCCAGGGCTCCATCCTGGTGTTGACCCAGGGCCAACTGGTGGGCAAGACCGCGCCCATCATGCCCAAGCTCATCTCCCACCCACTGATCCTGGGCGTGCCCGGGGTGGTGGTCATCTGGGGGCTGGTGGGGCTGGGCATGTGGCTGCTGCTGGAGCGAACGGTCTACGGCAAACGCCTCTTCGCGGTGGGCGTCAACCGGACCACCTCCCGGCTGTCGGGCGTGCGCGTGCCGCGCACTGTGCTGCTGACCTACGCGCTGTCGGGGTTGCTCTCGGCCCTGGGCGGCTTCATGCTGCTGGGCTTCACCCAAAGCGTCTTTCTCAACCTGGGCGAGCGCTATCTCTTCCCCTCGGTGGCCGCGGTGGTGGTGGGCGGCACGGTGCTGGCCGGCGGCAAGGGGTCTTACTGGGGCACCATGTCCGGCGCGCTGGTGCTGACCCTCATCGGCAGCCTGTTGACCGCGGTCCAGTTGCCCGAGGCCGCGCGCCAGATCATCCTCGGCGCGACCCTGCTCGTCCTGCTCTCGGCCTATGGCCGCCAGCGGAGTTTACGACAGTAAAACAATAGACCGCGGATTGGGCGGATTGGGCTGAAACAGCCGGATTTTTCAAAAAAATTCGTGAGGATCCGCTCGATCCGCCCAATCCGCGGTCTATCTTAATCCAATTCAGGAGGATCCCATGAGTCAATCACACAAGATCACTATGCTGGGCACGGGATTGATCGGCATGTTCTACACCATGACCCTCCACGGCCAGCGGGGCCGGGACCAGGTGGTCATGGTCTATTCCCATACCGAGGAGCACGCGCGCGAGTTCGCTGAAACGTGGGGCATTCCCAACTGGACCACGGACCTGGCCGAGGCCATCAACCACCCGGAGACGGACACGGTGGTCAACGGGCTCCCCAACTTCCTGCACGTGGAGGTGACGGAGTTGACCGCGGCCGCGGGCAAGGCCCTGCTCTGCACCAAGCCCCTGGGTCGCACCGCGGCCGAAGCCAAACACATGCTGGAGGTGGTGGAACAGGCCGGCATCTTCCACGGCTATCTGGAGGACCTGGTCTACACGCCCAAGATGCTCAAGGCCGTGGAATCGGTCCAGAACGGGGCCATCGGCGACGTCCTCTGGGTGCGCTCCCGGGAGACCCATCCCGGTCCCCACAGCGCCTGGTTCTGGGACAAGGAGCTGGCCGGCGGGGGTGCGATCATCGACATGGGCTGCCACTGCATCGAGATCATCCGCAACTATGTGGGCAAAAACAACCGTCCGCTGGAGGTCATGTGCTGGGCCGACACCCTGGTGCACCCCATCGCGGCCGAGGATCACGGCATCGGCCTGATCAAGTTCGAGAGCGGGGCCATGGGTCAGTTCGAGGTGAGCTGGGCCTTCCGGGGTGGCATGGACCTGCGGGACGAGGTGTCGGGGACCGAGGGCACCATCTGGCAGAACCACTTCCTGCGCACCGGTTTCGAGATGTTCACCGCGGCCAAGGGGGGCTACGTGGCCGAGAAGGCCGAGAGCGAGACCGGCTGGCTCTTCCCTGTGGGCGATGAGGTCCACGAACTGGGCTACGTCCACATGTTCACGGACATGCTGGACGCGCTGGACGGGGATCAGCCGCCCCAGGAGACCTTCTACGACGGCTATGTGGTCAACGCGGTCATGGACGCCTGCTACCGCTCGGCCGAATCGGGCCGCTGGGAGCCGGTGGAGATCGATGACTGGCGCGCGAGCGAAGCGGCCAAGCCCATCAGCATCGACGCGCGGGAGATCGACGGCTACGCGCTGGTCAAGGAAGAGCGCATGCACGGCGATATGCTCAAGCAGATCCTGTGCGACAAGGAGACGGGGCGCATCATCCAGCGGGTCGTGCCGGCGCCGTAGCGCGGAGGAGAACATTCCATGGCGTAGGATGAACGGAGACAAACAATCAGTGTGAGGGACGGCGCCAGAAAGGTCTTCCCGTTCCAACACTGTTTGCTTTCGGGGCATCATTTACGTTATACTTACGAATGCCTGTATCGTTACAGGGGATATAGTTGTCAAGCCCCTTATCAAGGCTGTAATAAAAGCAAATCACACACTATAACAAGGAGATTTTCATTATGGCCAAACAACGACCTTTTGCTGTCACTCTCTTGGCGATCATCGCCGGCCTGGCCGGCATCGTCGCCGTTCTTGACACCCTGCGTTATCTGGGGATCCTGCCCTTCAACATCCCCTTCTTTGGCACAGAGGTTTCCTTCTTCGGCGTTAGCATCTTCGGCGCCATCATGGCCGGCATCGTGGCTGTCATCTGGTTCTGGGCCGCGGCCAAACTGTGGGCCCTGGATCCTCAGGGCTGGTCGTTCGTCGTCGTTATCGCCATCGTCTACATCATCTTCGACGTATTGGCGATCTTCGGCGGCACGCCCATCGATTCCATGTGGCTCTCGTTGGGTCTCACCGTCCTGGCGCTGATTCTCGGTCTCCTGCCGGGGACGCGGGCGGCGTTCGGGCAGAAGTAGCATGGTGTGAAGACGTGAAGCGTGATTGATAGCGCTTCTAAGAAACAAGACTTGTTTCTTCCCGTTTTTGCGTCGGAAACCCGGCGTCGGTTACTTGGAATGAAAAAGGTGGACGTCGATATTCTGACATCCACCCTTTTTTGTTTAATGTTTACTGCGCCTGTTCGACCAACGCCGCCAGTTGTTCGTAGGTGGGCGGGGCGGGCAATGGCTGCCCGTTGATGGTGAAGCCGGGCGTGCCGCGCAGGCCCAGACGCCGGGCTTCCTGTTCGTTGGCCTGCACCTTACGCGCCATCTGACCTTGATCCAGGCAAGCATCGAACGCACCCTGGTCCAACCCAATGGCCGCGGCGTAGGATTTCAGCGCATCGGTGCGCAGGCTTCCGCCCTGCGCATAGAGATAGTCATGATATGCCCAAAACTTGCCCTGCGCGCCGGCGCATTGGCCAGCCTCCGCGGCCTTGGGCGAGTCGGGGGTGATGATCGGGAAGTCCCGCCAGACAAAACGCACCCGGTCGCCATATTCGGCCAGCAGTCGTTCACTAATGCCCGCTTTGTACCACGCCCGGCAGGCCGGACAGCCGAAGTCGCCGTACTCGACGATCTCCACAGGCCCGACGGGATTGCCCTTCACCGGATCAGCCACCGCGTCCGCGGGCAACGCCTGGGCGCCGCCCGCCTGCCGCCAAGTCATAAACGCCAGAACGGCTATCACCAATAGACCGCCGCCAATCATGAGGAGCGTCTGAGCGCCTTTGGATTGCTTTCGTTCACTTTGCGCACGGGTGCGCCCCTTCTTCCCCATGGGTTTTCATCCTTTGCTTTTGATAGACATGCTTCGTTTGCGCGCCGGCGCCAACGCTGACGCCTTCTATAGATACTCAATTTTGCGCGTAAAAACTGTGAAGTCGCCTACGTATAGCAGGCAGTGATATTTGATCTCTCCTGTGGTTAGGGATAGACTACGTAATGTAACCGGTCAGGAACCGTCACCGTAAAGACGGCGTTTTGTAGACGTTGTTTGCTGCGGGCGATTCAACCGCGGCGAACCCTGCCCGTCAATTCGAGTCAATTCCCAATTACCTATGCAGGAGACCATCTTATGAAACGATTTGTCGTCACCCTGGCCTTGCTCGCAGCGATGCTGCTCACGGCCACCACCGCATTCGCCCAGACAGGGGATGGGACCACCGGGGGAACCGTCCCTCCCGCTGAAGAAGCGCCGGACGCTTTCATCACCATGAACCTGGAGGCCGGCTTTGTGCTCGATCCTTTCCTGATCAGCGTCAATGGCGGCGGCGATGTGGACGCATCCATCCTGGGCGATGGATGCACCGGCTACATCTCCGAAAACCCCATCCTCACCGTCAACTGGACCGGGGAAGCCGATTTTATCGACGTCTTTTTCTACAGCGAGCACGATCCGGTGCTGGTGATTCAGACGCCCGACGGCGCGTATCGCTGTAATGATGACGCCAGCGATACGCTTCTGGACCCCCAGATCAAGCTGGAAAGTCCGGTCCAGGGCCGCTACAACTTCTGGGTGGGTAGTTTCGATGAGGGTCAGTTGATCCCGGGCATCCTGGTGCTGACCGCCCGCCCCGGGGTGACGGTGGGCAGCTTCGATCTGGGTGACCTGGTCCATCGCGGTGAGGTTTCCGCGGATGAGACCCAGGACGTCGAACAGGCGAAACTGGATGAACTGGCCACCGCGCAGGCGGACACCGAGATCGCCACGCCCGAGGAAGGAACGGACACATTGAGCGCCGAGGTGGTGGCCGATGGTGAAATCCCGGCCTTTGACATTCGGGTCAATGACCAGATCTGCAACGGCTATATCAGCCAAGAACCCGCCTTTGGCTTCAATGAAGATGGCGCCGCCGATCTGTTGCGCGTCTTTGTGGAGGCCGACGCCGACGCCACCCTCTTCCTGGCCCGGGGCACGGACGAGATCTGGTGCAATGACGACGCCGAACCGGGCGTCAATCTCAACCCCATGGTGGAGATCGAAAACCCGGAGGCCGGCGACTACTTCGTCTACGTGGGGCGCCTCAGCCTGGACGAGCCCATCACCGCCACCGTGACCGCGACCGAGAACGCCGAACTCACGCCGGCCGTTCTGGCGCCAGCCGACGCCGCGGCGTCGCAATAGGGGAGGCCGACCATGTACAAACCGACCGATCAGACGAGGAAAAGAGCCATGAAACGACCATTTGCGATCCTGACTGCGCTGGCGCTCCTGGTCGCCCTGCTCCTGCCGGCCATGCCGGCCCAGGCCCAGGGCGGCAACCAATGGCGCATCAACTACTATCCCAACACCAATTGGATGGGTGCGCCGGCCTATACCCAGTACGCCAACCTCATCAACTTCAACTGGGGAGCAGCCCCTCCCGGACCCAACATGCCGGCGGCCAACTGGACCGCGCGCATGAGTTCCAGCGCTTTCTTCTACGCCGGCGTCTATCGCTTCACCGTCCTGGCCGACGATGAGATCTTCTTGACCATCGACGGCCAAACGGTCGTGGACACCCGCGGCCAGGGGCAATCGGGCAAAACCTTCGTGGTGGATTATCCCATGTCCCAGGGCAATCACATCGTACAGGTGGACTTTCGTCAATATGGCGGCAGCGCCTATATCGTCGTCGACTGGCAGATTGTGAAGGGGACGCCGCCCCCCGGCTATATTCCCGCTCCGCCCCCAACCCAGCCCCCGGGCGTTCCGTCCGCACCCAGCGTGCAGACCAAATATGGCGATTACACCCCTTGCATCCAGCAGAACAAGCACCAATCCGAATGCTTCCAGTCGGATGGCGCATGGGACTCGCCTAACCTTGGCTCCATCCAGATGGAACCCCAGATTCAGATCTGGCAGAACTGTGAGGCGAACACCACCAAGATGTTCGTCACCGACCCGAACACCAATCCGCCGACGGAGAAGGAGTTCAAGTGCTCCAAGACGGAGGCCGGCTACTTCCCGAACTAGTACACAGCGGCGTCAATAAGCAGATGGCTTGTAGTGAGCGCTTTAGCGCTGTTGGCGGCGAGAGTGCGCTAAAGCGCCTACTACAAACCGTGGCCAGACTTGCGCCGTCCTGTACTAGGCGCCAGCCAGCGTAAAATCGGGTAAAATCAGATTCTCCCCCAGGCTGCTGGGGGAGAGGCTGTGAAGTTAGAAAAAGAGCCGTAGGTTGGCGCGGATTACACGGATTGCAGTAAAAAAACCGCGTAATTCAGCCGATCTGCGGCTCTCTTTTTGTTGATTTCGGGGCGTCCGCTTCGGGGTGAAAACAGCCGAACCCGTTCAATCTGTTTGGCAAAACATTAGCGTCGCACTATAATCGGGTCCGCAGCGTCTCTCCCAATCGGCGCGACTCTGTTTGCGCTGTGATAAACAACAACAACTTCAATCTTCAATCCGTTTCCAACCCTTTATCATCACCCAACCCCACGAAGGAGTCAGCCCCCATGGACATTACAACCGTTCAATTCTTCCTCCAACTCCTGACCGTTATCGTGGCCATCATGATGGGTGTACGCGCTGGCGGCGTCGGCCTGGGTCTCTGGGCTGGCGTTGGCTTATTGGTCTTGACCTATGCATTCGGCCTCGTGCCCACCAGCCCACCCATTGACGTCATGTTGATCATCATCGCCGTTATCATGGCGGCCTCGGTGATGGAGGCGGCGGGCGGCATCGACTACCTGGTTGACATCGCTGCATCGCTCATCCGCCGCAACCCCAACCAGATCACCTGGGTCGCACCGCTGGTGGCGTGGAGTTTCACCGTGGGTGCGGGAACCGGCCACATCTTCTACCCGCTGATCCCGATTATCTACGAGACGGCCTATGAGAACGAGATCCGACCGGAGCGACCACTCTCCGTCTCCACGTTGGCGGGCATCTTCGCTATCATGGCCAGCCCGGTCAGCGCGGCCATGGCGGCCATGATCAGCCTCTTCGAGCCGCTGGGGTTTGGGTTGGTGCAAATATTAGCCGTCACCATGCCGTCCACGCTGATCGGAATCCTGGTCGCATCGCTGATCCAGATGCGGCGGGGCAAGGATCTGAAGGATGATCCGGAATACCAACGTCGCCTGGCGGCGGGAGAGATCGATCCGCCCGGCCACGGAGAAAAGAAGGCCGAACGGCGCGATCTGTTGCCGTCCGCACGCTTGAGCGCCTTCATCTTCCTGGCTGGCGTGGTTTTCATCGTCCTCTGCGGCCTCTTCCCTGCGATTCGTCCCCAGCTTCCCAACGCCGATGGCGTTATCGGCCCTCTCTCTATGACGGTCATGATCCAGATCACCATGCTGTCGGTGGCCGCGATCATGCTGCTCTTCACCCAAACGTCTGCCTCCAAAGTCCCACGCACCAACGTGGCCATTTCCGGTTTCACCGCGGTGGTTGCCATCTTTGGCATCGCCTGGATGAGCGACACCTTTATCACGGCAAATGAGGAGATTTTCGTCAACTCATTGGGGAACATGGTCAGCGCCCTCCCGCTGACCTTTGCGATTGCGCTCTTCTTCATGGCCGCCTTGCTTTCCAGCCAGGCGGCGACCACGCGTACACTCATGCCCCTGGGTCTCGCGCTTGGGTTGCCGCCCGAATACCTGATCGCCATGTGGCCGGCCGTGGCCGGCGTCGCCTTCTTGCCCATCGGCGGCACGCTGATCGCCTCGGTCAACTTTGACCAGACGGGAACGACGCGCATCGGCAAGTTGATCCTCAATCACTCGTTCATGGTCCCATTGCTTATCGCCGTAACCGCCACGATCCTGGCTGGCCTGGGTCTCGCTTCCGTACTTTATTAAGATGCTACATGTAACCCCTTGAAAAAGAGGAGCCTTGATGTCCGATAATCTGGATGCACCCAAAAAGTCGCGCTTACCTACATTTACATCGCCAGAGAAAGCGTTCGAACGCATCCGACGCGGGGATCAGATCTTCATCGGCGCAGGCTGCGGAGAACCCCGGCATCTGCTCAATGCACTCATGACCTATGCCGACGAAAGGCCGGGCGCCATCGTCGATGTGGAGATCTACACGTTGTGGGCCACCGGCATCACCCCCGAGATCGCGAACAAGTACCGGCGCAGCTTCCGTCTCAACTCCTTCTTCCCGGGCCAGTATGAACAGGAGACGATCCAGTTGGGGTTGACCGATTACACCCCCATTCCCTTCTCGCAGGCAGTGGACCTCTTTCGACGCAAGTTCATCCTGCTGGACGCGGCCTTGGTGCAAGTCTCGCCGCCAGATCAACACGGGTTCATGAGCCTGGGCGTGAGCGTCGACGTCACCAGGACCGCCGTGGACGCGGCTGATCTGGTCATCGCCCAAGTGAATCGTCACATGCCGCGCGTGTCAGGCGACGGGTATATCCATCTGGATGATGTGGACTTTCTGATCGAGTATGACGAGCCGCTGCGCGAGTTTCCTGACCCGCCGGTCGATGATGGGGTGATGGAGCGCCTCGGACGCCACGTCTCTTCACTCATCAATGACGGCGACACCATTTCTGTGGGCTATGGAAGCGCGCCCAACGGGATCCTGCCCCAATTGAAACGCAAACGGCATCTGGGCGTCCACACAGAGTTTCTGTCGGAGGGGCTGGTCAATCTGATCGAGGCCGGCGTCATCGATAACAGTTGCAAGACGCGCAATCGGGGTCGAACCGTGGCCAGCTATTGTCAAGGCGTGGCCAGGACCTACGCGTTCGTCCACGAGAACCCGGCCATTACGCTGCGCAACATCGACTACACCAACAACCCGCTGATCATCGCCAGCCATGACAACATGGTCGCCATCAACAGCGCTACGGAAATCGACCTGACGGGCCAGGCCACCGCCGAGGCGCTGTCCGGACGTTTCTTTCGCGGCGTCGGCGGCCAGGTTGATTTTGTACGCGGAGCCAGCCTGGCGCACAATGGCCGAGCCATTCTCGCCCTCCCGTCCACAGCCCGGGACGATCAGGTCTCACGCATTGTGCCCAGGCTGCGGGACGGGGCCGGCGTCACCTTTGGGCGGGGCGATGTGCAGTATGTGGTCACAGAGTATGGGATCGCCTATCTACACGGCAAAAACATTCGCGAACGAGCCATGGAACTGATCGCCATCGCCCACCCCAAATTCAAACCCTGGCTGATCGAGGAAGCGAAGAAGTTGGGGTTCATCTACAAGGATCAGAAGTTCATTCCCGGGAAACGGGGTGAATATCCGGAACACCTGATTTCAAGGCGCACGACCAAGGGCGGCGTGGAACTGACGTTGCGGCCGGTGGCCATCAGTGATGAACCGCTGCTCAAGGATTTCTTCTACTCGCTTTCCGACGATTCCCTCTACCGTCGCTTCGCCTCCGCGCGGCGGGATATGCCCCATGAACGACTGCAGGAGTTCGTGGTCATCGATTACAGCAAGGATATGGTGGTGCTGGCCACCGTCCACGAGGGCAAACGGGAGGTTGTGGTGGGGATGGGCGAATATGTCCTGGATCCCAAAACGCGGCTGGCGGAGGTCGCCTTCGCGGTCCAGGATGACTGGCAGGGACAGGGGATCGGCTCGCAACTGCTCGCCCACATCACCGTGCTGGCCAAGAAACAGGGGCTGCGCGGCTTCACAGCCACCGTCCTCGCCGAAAACCAGGCCATGCTCACGCTCTTCGAACGCATGGACGTTGAGATGGAAAAACGCTGGGACCATGGGGTGGTGGAGTTGACGATGTTGTTTCGGTAGCTCGTCGTTCGTCGTGGGGAACTCAATCGTAGCGTACAATCGTCTTGTCTCTGTTAGACCATGAATTAACGCTGATCGTATACTTGATCTGGCCTGAAAAATCCACCGTTCGGTGATGCGTTTATGCTACACCGACAATCATCTGTGAGTTGAATATGAGCTTTGAACACGAACAAAACAAACAAGAAGCCAATCCTGAGCCGGTTGAACAAGAAGTTAGCCCGCCGCCGACCGACCCGCAAAAAAGCAAACAGAACCCAATTCTGATCGGCGTGCTGGTTGTCGCCATCATTGCACTGGTTCTCGCCATCTTCTGGGTGGTGCGCGGCAATAACGGCGGCGGCGCCGGGGAAGAGATCGTCTTGCCGCCGGCGACCGTCATCCCCGCGACGCCTATTCCCGGCAGCCCCACCGCCATCGTGACCGCGCCCGACGGCGTCAACATCCGCTCCGGCCCCGGCACAGAATACGACGTCATCGGGATCATGCCCTACAACACCCAGGCGCCCATCATCGGGCGCAGCGCGGACGGCCAGTGGTGGGTGCTGAACATCCCCGCTGCGCCCAACAGTCAAGGATGGGTGGCGGCCGCGTACGTACGCGCGGAGAACGCTGACAATGCGCCGGTCATCCTGCCGCCCGGCGCGCCGGCGCCTGAACCAACGGCCACACCCGTTCTCCCGGTCGAGACGCCGGTGGTCACCATCCTCTTCGACGCCGACAGCAAAGGCATCAATGAAGGCGATTGCACCACCCTGCGCTGGAAGGTGGAGAACGTGCGCGAGGTCTACGTCTATCCTGTAGGCGAGCCGTGGCAGGATTACCCCCAGGCAGGCGAGGGCAGTGAAGAGGTCTGCCCGACGGAGACCACCACGTACGAGATGCGGGTCGTGTTGCAGGATAATACGGTCCAGTTGAGCCAGATCACCGTGGAAGTGAAGGCCGGCAACCCGCTGGCGGCTACCAATTGGAGCCTGGTCTCCATGAACGTGAACCAGGTCCCCATTCCCGACACTACCCTGACCGCGTCCTTCGACGCTGCGGGCGGGGTGAGCGGCGACGCCGGCTGCAACACGTACAACGGCTCCTACACCGTTCGCGGGAATACGTTGACCATCGGTCCGCTCATCACAACCCGACAAATGTGCGATCTGCCCATTGCGGACCAGGAAACAGCCTATCTGGCGTCACTTCAGTCGGCCGTGACCTTTGCCCTCGCGGGCGATCAGTTGGTCATCTATGACGCCAGCAATCAGGAAATCCTGCGCTACAACGCTGCGACTCTGGAGCGGTAGAGCGGCCATCGGGCGTAAGAAACCGAGTTTTTCACGTCGTCGTTTCGGAGGCCATGAATATCCGTAAAAACTCGATTTCTTCCCAGACTGTTTGAGTGACGAAGGAAATAGAGACCCGCCGCGAATTCGCGGCGGGTCTCTTGTTTCCGTGTGATATACTCAATGTAGATCCCCCCCGTTCCCCGCAGCAGGCCACACCCCAAGGAGATCACATGAACGACGTCAAGTCAGGCAAGACGAAGATCGACAGACTTCTGGAAATGGAGCCGGTGACCGTCGGGGACAGGCGCATTCAGCCAGTGGCGCGCCTGGCAGGCTGGCAGTTCACCGGCGACAAGGAGCATGCATCCTTCGCCGGTATGGTGGGACGACTTACGCCGATGGAGGTGCGGATGCGCACGAGCGAGGAGGAAACGGTCATCCCTGTGGGGGACCCGGACAAGGATCCCCTGCGCAGCATGGCCGTCACAGGTGTTGTCCTGAGCATTGTTTGCACGTTGATCATGCTGGCGGCGCGCATAATCGCCAGACGCCAGTCGAAGCGCAACTAAAGGAGCAGCAGTCCATGGAAACCAAGGAAATAATCGACCTCACCCCCATCGAGCAGTTTGTGGAAACCCTCGACGTCAAAAGCGTTTTTGGCGAGCCTATTGCTGAGGATGGCGTCACGATCATTCCGGTGGCGGAGGTGCAGTACGGGTTCGGCTATGGCGGCGGCTACGGCAGCAAGCCCGCGGATGAAGCCGCAGGAGAAGAGGGAGAGGGAGAGGGAGAGAGCGCGGATGAGACGTCGGTGGACGGCGCAGGCGGTGGCGGTGGTGGTGGTGGACGGGCAGCGCCGCGCGGCTTCATCCGCATCACCCCGGACGAGGTGACCTTCGAGCCGATCACCAACGAAGAGCGCATCCCACTGGCCGGCATCCTGATGACAGCTTGGTCGGTCTTCTGGATCTCGCTGACGCTCAGAACGCTGTTCAAGTCGATCGCACGCGTGAAGCAGGCGAAGGGGTAGCTGTTTACGTGCGAATCTCCGCGATGCACTCAATTTCAACGAGTGCGTTCAACGGGTTTCCCCGAATGGCGACAGTCGTGCGCGCCGGTCTGTGGTCGCCGAACATGCGGGCGTAAACCGCGTTCATTCCCTGAAAATCAGCCATGTCTTTGAGGAATACGGTCGTTTTGGCCACATCCTGCAGCGAAAGCCCTAGCCCGTTCAGGACTGTGGAAAGATTTTTCAGCACTTGCTCGGTTTGTTGTTCGATATCAGAGCCGACCAGTTGCATGGTTGCGGGATCGAGCGGCGTCTGTCCGGAACAGAAAATCAGCCCGCCCACCTGGATTGCATGACAATAAGGGCCAATGGCTTTCGGCGCCTCGTCTATGATGTGGACCTGCATAAAATACCCTCCTTGCCGCAAGTGGCCCGACCGCAATTCAGAGTTGCTGGCGATGTAAATCGTCACTACGTCGATTGAGGATGAATCGGTTGAGCCACCAGACGAACGCCAAGCGCTGCACATACCCGGTTGACCGTGTCAAACCGGGGCTTTGCATTCGGTCTAAGCGCTTTGTAAAGCGCCTCACGGCTAATGCCTGACGCCTGGGCCACCTGACTCATTCCTCGTGCTCTGGCGGCCACGCCCAACGCGTGGGCAAGCTCTGCTGCGTCACCTTCTTCAATGACCATCGTGATATAAGCGGCAATATCTTCTTCTGTTTTCAGTTGCTGAGCCATATCAAACTCAGGAAGATCGGCGATTCGTATTTTTTGGGACATGTTCTACTCCTCCAAACGCTCTAATACCTGCTTGGCTTTGACGCGTTGTACGATCTTTCAAGCCATTGAGCCAAGCGTCAAATTCAGGGGTCGTTTTGACTGTGAACATGCGCCAATTGTAATCGATCGATTACAACATGTCAAGTAGATTTCCCGTCCATGCCCAGCAGAGCCGACAATGCCCCCCTCTGTAGCTGGATCGGCCGCGCGCCCGGCCAGCCGGTCGCGCCGTCCGCCCGGTCGCGCGTAGAGGGTGTTTAAATCGTTGCATTTTCGCTTGAATTTCCGGAGGATGCTGAGGAACAGTATAATTGCCCCCAATAACTGGACCACGCGCCAAGGTGTAGAATCGACAGCAAAATAATGCCAGCAGCCGGCGCGTCTCCTGGCTGGGATCCTCGGCCGACGCCAGCGAGCGGTCGAGGATCGCCTGCACCTCGCCCACGCCAGCAAAGGCCCCGTCTGTGGCGGGATTAGCCGCAAGCCCGGCAAGCCGGTCGCGCCGTCCGCCCGGTCGCGTGCATGGATTTATCAGCCTCTATGGTGAAGACCACACAACGGGAACGTTGTAAGCGCGAAACGCCTGGTCTTTGGTGAGGAGAACCATCCCCTCTTGTACAGCCTGGGCAATTAAAAGCCGATCGAATGGGTCTTTGTGATGATAGGGCAGGTTATGAAGCGCGTCAAAGTGATCAGGTTCAATGGCCAAAAGGTTTATGGCATTCGCCCAGACATGCTCACTGATCAAAACGCTGGGAGGCATGGGCGCTATCAATCTGCCGAGGCTGGATTTAATCGTGATTTCCCAAACGCTGGCTACGCTCAGATAACGTTCATTACTCAAGTCTTCGATCAACTGTCTGGCATAGTCATCCAACTGAGCATTTCCGGCGATAAACCACAGGAAGGTATGAGTATCGAGCAGAATTTTCACGGCATATAATCCTCAAAGCCTTCAATGGGTTCATCGAAATCGGGTCCGATGTGGACCAAACCGCGTGCGCTGCCAAAAACAGGCCGGGGCGTTCGTGGCAAGGCCAACAGTTTATATGCTGATCCGTCGGACCCAATGAGCACGACATCCTGACCTTGCGCAACTTTATGGAGAAGTTTATCCAGTTCAGTAACAGCTTGTTCCGCTGGGATTTGTATCATCGAAGTCCTCCCTCATCATGCCAATAGCCCCGCGTAGGAGGCTCCATTCAGGCCGGATACGCATCATCATCTCATGATCACACACCCGACAAAACAAGCATACCACGGGACGCATGTTCCCGCAACGGCATTTTGCCCATGGGCGTCTCCTCAGCAGAGCCAGTAACGGCCTTCGTCTGTGGCGGGATTGGCCGCCAGCCCGGCCGCGCGCAGGGAGCGGGGACAGGCGTTGCGTTTGCGCTTGAATTTCTGGAAAAATGTGGTGGAATACAAGATGGCTTTGATGGGGGTGAAGTCATCTAAACTGAGAATGCGATGAAAACAATGGTTCTTTTCGCATCTGCCGGGGAGTTCCGAACTCCCCCGGCAGATGACATGCAACATTTATCGCACACAAGGTCCCATCAACAGAACTCATGACCCCGTCGCGTTTTTAGTTTAACGTATGGCCTCAGCGGCGGGCGGGTTACACGCAGGTCCTTCCACTTCCGTCCCGACACTCGAGACCCGGACCGCACTGCTTGAGTTGCGGGCTTCCAGCCCGTCCGCCTGCACGCTATGTTAGCACTGCTGGGGTTGAGTGAGGTGGTGGGGGGAGAAGAATGCTGGCCCGCGGCCAGGGTTGTTGACGGGTCACCGCCGCAAGAGAGCGGAGCCTGACGTCATGAGGAAGGCGCAACCTGTCCTTGATTTGCTCTGAGCCTGATGAAGGAGCTACCCTGTGCAGCCCGCAGAATGAATTCCAGTCGACGAGAAATCAGTACACCTCTTTTCTGTGACCAATCTTCAAAATGTAAATTTCTTGCTTTTTCCAATCGACGTCGAAAAGGATGCGGTAATTCCCCACTCTCAAACGATAATCTGCCAGTGGATGATTCGTAAGATGTTTAATTTGAGAAATATTAGGGAATCTTTCCAACTCCTCAATCCTCCGTCTGATTTTGGGAAGGCTCGATGATGCAACTTTTTTCAAATCTTTTTCGACGCTCTTCGCATAAATGATCTTAAACATCCATGCGACTCCAAATATCCTCGTGCGTTAATGTGTCTCCTCGCTGTATCTCCTTTCTCCTTTCCATAACTTC
>JAJRVT010000047.1 GCA_024277175.1 Chloroflexota bacterium | reverse complement strand
TCGCCCCGCTGTCGTCCAGATACCGCTTGCGGATACTGGGCGGCATGGTCTGGAGTTCCGCCGTCAGGCGCTTGCCCGGGATCGACTTGCTCTTGCGCCGGCGCAGCCCGTCGTGGTCCATGGTCATGATCATGAGGAATATCTCGCGGTCCCTGACCGGGTCGTCGCTCGCCGGCATGAGCAGGCCGATCAGCGCGGCGCGCACCAGCACCAGCGGCTTGCGCCCCCACCACTTGCCCAGACCAGTCAGCGTTTGGCTGCCGCCTGCCTTGCGTTCCTTGTAGCTTTCCATGGAGACCTTGGCCACGGGGAACTGGGTCTCGATGAAGCTGGTAGCGTGGGCCAGGGGGGCGTCGATAGTATGTTCAACGGGTATGGATTCGACTGTCATGAAGTCTATTCGCTTTCATCAATCCCGATACGAGTATGTGACGCACTACCCTCTTCCGTACGCTTCTCGGAATCCTTCTGGATCGCAGATTGCGCATTTCCTGTAAAGCGGAATACCGTGGGGACATTTAGGCAGTCCAGCTACGCTATCTCTAGGGTCATGATCGAATATAGGAGGCGGTAGTCCTGGTTCCATTCCGACTTCATCATCGTCATATCTGCGTCTAGGGGATGCAACTGGCGCAGTAGCCGAATCTGCAACAGCGTACATTTTCTCAATCGTTTGTACGGCCTCTCTCGCTAAGTCCTGGCATTGCCGTAAATCGCTTGCGTCAGTGCATTTACGGGTGGTTTCAAAGGTTACATCATGTTCCTGACACGCCGTGGCTAGTCTTTGCCATAATTCGATGTGAGCACCACGCTCCCAAAGGACTCGCATCAAACTATCAGTAGAACTCATGATGTCTACAATATCTTCTGAGTTTGTGTAGACGGTTACTTCACAGGGCATCTTCAGCGCCTCGAGTCCCAGGACAATCGAAACAAGCGCCATCTGCAGGCGCGTTGTACGCCTAAATCCGCCCTTCAGTTTTTTTCGGTGTTCCTTATAGCGCAGTACAACGCCGTGCCCACCAGGCCCCTTTCGGCGTCCGCACAGGATTGCAGAGTAGATGGATACCTGTTTACGCTGTTCAGACATGAGGGGTTCCTAGTCTGGCATATTTTAATTTATTGCTACTACTTATTCGACGCAATTGCCGGTGTCTTATGATTCCGGCGGAGGCTTGAATAGAGGCCCGGCGGCGGCCTGGCGAAAATACTCCGGCACCATCGCCTCAATGTCCGTTCGGCTGGTTACCGGGTTCTCGGTCAAGGCATAGCGCAGGGCCTTGCGCCAGCCCTTGTTGCGGTCGTTGACGCCGTGTCCGGTCGCGGCGGCCGTCTGGGTATAGAGCCACCAACGCTCTTCGGGCACAAGGCCGTTCCAGTTGGCCACGGCGTTCTGGATAAGCGAGGGGTCCGCATCTTCGATGGCCCAGGCAAGCAGCACCAGTTCCTTGCCCAGTTCCCGGCGCACCAGGTTCGACCCGACCCGCCAACTGCCAGTCTTCCGCCCCATCCGGCGCAGACGCCGGTTCATCTCCGCGCGCACCTCATCCGCGATCGCGTCCCACTTGGCGCGGGCAAGGACGACCCGGATCTGGCCGTCAAGCTGGGCCCCCAGGCTGACGACGCTGGACCCCACTTCCGGGTCCCAGGTAAAGTGCTCGCTGATCTGGATATTGGCCGTGCTCCCGCGCGGGATGGTCACCACAAAGTGGTGCATGCTTTCGTCGGGATCAAAGCCAAAGGAGTTCCTGAGTTCTGTCGCTATTTTACCGCTCATCTTGTTATTGGGTTACCTCGTCCGCGTCCAACGTCAGCTTGGCGTCCTCGATCCACGCCTGGAGGTCCAGCCCTGTCTCGAAGTGCAGCGCCTGCGCGGCCAATTGCACCTGGCCGCTGGTCTGCACCTTGCGCAGGGCGTCCAGGCATTCTTCCACGAGCTCAGGAGCAACCTGTTTCTGGTCGGCGGTGTTTAATTCAACCCAACCCCTGTCACCGCTTTCCCCGGCGATTGTGATGCGCAGACCGCTTGCCTGCGCGTTGTACTTCTTGAGCCTGGACAAGAATTCATAGGACTCTTTGGTGCTGTTGTAGCCATGACTGTGCGTCCAGACCGCAGGCTTCTGCGGATCGACAATCACAGTCCCGTTGCCATCCCACTTGATAGAAATCTGCTCCACCTCTGACTCGACGCCGTCTCGTTCGGCGTAAGCCAGCACGATGGACGCGCTGCGGGGGATGACAAAATCACCGTTGTACACTGCGCCCGACGCCTTCGGGTTCGACCCGTCGGTCGTATAGTAGATCGTTGCCTCCGGGATGGCCCTCAACTCCATGCGCTTGTCATCGCCGCTCTGATAGATGCGGTGCTTGAGCGTGATGGTGTTGACCCACTCCTTGGGCTCGCCGGGCTCATGCTCGCCCGTAGAATCCACGGCCAGGAACGAGACCCGCAACTCCTTGACTGTCAGGGTGTCTCCCTCCAGCCTGGCCGACGCCGGGGACGCCTCGGCGCCAATGTCGTAATAGATCGTATCGCCGTGGACCGGGGTCACGCGCAGCGTTACCGCGCCGGTTTCGGGGTCGCGCGATAGCTCTCGCACCAACACGTCGGTGTTCGGCTGAGGAAACGGCCCCTTGTCCACAAAGCCGCCCTGCTCGCGCCAGATGTCCTTGCGGAGACAGTCGTCCCTGAGTGCGTCGAGAGCGTCCGGAAGATGCCATTGCCAGAGGGTATTCATGGCAGCGCGCCGCTTGATTTCCTTCCAGGGCAATGACTGCGTCGTGAACAGGCGCAGTTCGCATTTCTTGCGGAATGTATCCCCGGAAACGTCGTCTTCAAACTTCTTTTTGTCCCGTAACAACGCCAATACCTGCTGCTCGCCGCTGTACTTGTTGCCGTCAAATTTCATCTGGAAATCGGCGCTGATCAGGGTATCGCTGTTGGACTGCCGATACGGGTACCAGAGTTGCGTAAAGGTCTCGCGTACAGCCGAGTAGAATTGCATCTGGATGCGGTCCGCCAGTTCTTTAGCCTGGACCATCTGCGGGTCGTTATCCGACACCTTCTCTTCACCAAGCTCTTCAAGGATATGGTGGATAGCTCGCAGGCGCTTACCTGTATCGAGAAGCTGGTTATAGGTGTCCTTTGTTCCCGTGAGGAAGGCCACGCGGTTTTTCCAGGTGGCCTGCTCCCAGAAGTCTTGCAGTTCCTTGCGGAGCCCTGTGCCCGCGTGCGGCTCCGTGATGACCAGGGTGACCCGGTCCTGCTCCAACTCGATTTCATCGATGGCCGGGAGCACCAATACGCGCTGATAGCACCAGCCGTTTACGGGCTTGAACAGGTCCTCCAGGCGGGTGCGGAGTTCCTTGATGGCCTGTTCCGGTTGATAGGCGGTGACCAACGACTCCAGTTTGGCGTTGAGGTTCTGCACGTTACGGAAGTAGAGCTTGCCGTCGCGGTTGCTGTGCAGATACCACGCGGCCGTGGCCAGCTTCTCCAGAACGTCGGATTTGAGCCGGGACAAGTCTCGGCCGGGCGAGCAGAGATAGGCGACCAGTTCCGGGATGGAGAGACCCAGCACGGCATTGGGCACGTTGGCGAGTGAGGACATGAGCAGCAATTTGCAGGCGTCGGTGGTGTCGTTTGTCCCCAGGTTGCTGTCCATGCGTTCGGCGACGGCTGCGCCCTTGGAGGCGATGTCATGGGCGATGGCGTTCTCCAGCGTATGGTTGATCTGCGTAATCTCTGCCAGCGTCTCGCGGTCGTTCAAGTCAATATCGTGCGCGCTGATCAGGTACTTCGTGTCCGCAGCGCCCGACTCCCATAGCCGCGACGTCATGATCCGCATAAGGCGAATCAGCCCGCGAGTCTGTTGAAAACCGGGGTTTTCGCGGAAGCGGGCGTAGAGGTCGCGGATAGCCGGATGGAAGGGGTATGACGCCTGAATGCGCGCCGCAAACTGTTCCGGGGACTCGCTGGTAATGTCCATCTGCTTTGCATCGCGCACGGCCTTGGCGTACGCCTGAGCGACTTCGTCGATCTCGTTCTCTCTTGGCAACTCTTCAAAAAGACGCGTGCGGAGAATGTGGTAGAGCTCGTCGGTGCCCATGCGCACCGGCTCCAGACTCATCGCAGTGCGATGGGTTTCGTACTCCAGATCAGACAGCACTTCGCTGATCTGCCCGCTGCCCGCCTCATAGGATCCGGTGAGGTCTGTGATCACCAGGCAAACGCGCTCACACCCTTCGCGGTTGATGGCGACCAATAGATTCGATAGGGCGGTCTTGGTAACCTGCGCGAGGTCGGAGTTGCCAATGGCGCGCGCCCGCGCGTTTTCCATGTAAGGCGGCAGTTCATCCAGCAGGATGAGTACGGTTTGGTCCTTGAGCAGCGTCTGCCAGGCAGTCTGGCCTGGGGCCTGCAATGGCTCGTAAAGGGTCTTGAAGTGCTCTTTCTTGCCCAGTTGCTCGGCGATGGATCCCCAG
>JAJRVT010000046.1 GCA_024277175.1 Chloroflexota bacterium | reverse complement strand
AGTGCGTTCCACGCCCGATCGAATCCTTGTTGACCAGCCAACCCCGCGGGCGTGGGACGGACGGGTCATTTCCGTCCATCCCACGCCATGGAGAGCGACTGGATGGCGAAATTGACCGATGGCGTGGGACGGACGTCCGGGTTATCGGCAGTATGCGGGCGACGACGAGTGCGTTCCACGCCCGATCGAATCCTTGTTGACCAGCCAACCCCGCGGGCGTGGGACGGACGGGTCATTTCCGTCCATCCCACGCCATGGAGAGCGACTGGATGGCGAAATTGACCGATGGCGTGGGACGCACTCCAAACTTGCAACTTGCCACTTGCCACCTGCAACTTGCCTCACTTCAAAATATAGCGCGTGCCCCGCTTTTCACCGATCTTGAGCAGCACGCCCTTGGAGACCAGGTCCACCAAATCCAGCCGCAGGGTCTCCGCGCCCACGTGGGGACAGAGCTCCCGGTACTCCCGGTTGGTGATAGCCCCGCTCTGTTGCACGTAGGCGACCGCCTTGATCTGGCGATCGTTCATGTTCTGCTCCCACTCCCGGACGACACGCGCCGGGTCCTTGCGGTTGTAGAGGATCACAGTGAAGCGATGGCCCCGGGCCTCGAATTCGGGTGGCATGTGACCGGTGCTGACCATGTCCTCGATCATGCGGTCCACACCCAGGCCCAGTTCCTCGATATAGCCCCACTGATAGAGGCCATTGACGATGCGCGGGTTGCGGCTGTAGTGCTCCTCCACGATGTTGTCCAGGGTGATGTGCGCAGGCAGGCCGCCGGGGCTGGTGACCTCCAGCCGGTCGGTGTACATGCGGATCTCGATGCTGCGCCCGGTCATGCGATAGTCGCGATGGGCCACCGCGTTGACCAAGGCCTCGCGCACCACCGTGCGGGGGTACTCGGTCTCCTCCTGGCGTTGCAGCCCTTTCACCACCGCCTGCTTGTCCATCTCCTCCCAGATGACCCGCCAGGCCCGGTCGATGATCAGGGGCAGGGGACCCACGAACTCTTCCCGGCGGCCATAGCCGAACGCACCCTGGGGACCGCGCGGCTGGGTGTCGGCGAACTTGACGAAGATGGCCCGGCTATGGGGCATGAAAAGCTGGGGTTCTTTGCCAAAAAGCAGAAGGCCGCTGACCGTGGGCGTCCCGTCCTCGGCGAGGGCCCCGATCTGACGCAGAAGCTTGAGCCGGGGCATGATCTGGCTGCGGGGGCTGCGCTTCTGGCGACGCTCCATGTACTCGTCGATGACGTTATCGTCCAGGTCATCGATGGTTGCGCCGGCCACCGCCTCCAGTTCGAATTCGCCGGCCGGTCGGTTGGCCATCAACTGGTTGATGTCCTTGCCCTCCAGCGGAGCGTTGGTCGCGCCCTTGCGCACCATGATGCGCCCATCCCAGAGGGCATGGACCTCGTCGCTTTTGGGCACGCGCAGTTGCACGATGGTCACGCCGTTGATCTGATCCGGCGTCCATTCAGTGTGGACGGGCGGCCTGCACATGCGCAGCGCGGCCTGCAGCGCGCCGTCCACCTCCTCTTCCATGAGCAAGCCACTCACGTTGCCGGCTTCATCGATGCCGATGACCAGGGAGCCGCCCTCGCTGTTGGCCAGCGCGGTGATGGTCTCCGCGATCTGATCCGGATCCACATCGGCCATGAAGGCCAGGCGGGCGCTTGGTTTTTCACGGAGGAGGGCGCGGGTTGATGGCATAAGAAGATTGGAAATTAAGGATTAAAGATTCAAGATTGAAGGTTCGGGATTGGCGCCGTGCGGGGGAAGACGCCATTCTCCGTTATCTGTTGTCCGCTGATTGTTGATTGTTGATCGCCTAATTCCAAGGTTTTCTGCAATCTGCGAAGACCGCTAATCGCTACTCGCTTTTCTCGGCGGCGGGATCCTCGACGACCGGCGCGCCGGCGGCTTCGACCACGGCCGCTTCAGCCGCCTCTCCTTCAATCGCGCCAGTTTCACCGCCCTCGCCCGGTGCGCCTTCCACCGTGCGCGCCATGTCCTCTGCAGTGATGACGGCCAGCGCGGCCACACTGTCATCACCCCGCATCTTGACCACGCGCACGCCCCGGGTGCTGCGTCCCATGCGGCTGATACCTTCCACCGGCGTGCGCATGACGATGCCGTTGCTGCTGATAATGGTGATCTGGTCGTCAGCCCGCACCACGCGCGCGGCCACGATGGGACCAACCTCGTCCAACCGCCGATGATCGGTGGTCCAGTTGCCCTGGGTGTAGCGCCCCTTGGGGCTGTATTCGTCCAGGGAGACGCGCTTGCCCCAGCCCCGCTCGTGCAGGACCAACAGATCCGCGTCCTCCTGGACCACGTCCATGCTCACCACCTGATCGTCACCCAGCAAACGGATGGCCATAACGCCGGCCGCGGTGCGGCCCATGGAGCGCACCGCGGTTTCATGGAAGCGCAGGGCCTTGCCGCCACGGGTGACGACGATGAAGTCCTGGTCGCCATTGGTGAGTCGCGCCCAGTCCAGTGAATCCTTTTCGTCCAGGTTCATGGCGATGACGCCCGACGAGCGTACATTGCGGAACGCGCTCAACGCCATGCGCTTGATGCGACCAGAGCGGGTGATCAAGGTCACGTAGTCGGCGTGGTCAAAATCGGGCACCACCAGCATAGTGCTGACGCTCTCGTCCGGCATGAGGCTGAGGATATTGGCGATATGCGCGCCCCGGGAGATGCGGCTCCCCTCCGGCAGTTCGTAGACCCGGCTGCTGTAGACCCGCCCCTTGTTGGTGAAAAAGAGAATGTGGTCCAACGTGCGCGCGAAGAAGAGGTTGATGACCTCGTCCTCCTGGCGGGTGGCCATGCCCTTGATGCCTCGGCCGCCCCGCCCCTGGGCCCGGAAGGCCGAGGCCGACATGCGCTTGATATAGGCGCCGGCACTGTAGCTGATGAGGACGTTCTCCTGGGGAATCAGGTCCTCTTCGCTGAAGTCGCCGCTCATGCCATAGGCGATGGCCGTGCGCCGTTCGTCACCGAACTTCTCCTTCAGCATGAGGATATCGTCCCGGATCAGCCCCCGGATCTTAGCGGGGTGGGCCAGCAGGTCCTCCAGGTAGGCGATGCGGGCCATGATCTCCTGGTACTCATCCTCGATCTTCTGACGTTCCAGCGCGGCCAGTCGGCGCAACTGCATATCCAGGATGGCCTGAGCCTGCACTTGGCTGAGGCCGAAACGCTCCATCAACGCGCTGCGGGCCGCGTCTGCATTGGCGCTCTGACGGATGGTCTGGATCACCTCGTCCAGAAACTGGAGGGCGATGCGCAGGCCTTCCAGAATATGAGCCCGCTCTCGGGCCTTGCCCAGTTCGAACTCGGTGCGCCGGGTGAGCACTTCCATGCGGTGCTCGATGTAGATGATCAGCGCGCGGCGCAGGCTCAAGGTCACCGGCTGCCCCTTGTCCAGGGCCAGCATATTGACGCCAAAGGAGGTCTGGAGGGAAGTGTGCTTGAAGAGTTGATTCTGCACTTTACGCGGGGCCGCACCCCGTTTCAGTTCAATGACGATGCGCATGCCCGTGCGGTCGCTCTCGTCACGCAGGTCACTGATCTGGTCCAGTTTGCCGGCCCGCACCAGTTCGGCCATGCGCTCGATGAGGGTGGACTTGTTGACCTGGTAGGGGATCTCGGTGACGATGATGGCGAAACGGTTGTTGCGGATCTCCTCCACCTGGGTCTTGGCCCGCACCATCACCTTACCGCGGCCGGTGGCGAAGGCCTGGCGCACGCCGTCCGTGCCCAGGATAATGCCGCCGGTGGGGAAGTCCGGCCCCTTGACGAGCTGCATCAGCTCTTCCAGCCCGATCTCCTCCTGCCGGTCCCAGTTGTCCAGGAGCAGGATGATGGCGTTTGCAATCTCGGTCAGGTTGTGGGGGGGGATGTTGGTGGCCATGCCCACGGCGATGCCGCTGGCCCCGTTGAGGAGCAGGTTGGGCAACATGCCGGGCAGCACCCGGGGTTCCAGCAGGCTGTCGTCGAAGTTATTGGTCCAGTCCACCGTATCCTTGTCGATGTCCTGGAGCAGGGTAGTGGCGATGCGGGCCAGGCGAGCCTCGGTGTAACGCATAGCCGCGGGGCTGTCCCCGTCCACCGAACCGAAGTTGCCCTGGCCATCCACCAGGGGATAGCGCAGGCTGAAGTCCTGGGCCATGCGCGCCATGGCGTCATAGACCGCGCTGTCGCCGTGGGGGTGATATTTACCCAGCACTTCACCGACAATACGCGCGCTCTTCTTGTAGCTGGAGGTGGGCTGTAGCCCCATATCGTGCATGGCGTAGAGAATGCGGCGATGGACCGGCTTCAGGCCGTCCCGGGCGTCGGGCAACGCGCGGGCCACGATGACGCTCATGGCGTAGTCCAGATAGCTGGCGCGCATTTCGCTGTCAATGGAGACGGAGCGGACGTGGCCGATGCTCCCCCCGCTGTCGCCGTTTGCGCTCACGCCATTCTCGCCGCTGCTCTCCTGGGGGGTCGAGCCATTGCCCGGTGTTGTGTTCATCTCTTCAGCCATACCGCAGACGCTCCCGATCTATCCATCATTTCGGCGGCGGTCAACGCCGCCGATAGCCCGCCGTTT
>JAJRVT010000045.1 GCA_024277175.1 Chloroflexota bacterium | reverse complement strand
GTGCGCGCGGCCGCGGGGGAAGGCCACTTCCAGGGCGTGACCGTTCAGCCCATGGTCGAATACACCGGCTATGAGCTGATCATCGGCAGCAGCCAGGACCCGCGGCTGGGACCGGTGCTTCTCTTTGGCGCCGGCGGCGCGCTGGTGGAGACGCTGGGCGATCAGGCCCTGGCCCTGCCGCCCCTCAACACCACCCTGGCCCGACGCATGATGGAGCAGACCCGGATCTACGCCGCCCTCTCCGGGCGACAAGGGCGCAGACCGGTGGACCTGGAGGCGCTGGAAGGGGTGCTGATGCGCTTCAGCCACCTGGTGCTGGATCAGCCGTGGATCAAGGAGATCGAGATCAACCCGCTGCTGGTCTGCCGCGACCAGATCATGGCGCTGGACGCGCGCGTCCTCCTCTACGACCCGGCCACGGATGAAAGCCAACTCACGCCGCCGGCCATTCGCCCGTACCCGGTCCAATATGTGCAGCCCTTCACCACCCGCAGTGGCGAGGAACTGCTCATTCGCCCCATCCGTCCCGAAGACGAGCCCATGATGGGCGCGTTCAACCGCAAGCTATCGCCCCACAGCATCTACCTGCGCTACTTCCATCCGGTCTCGCCCCAGCACCTGACCTCCCACAAACAGTTGGCCACCATGTGCTTCATCGACTATGACCGGACTATGACCCTGGTGGCCGAGCGCACCCTGCCCAACGGCCGCGCCGATATCGTGGGTATGGGACAGCTCACCCGGCTCATCACCAGCAATGACGCCGAGTTCGCTATTCTTATCATCGATGACTACCAGCGCACAGGGCTGGGCACGGAGTTATTGAAACGGCTGTTGGATATCGGGCGTGCGGAAGGCGTGGAGAAAATCATGGCGGAGATCCTGCCCGAAAACGAAGGCATGCGCCGGGTGTGTGAAAAGCTGGGCTTCACCTTCACCCGGGTGCCGGGCAGTCGGATTATTTATGCAGAGATAGCGCTGACGGAGTGACAAGATGACAAGATGACAGGGTGACAGGGTGACAGGGTGTCCGGTCATCTTGTCACCCCCTCATCCTGTCATCTTGTCAGCGTCCCCACCCCACCATCTGTTCATGATTGAAAGCGTACTCGATGGGAACGTCGATGGGGAGGGGACGTTTGTTGCCGCCGTCGGCGTCCATGACCCAGATGCGCCAATCGCCGGCTTCGTTGTTGTCCTCCCGGTTGGAAAGATAGACGATGTGTTGGCCGTCCGGACTCCAGGCCGGGGCCACGTTGCTGGGGAGTTGATCCACCAGCGTGGTCTCGGGCCGGGTGACTGCAAAGGGCGAGCCGTTTTCCGGCTGGATGACGAAGATCTCCCAGTGGCTGCCCTGGCGGGACTGGTAGGCGATCAGGCCGCCGTCGGGCTGCCAGTCCGCGTCGTCGGTCCAGCGCTCGGCGTAGACCTGGCGAGTCTCCGCGTCCGGCTTGTCCGCGGTGATCTCGATGGTGGATGCTGAGTCATAAACGATGCCGGCCTCATTCCAATCCGGGGCTTTGGCGCTGTTGAGCACGTTCAGATCCCGGTAGTTGCCGCCGTCGGCGTCCACCCGGGCCAGGGACCATTCGGGCTTCTCCACCCGGTCATCATTGTTCAGACAGTGACGGAAGAAGGGCGGGCAGACCTGGGCCTCCAGCACGCAGATGCCATAGCCCAGATCGTAGCATTTGTACGTCCCATCGTCGCGGCTGAAGACAATCCAGTCGCCGTCCGGGCTCCATTTGGGTGACGTCAGCAGTTGGCGGCCGCTGAAGACGGCGCGCTCATTGCCACCGTCGCTGTCGATGGCCCAGATGCCGGCCTGGCCGCCGTAGCGGGTGAAGACCACCTTCGTCCCATCCCGGCTGATCTCCGGTTCGTAGCCCTTGGTCAGCCAGCGCAGCGTCCCTGTGTCCAGTTCATAGATATAGATGTCGCCGCTCACCTTGGTCTGGAAGACGAGCTTGCCGCTCAGGCCGGTGGGGCCAGTGGAGACGGGTGCGGGTGCAGCGGCGGCAGGGGCAGGGGCCGCTGTTGCAGGCTGCTGTTCACCCTCGCCCGCGCCGGATTCGCTCTTACGCTGATCCCCGATCCCGGATTCAACCGCTTCATCCACCTTGTCATCGCTGGTGATGGGCAGGTCCGCTACCGGATCGGTCAGGCGGATATACTTCACAGAAACCCAACCGCTGTCCGCATCCTCGTCAGGCAGTTCGATCTGCACCCAGGTGGCCGGGCCGTTACGCCCGACGACCAGGAACTGCTCGCCCGGATAGGCCTTGGCCACGATCCGATAATCAGCGCCAGGTCCGGAGCGGACGTTCAGCCGCGTTCCCGTCAGGACGACTTCGCCGGTCACATCGCCCTCCTTGGCCACCGGGGTCGGGCGTGGCGCGTGCTGGGCCAATGTGGACGCCGGGGTTGTCGGGGGGGCGGGCGTTCCAGCCGCCGCCTGGTCCTCGGCCGCGCCGGATGACTCCGGGGCCATCTCCTCGCCGCCTTCCGCGGCCGGGGTCATTTCGCCGCCGCCCATCCCGCCGGCCTCCTCTGTTGCTGCGGTTTCAGGCGTTCCAGCCTCGGCTTCAGGAGTCGACTCGGGCATGGCTTCAGGGACCGCCTCGACCACGGGCAGCCGCTCGGTGTTGAAGGCGACCACCTGGTCCGCATCCACCCAGCCGCTATCGCCGCCAGAGGTCTGCACGTTCAACCAGGTCTCGTCTTCGCTGCGACCGAGGAGGTAGAGTGCCGTTCCGATGGAGAGGGTGTCGATAACGTCGCCATCGGGCGCGTCCAGCAACGCAGCGCCGCGCGAGCCGACCACGGCCACATCACGGCTGGCGATACCGGAGGGAACGAGTGTTGGCGTAGCCGTCGGCTCGGGCGTGGGAGAAGGGGTGGGCGAGGGCGTCGGCGACGGTGTGGGAGAGGGCGTTGGCGACGGCGTGGGCGTCGATGTCGCGGTCGGCGCGGGCGTGGCGGTCGCGGGGACCGGCTCGGCTGCGGCCGGCGAACTTTCTGCGGGTGCAGGCGATGCTTCCGGGGCGGATTCGTCCATGGACGCCGCCTCCGCGTCGACCACGGGCAGGGCGTCAAGTCCGAAGAAAACCACAGCTTCCGTCTCCACCCAGCCGCGCTGACCGTCACGGGTTTCCACCAGCAGCCATTCGCCATCCTCGCTGCGGCCGCTGGGATCGAGCACGGTGGCGATGGGTAGGTCGGCCAGGGCCTCGCCATCAGGCGCGTCGTAGAGGGTTGCGCCGTCTACGCCCACCACCGCGGGGTTCGACCGCTGCGCAACCGGCGCCGCACGCCCTTCGTTCGATGCCGCGGCGTAGACATTGGCCCCGCTATAGAAAACGGCGATGGCGCCCACCAAGGCCACAACGCCGATCAATCCCCAGAAGATGCGATGAATGCGCTCACCTCGACCCTTCGTCATGATTCGATCCTCGACTTTCCTGTAATAGACAGGTGACGCCACAATGCAGGTGACTCCACAATGATAGTTTAATATTACTACACGTTCTTGACATTGTCCCGAAATTTGTTGTACAATCACCGCCCGACCGAACGTTCGGTCGAAAGCAGTGTTGATATTATCGGCGTTATCGGCGAGATTGTCAAGCCATTAAAGAAGGAACCGGTAAAAATTATGCCCGAAGAAATCATGGCCCACGATTCAAAGCAAGCCATCCTGGACGCAGCCGAGGAAATCATCGCCCTGCACGGCTACGCCGGCCTCTCCATGCGCGAGCTCTCCCGACAGAGCGGCCTGGCCAAAAGCACCCTCTATCACTATTTCCAGGATAAGAGCGATATCTACATCAGCGTGCTGGAGCGGGACATCCTGACCGCGGGCGAGCGTATCGCTGTCGCCTCTCAGGGAGAGGGGGATCCGGCGACGCGCCTACGTCGGGTGGCTCAGGCCTATTTCGACATGCTCATCGAGCGGGGCGTGATCGCGCTCAACGCGCTGCGCCGGGCCGGCGATCTGGACAGCCCTCAACTGGTGGCCATCTACCAGCAACATCAACAACTGGTGGGCGCGCCCATCGCCGCCATTATCCAGGAGGGCGTGGACAGCGGCCAGTTCCGCCCGGTCGATCCGGAGATAGCAACCATCAGCCTGCTGGGCATGATGAACATCTATCTGGCGCGTCGAATGCTTGTCAAACTTGGTTTGGTCGATGTAGATGAACTGGAACGCGATATCATCAGCCAGACCATGGAACTTTTTCTACACGGTATTTGTCAACCCGCCAACACTCCCGCCCATCAGGCGGAGGAGGATGGAGTCGTTTTATGAATCGTACAAGTGTACGCGCTGCTCGAAGCGCATCGAACAGTAAACTCATGGTAGTTCTGGCCGCGATGCTCGCCTTTATCCTATTGGCGGCCTGCTCGCCGCCGGGGAGCAGATCCGCGGAGGCCACGCCCGTCGCTTTCGAAGTTACGCCTTACCAGGCGGAGGAAGGCGCTACGCTCCCCGCGTCAAGCGAGGAGTCCGGGATGACCGCCACCGAGACCCCCACGGGGAGTGGCGGGGAGGCTTCAGCAACTGCGGCGACGCCTGCGCCATCATCCGCTGCGGATGACGTGGCGCTCATCTACAAGGGAGAAATTTCGCCCGTGGATCGGGTGACGGTAATGGCCGAGGTCAGCGGCATGGTGCTGAAGGTGAACGCGGAGGTGAGCGACCACCTTCAAGCCGGAGACGTGGTCGCGACCATCGACAGCGCCATGCTGGAAGCCCAGCGGGCCCAGGCCCTGGCCGGGCTGGCAGCCGCTCAGGCCCAACTGGACCTGACCCTGGACACCGCGGATGAAGAGGATCTGGCTGCGGCCAAGGCGGGTGTGGCTGCAGCCGCAGCCGCCTACCGGCGTGCGCTGGAAGGACCCACCGAGGAAGAGCGACGCATGGCGCTTGCCCAGTTGAAACAGGCTGAGGCCGCGGTGACTGTGGCCCAGGCCGCGTACAACCGGGTCAAGGGCAATCCCCTCATCGGGGCCATGCCGGAAAGCATGCAACTGCAACAGGCCACTCTGGGCGTGGAAGCCGCCCAGGCCCAGTATGACAAGCTGCTCAAGGGCGCGACCGCCGACGTCATCGCCGGCGCCTACGCCCAACTCACCCAGGCCCGGGCCCAGTTGAACCGGCTGGAGGAAGGGGCTAAAGAGGCCCAGAAAGATGCGGCCCGGGCCCAGGTCAAGCAGGCCGAAACCGCGCTCTATCTGGCCCAGCTACAACTGGACAAAGCCACTGTCCGTGCGCCTGTAGACGGCATCGTCTCCCAGGTCCACACGGCAGAGGGGGCCATGGCTGCGCCCGGCGCGCCCGTCCTCACCCTGCGATCCGAGGAGGTGGAAGTCACGATCTCGGTGGAAGAGAACCGCATGGAAGAGATCGAGATCGACCAGGAGGCGCGCATCCAGGTGGAGGCCTATCCAGATCGGATCTTCCCGGGCAAGGTCATCCGCATTGCATCGGAACTGAACCCCGCGACCCGCACCGTGTCCGTGACCATCCAGCCGACCGAAGACGCCAGCGATCTGCTCCCCGGCATGTTCGCCACCGTTGAACTACTGAAATAGCTCAGGATATATATCTTTATGAAAATTTGGAACACAGCGATCCGTTACCCGGTCTTCATGACCATGATTCTGTTCGCGGGCGTGGTGTTGGGCAGTATTGCTTACTTCACCATGCCGGTGGACCTCTACCCCGATGTAGAGTTCCCAGTGGTGGTGGTGACCACCGTCTACCCCGGTGCGGCCCCCGATGAAGTGGAGCGTCAGGTTACATCCATCCTCGAAGAGGATCTGAGCAGCATCACCGGTCTGGATGAGATCAACTCCATCTCCGCCGAAAATGTCAGCAATGTGATCTTGGTTTTCAAGCTGGACACGCCCGCGGATCAGGCGGCCCAGGATGTGCGCGAAAAGGTGGATCTGCTACGCAACCGGCTGCCCACCGATGCCGAATCCCCCACCGTGCGCCGCTTCAACCCCACCGCGGCCCCGGTCATGCTCCTGTCCATCGCCGATCGCAGCGGCCAGACCAGCCCCGCGGAGCTGCGGGCCCAGGTGGAGGAGTTCGTCCAGGCCCCCTTGTTACGGGTGGACGGCGTAGCCGAAGTGCAGGTGGACGGCGGCGAAACCCGGGAGATCAAGGTCCTGCTCAACCAGAAGGCCATGGAAGCCCGCCGGCTCACGCCCCAGCAGGTGGTCCAGGCCCTGGAAATGGAAAACATAAGCATTCCCGGCGGCTCGGTCATCGAGGATGAGACGGAGCTCCTGGTGCGCACGCCGGGCGAGTTCAAGACGGTGCAGGATGTGGAGAACGTGGTAGTGCGCCAGGGCGCGGTCCCCGTCTACGTGCGTGACATCGCCCAGGTGGTGGATGGCTTCGAGGATCGCAAGGTGGTCACCCTGCTCAACGGCGAGGAATCCATCGTCCTCACCGTGCAGAAGGCCAGCGCCACGAACACGCTGCGGGTTTCCGAGGCGGTCAAGGCCGAGCTGGAAAACATTCGCCAGGCCCACCCCGATTGGGATGTGGTTATCGGCGGCGACCTGGCTGAACAGGTGAAAATCTCCGCCAACGGCGCCCTGGAAGACCTGCTCTGGGGATCGCTCCTGGCCAGCCTGGTGATCCTCTTCTTCTTCCGCGACATCCGCAACACGCTGATCACTGTGGCCGGTCTGCCGGTCATCATGATCGCCACCCTTTTCTTCATGCAACTGGCGGGCATCAGCCTGAATCAGGTCTCTCTGCTGGCCCTGGCCCTGGTGGTGGGTCTCGTCATCGATGACGCCATTGTGGTGCGCGAGAATATTATCCGCTGGATCGAACGCGGATACTCGCCCCGGGAGGCGGCGAGCAAGGGCACGGAGGAGGTGCTGCTGCCTGTCATCGCCACCTCGGCCACCATCTTGGCCGTCTTCCTGCCCGTGGCCTACGCCCAGGGCATCATCGGACGCTTCTTCCGCGACTTCGGCCTGACCGTCTCCTTCGCCATCATCGTCTCCACCTTCGAGGCCTTGACCATGGCGCCCATGCTCAGCGCCCATTTTTTCAAACCGCGCAAAGGACCGCCCAAGGAGATCAACGATGACCTGGCCCGGGAGGCGGAGGGGCGTGGCTTTCTGGACCGCACGTACGCGCGCTCGCTCAACTTCTCCATGGATCACAAATGGATCGTGATCGTGGGCACGGTCGTCATCATCGCCCTGAGTGTGGTCAGCATCGGATTTATCCAGCGATCGTTCATCCCCATCATTGACCAGGGCCAGTTCCAGGTGAGCATGGAGATGCCGCCCGGCACGCCCCTGACCGTCACCCAGCGGGAGGCGGCCAAAGTCGAGGAGATCATCCGCAGCCACCCCGCGGTGGCCGACGTCTTCTCCACCGTGGGAACGCCCAGCAATCCAGGTAAGGCGGACTTCACGGTCATGGTGGAAGGCGGGGCCGATAGCGAGACGCCCAGCCGCACCATCATCGATCAACTGCGTGCGCCCTTGGCCGACGTGCCCAACATCGCCTTCCATATCTCCAGCAATCTGACCGGCGGCGATAGCTTGCTCGGCAACCGGGACGTCCTCATCGTCATGGAATCCTCTGGCGGCTCGTACGCCGAACTGGGGGCGGCGGCGGAGCAGGTCACCCAGGAACTGGCCCAGATCCCCGGGCTGACCGACATCGATCTCAGCTACAAGCCCGGCCAGCCGGAACTCCAGATCGACGTGGACCGCGACCGGGCGGCCGACTTCGGCCTCAACACAGCCCAGATCGGCTCCACCCTGCGCACCCTGATCAGCGGCCAGACCACGGGCACCTTCCGGGGCGAAGGCGCGGAGGCCGATATCCGGGTGCAGTTGGCGGAGGAGGACCGGAACAGCGTGGACAAGGTCATGGCCATCGACCTGTTGGCGCCCACCGGCCAGCTCATCCCCGTGGGCAATGTGGCTGATGTGCGCTACGCCAGCGGCCCCACCCAGATCCAGCGCACAGATCAGCAGCCGGTCGTCTCCATCGGGGCCAATGTGGTGGGCCGGGATCTTCCGGATGCGACCGCGGACGTGAATGAATTCCTGGCCGGTTTGACGTT
>JAJRVT010000044.1 GCA_024277175.1 Chloroflexota bacterium | reverse complement strand
TCCTCGACACGCCCGGTCAGTGCGACGGACTTCCCCGGCTTATTAAGCAGATCCGCTAAATCAGTTCAATCCGTGTTCTATTATCCGTGTTCTATTAGATGTGCACCTGAATAGTCACCGTAACAGGTTGAAAGAAAAAAAATTCCCCCTGTCGGCCATTGGCCTGCGATTCGATAGCTATCAGCAACCGTAAGAGACGAAAGAATGAGCATGTATTCAAATACGAAGATCAAATTTGTCATCCCGATCATCACAATTCTGGTCATGGGACTTCTCCTGGGCGCGTGTGCACGCAGCGAATCCGCGCCAGCAGCGGAGCCAACCGTCGCGCCGGAAGAAGCGCCAGCCGAAGCGGACGCTGCGCCTGAAACAGGGACGGAAGCCAGCGCAGCAGCAGAGGCGACGCCTCCCCCCACTTCTGAAGAGGAGAGCGGCCTGACGGACGAGACGACCATCGGCGCGCCCGGCATGGGCGATCCCCTCTTCCCTCTGGAGGGCAACGGCGGCATCGATGTGCAGAATTACCTGCTCGACATCGCCTGGGACGACGAAACCGGCTCCATCGACGCCACGGCCACCCTCGCCATCGACGCCACCCAGGACCTGAGCGCCTTCAATCTGGACTTTCACGGGCTGGAGATCAGCGACATCACGGTGGATGGCGAAAGCGCCGACTTCAGCCGCGATGGAGACGAGCTGACCATCACTCTGCCCGCGCTTGTGGCCCAGGGAGCCCCATTCGAGGTCGCCATCCACTACAGTGGCGTGCCGGAGCCGATCCCCGGCAGCGTGACCAACGGCTGGACCGCGACAGAGAACGGCGTCTACGTGATGGGTGAGCCGAACGTGGCCAAGACCTGGTTCCCCAGCAACAACCACCCCGCGGACAAGGCGTCCTACACCTTCCGCGTGACCACACCGGCTGACTTCGACGTGGCGGCCAACGGCGTGCCCGGCGACATCACCGACAACGGCGAGACCAAGACCACCGAGTTCGTGGCCAACGATCCCATGGCCACCTATCTGGCCACGGTGAACATCGGCCACTTCGACCGCCAGGATGAGACCGGTCCTGACGGGTTGCCCATCATCAGCTACTATTTCGTGGGCGCGACCCCCGACAATCTCGCCCCTTTCGCCCGCTTCCCGGAGATGATCGACGCCTTCGACGACCTCTTTGGCCCCTATCCCTTCGAAGTCGCCGGCAATATCCAGATCGAAGAGCAACTGGGCGTGGCCCTGGAAAGCCAAACCCGCCCTCTTTATGGATCCAACACCAAGGAAAGTACGGTCGCCCACGAACTGGCCCACCAGTGGTTCGGCGACTATGTGAGCCTCAAGGGGTGGAACGACGTCTGGCTCAAGGAAGGCTTCGCCAAGTATAGCGAAGGGCTATGGGCGGAGCACAAGGGAGGCCCCGACGCGCTCGACGCCTGGGTGAGCGACAACTTCGAAAGCCTGATGGGGCTTCAGTACATCCCCAAGGCCCAATTGACCAAATTCCTGGACGTATTCGAGACGCCTGAAGCGACGCTCACCCAGGAGGACGTGGCGGCGTTGCTCGACTTCCCCCTCGCCAAGTTCGACGAGCAGGGCGCTGGCAGGCCGGTGGAGCTGACCGACGAAGAGATTGAGGCCGCGCTGGCCCAGGTCCCGGAAGAGGGCGTCTCCAACCGGGAGTTGGCCCCGATTCTGGAGCCGCTGCCTTTCGACGCCTGGAAGGTGACTTTTGACGAGTACATTGCGATGACAGCCCTGTTGGAGGGTGAAGAGCCAGCCATCAGGAACCAGGACAGGATAGATATTATAGCAGAGCTGGCACCGCCCCCCGATTCGGTGACGACCTCTGACCCTAGCGTCATGTACAGCACCGGCGTCTACAACCGGGGCGCGCTGGCCATGCACGCCCTGCGCCTGCGGGTGGGCGATGAGGTCTTCTTCCGTATTCTGCGCACCTATTTCGATCGCTTCGGCGGCGGTTCCGCTGGCTCGGATGATTTCGTGGCCGTGGCTGAGGAGGTGAGCGGACAGGACCTGAGCGAGTTTTTCCAGGCCTGGCTCGAAGAGCCGATCATACCCGACATCCCGGAAATGGGGCTGCTGAAGGAAAACTATCGGTAGGTCACGCATCCTTGCGTGACGCCTCTGCTGGTGGATAAATAACCCGGCAATCTTCCTGGAAGACATTCATGCTGCCGCCCAGCGCCACAGAGCATGAAAAAATCCGTGCAATCCGTGTAATCCGTGGCTATTTTCAGGGCAGCTCAGAGTTTCCAGGAAGACGAAGCTGAACAGTGACCCTTGGAGAACCTATGAAGACCAAAACCATTATCCCACTCATCGCAATCCTGGCCCTGGCGCTCGTCCTGGGCGCGTGCGGGCGCAGCAAACCTACGCCCGCGCCGGAGCCAACCGCCGCGACCCAGGCCCAGGCCGAGCCAACCGCCGTCCCCACAGAGCCGCCGACCGAAGCCACCGCCGCGCCCAAGACAGGGACGGAAGCCAGCGTAGCAGAAGAGGCGACGCCTCCCCCCGCCCCTGAAGAGGAGAGCGAGACGACGGACGAGACGGCTGCGACCAACGCCATTCGCGACGTGCTCCAGCAGATCGTGGACCCGACCCTGGAGTCGTCCCCCAACGCCTTTGGCCCCGCGCCCGGCGCGGTCATCCGCGTGGACGCGCCCGGCTTCCAGTTCCTGGAGGCCGCCGGCCTGGCCAGCGTGGAAGAGGGGACGCCCGTACAGGTGGACGACCGCTTCGAGATCGGCAGCAACACCAAGATGTTCACCGCAGTCATGCTCATGCAACTGGACGAAGAGGGCGTCCTCTCCATCGACGATCCCCTGAGCAAGTGGCTGCCGGAGTGGGCGGAGAAGCTCCCCGACGGCGACCAGATCACCCTGCGCCAACTGGCCAACCACACATCGGGCGTCTGGGACTACGGCGATCCCCTCATCGGCGCGGGCCAGGGGGACGACGAGGCCATGCGCCGCGGCTACACAGCCGAAGAACTGGTCCAGTACGCCATCGACAACGGGACGCCCCTCTTCGCACCGGGTGAGGAAGACAAGTGGATGTACTCTAACACCGGCTACATCCTGCTGGGCATGGTGCTGGAAGCGGCCACCGGCCAGACATACGCGGACCTGCTCCAGGCGCGCATCCTGGACCCGCTGGAGATGACCGAGACCAGCTTTCCCGACGGCGTGCCCGAAGCGGACAGCATCATCGACGGCTACGACTTCTATCCCGGCGGCAAGAACACCACCGAATGGAACCTCTCCCAGGGATGGGCCGCGGGCGGCATCATCTCCACGGCAGAGGACCTGACCACCTTCCTGCGCGCGCTGGCCAACGGTCAACTCTTCCAGGACCCGCAGACGTTGCAGCGGATGGGCGACTTCGTGAGGAACGACAACATCACCTTCGGCCTGGCGGCCAAAGGCTATGGCATCGGCCTGATCGAATTCGACGACGGCGTCTGGGGCCATGGCGGCCAGACCCTGGGCTTCGAAAGCGAGATGATGTTCATCCCCGGCACAGACGTCACTCTGGTGGGGCTGACCAATGCCGCCTACGGGCCGGTGCAGATCATCCAGGGGCTAACGCCTGTTCTTCGGGAACTGGCGAAAAGCGCACCGGCATCGTCTGAGGGTGAAATGGCCCCGCCGACGGAGCCGCTGACCGGGACCGGGACCATCAGCGAAACGGCCGGGATCAGTGAAACGGGAGCAATCACCGGGACGGCAGAGGTTTCGACCACGGAGAAAAGCGAAGGCCCCACCGGAGGAATCGGCAACCCGGCCAGCGAGGCGGCTGACGAGGCCGCAGACCTGCCGGCATACCGGGTCCAGGATCCCTGCTTCATCGACCTGAGCGCCGCCGGCTACGAGGGCGAGTATCAATGCGGCTACCTCATCGTCAGCGGCGATCACCGGCTGGGCGGCGACCCTGTGCTCCGCCTGGGCGTGCTCCGCTTCCCGCCTACGGGCGACAACCCGGCTCCGGACCCGCTGGTCATGCTCCAGGGCGGCCCGGGCGGCTCCCTGATCGCGCTGGCCGCGGATGTGGTGCAGCGCGACTGGTTCCAGGAAGTGAACAAGAATCGAGAGATCATTCTCATGGACCAGCGGGGGACCCAGTACACCGACCTATTCATGAACTGCCCGGACTACACAACGGCC
>JAJRVT010000043.1 GCA_024277175.1 Chloroflexota bacterium | reverse complement strand
GCCTACCGGCCGGGCGACATCCTCACCGGCATCACCGGCAAGACCACGGAAATCATCAGCACCGACGCAGAGGGGCGGCTGATCCTGGCCGACATGCTGGGCTATGTGGCCCGCTTCGAGCAGGCCGCGGTGGTGGATCTGGCCACGTTGACGGGTGCGATCGGCGTGGCCCTGGGCCCCCAGGCCGCTGGCCTTTTCGCCAACGACGATGCACTCAAGGACGCGCTGCTGGCCGCGGCCGACGCCAGCGGCGAACGGCTCTGGCACATGCCCCTCTACGATGAGTACAAAGAGGCCATCAAGAGCGACATGGCCGAGGTCAAGAACAGCGGCGGTCGGGGCGGCGGCGTGGGAACCAGCGCCAAATTCCTGGAACACTTCACCGAGGGCTATCCCTGGGCGCACCTGGACATCGCCACCATGACCTGGGCCAAGAAGAGTCCCAACGCCTACACACCCACCGGCGCGACCGGCTTTGGGGTGCGGCTGTTGGTGGAATTGGTCAAGGCGTATTAGACTAATGGGTAAAGTTTGACGCAAAGTCGCCAAGGCGCAGAGAAACGCAAAGAAAAACTCTCTGTGATCCTTTGCGCCTCCGCGACTCTGCGTCAAAATATTTCCTGAACATCGAAGGAATCATCATGCGCATTAATCGACCAAAATTTCAGATCCGGACCATGCTGTGGGTGCTGCTCGGCGCGCTGATGCTGGCGGCCAATCCCGGGGTTGTGCGAGCCGCGTCCGCCATACAGGAGACGGGCGGCGACTCGTTCAACATCTGGCTGCTGATCCTGCCCATCGCCACCGCCGCTCTGATCGTGGAGCGAATCATCGAGCTGGTCTGGAATTTCATCGAATGGCTAACGCTCAACTTCAGTTCCACCGGGCCGGCGAGCCTCAAATCGCCCACCTACGTTCAGTTCAAGAGCGGGGCCAGCCTCTTGCTGGGGGTGATCATCGGCCTATTGGCGGCCAAATTCCTGGGGCTGCATCTCCTGGACTACCTGCGCCCGCTCATGCCCGGCCTGCTAGACAATGTTCCCCCGGCCTGGGACATCCTCATCGCCGGCCTGGTGGTAGGTGCGCTGAGCAAGCCCGTCCACGAGTCCCTGGGCATCCTCACCGAACTCAAAAACTGGCTGGGCGGCAGCGCCATCCGCCAGCGGGAGGCCGCCGGGTCCGAGTTGGCAGACGGCATCCTCAAGCTGGCTCAGAGCGAGGCCCAGGGCATGGTGGACGTGCCTGGCATCGGTCCCACACACATTGACGAACCTGGCGAAGAGGGCGAAGAGGCCGTTCCCCTGGCCAAGCAGGAGGAATACGCGGACATGTTGCGCAATCGGACGGTGATGTAAAACCGCTAGCCTCGACGCCGCCGGATCGCCACAAAAACCAACAGGGCCACCAATGCCGCCAGCCAAGCCACGAGCCAGCGCTGGCGGCGTTCTTCGTCCAGTTGCTGTTGGTAAGCGCTGTAATGGGAGCCAAGAACCCGCTGCGCGGCCTGCTGGCGATGGGTTTGCTCCAGGGCGCGCAGCAGGTCGTCCCGGAACTGGGGTGCGGGATGGGTGGCCGGATCGAACGCTGTATTCTCCGCAAATGAGTCATCGGTTTCGAAGGGTGACGCGTCCGGCCGGCGCAACTCATCATAGCCGCCATCTGTCTGCCCGTTGACGTATTCATCAGCATGATGACGCCCCTGATCCTGACGCTGATCGCCAGTTTGATCACTCGCGGTTCGTTTCATGGTTCGCTCCTTCGACTCCTTACGCCTCAGGCGTCTCTGTTCCTGTTTCTTCCTGTTCTTCCGCTTCATCGTCCATCGCCGTCAGCCCCCAGCCCCGGGATTCCAAATCGCTGCGCAACGAAGCCAGGGTGCGAAAATAGAGGGATTTGACGGCGCTCTCGCTCTTGTCCATGAGCGCGCCGATCTCCAGATTGGAGAGCCGGTTGCTGAACTTGTAGAGCAGCAGATCCCGTCGCTCATTGGGCAGCCGGTTGATGGCGGACCAGAGCGCCTCCCGCCGTTCCTCCAGCTCGACCAGGACATCCGGCGTCTGTGCGGTGGAACCATGTCCCCAGAGCTTATCCAGGGGCAAAAAACGACGGCGGCTGTGGTCCCGGTGCCAGTTGGCGACCAGATTATGGGCGATGCGGAAAAGCCAGGCGCCAAAGGGCAGCCCCCGGTCTTCGTAGGTCTCCAATCGGTCCAGAGCGCGATAAAAGGTGCGAGCGGTCAGGTCCTCCGCGTCCTGGGTGTTGCCGACCCGGCGATAGATGTAGGCGTAGATCCGATCCACGTAGCGTTCATAAAGCGCGCCAAAGGCCGTGGGGTTGCTGCGCGCCTGCTCGACCAGCGCGGACTCGGCCGCATTGGTCGAGCTAGCGCTTACGATGGATCCATCGCTCCCCGCTGGCTCGACGTCGATCGGACGCCCCCGATCCGCCGCCTCCGTCGCCGGCGTTTGCACCGCATCAGGTTCAGTCTTGTGCTGCTCGCCCCGGAACCGGGAACTCAGCTTTGAAAACGCCACCATCGATCCTCTCACTCTGCGTCCACAACCGCCCCAACATTCAGCAGCCCATTATAGGGGCGGTCTCCGCCCCAAAGCAAACGCGCCCTCCATATCGCACCCCAAAACCCAATCGCCGTCTTCCCCATCATCTTGTCATCCTGTCATCCCCACACCTTGTTCCAATTCCCCCATCCCCCAACTCTATGATATACTTTCACCCAATCTTGGCGTTTCCGCCGCCGTTGTTTCAACAAACTTCAACAGCAGTCAAAGTCTATCTCATCGATGATTCATCAACGGACCGCATAACCGATCCGGTTCCCCTCGGGTTGGCGTTCATCGGCGTCATGGCCTGCGGTCACGCTGCGTAAACTAAGGAGGCTCCAGTGCGGGTAAGCTGTCTTCAGGAAAATCTAGCTAAAGGGCTGTCCATCGTCGGCCGCGCGGTCTCGTCGCGCAGCACCTTGCCCGTGTTGGGCAACATCCTCATCGAAGCGAAAAACAACCAGTTGCGCTTGGCCGCCACCAATCTGGAGATCGCCATCAATTGCTGGATCGGCGCCAAGGTGGAAGAAGAAGGCGCGATCACCGTTCCCGCCCGCCTGTTGGGCGAATTCGTCAACAGCCTGCCGCCGGAGCCCATCGATCTGGAACTCTCGGTGCGCACCCAAACCCTGAACCTCCACTGCGCCCGCTACACCGCAACCATGAAGGGCATCGACGCCAGCGAATTCCCCATCATCGTCACCACGGGGGCGGATAACGACGAGGCCCCGGCGCTGGAAGGAACCGTGATGGAGCTGAACGCCGCCGGTCTGCGCAACATGATCGATCAGGTCGCGTTCGCCGCTTCCACCGATGAAAGCCGTCCCACGCTGACGGGCGTGGAAGTGAGCTTCAAGAAAGATCGGCTCTCCATGGCCGCCACCGATGGCTTCCGTCTGAGCGTGCGCAGCACCCATCTGGGCGAATCCAACGGGCCCGGAGAAGACATGACGGTGATTGCGCCCGCGCGCAGCCTGGGCGAACTGGCCCGCATCAGCGCCGACGCTGACGACGATCGCCCGGTTCAGGTGATCATTACGCCGACCCGCAACCAGATTCTTTTCCAGATCTGGGGCAAACGGGACGATGGTCGAGGGAATTTCCACAGCGTCGAACTGGTAAGCCAACTCATCGACGCCCGCTTTCCCGATTACAACGCCATCATCCCCAAGAACTACAACACCCGCACCGTGGTCGACAAGGCGGAATTCCTCAAAGCCGTACGCGTGGCTTACCTCTTCGCCCGCGATAACAATAACATCATCCGCCTCTCCGTGACGCCGGGAGAAGGCGATGGCCCAGGCCAACTGCAACTTATGGCCACCAGTGCAGAGATGGGCGACGCCGTCAACATCATCGACGCCCTGGTCGAGGGTGAAGGGATGGAGATCGCGTTCAACGCCAAATACCTCATCGACGTCCTCAGCCAGATCGACCAGACCCAGGTGGTGCTGGAGACGACCCAGGGCACGCGTCCCGGCGCGATCCGCCCTCTGGGTATGGGTGAAGACGAATTCCTACATGTGATCATGCCCATGCAACCGCCGCGGTGATCATGCTCTCCCGAAAACCAGCAACCACAAACCGATTCTCGCAGACATCATCCATGCACAAACCAGTGACGCACCAACGCACACGGCCGACAATCTGGATGGCGCTCCTCTTCGCGCTCGCCCTGCTGGCGGGGTGTAGCCGGAGTGTGGCGCAAAGCGAACAGACCACTCCCTACGTCGCGCCCCAGACGAAGGCGACTCCGGTCGTCGTCGACGTGACGTCAGCCCCCTCGCCAACTGGCGCCGGTCAGGATGAGCAGGAAAACGCGGTGGCTCCCGCGGATAAAGCCTCCGCACCCCAGGACGCGAAGGCGAGCCAGGACGCGACCCCGACAGTTCAAACAGATCAGGCGGATCCAACGGACGCCGCCCCGGCAGATGACCCGACGCCCCCATCCGCAGCCGCCGTCACCATTCCGCCGGTGGTCACCGCCGCGCCCGCGCCCGTCCCCACTGACGCCCTTGACCGCCCCCTGGATGAGACGATCAATGTTCTGGTTCTGGGCAGCGACCGCAAGGCCCGCTCCACGACCTGGCGCACCGATGTGATCATGATCGTGGCCCTGGATATGAAAAACGGCCGGGTGGGCGTCATCTCCATTCCCCGAGACGTCTACGTCAATCGCATGCCGGGACATCAGGCCAATAAAATCAACACCGTGGATTATTTCGGCGAGACGGATGAACCCGGCGGCGGGCCCAAATTGCTCAGCCGCATCATCGAAGACAAGATGGGCATTCCCATCCATCACTATATCCGCTTCAATTTTGAGACATTCCGTGAGGTGGTGGATGCATTGGGCGGCGTGGAAGTGGAGTTCGATTGCGCTTTTTACGGTGATCTGGGCGGGCGTTCCAAATGGATGAAATTACAACTGGACCCGGGCGTTCACCGGCTCAACGGGGATGAAGCCATCATCTATGTGCGCAGCCGCGCCGTGGGCGGAGACCTGGACCGGGCGAAACGCCAACAGCGATTTATCTGGTCCATCCGCGAGCAGGTGTTGCACGAAAACCTCCTGCCCAAACTGCCCGCGCTCTACGGCGCGCTTTCCGGGTCAGTGCAGACCGACATCGGCTTGCTCGAGGCCGTGCGCATGGCCCGGTTCGCCCTTACCCTGAACCCAGCGGACGTGCACGCCTTCGTGATCTCGCCCCCGGACATGCTTGGCGCAGGTTGGGCGGGCCGCATGTCCGTCTTCTACCCCCGCTGGTCGGTCATCGCCCAACGGGTTCAGCGGATCTTCGACACCCCACCTTTTGTGGAAACCAACGAGATCGCCAACAGCAAGGGTCGCCCCTGCCAGAAATAGGCGTTCGTCGTAGGTGCGGTTTGTAGCTGCACGATCCGCTCTCATCCAAGAAGATCATGGCTCCCCGAAATTGTGCGGCAGCAAGCCGCATCTACTTCATTGGCGGTAGTTTCAACTCCATCCCCACACGCAACGCACTAGGCGATGTCATCGCATCCCGGTTGGCGTTGTAGATTTCCTCCATATAGGCGGCGTCGCCGTAGACCCGGGCCGTGATGCTCCAGAGGCTATCGCCAGCCTGGACAGTGTAGGTGACCGGCGGGCGCACATAGAGTTCGGCGGCGTTGACCGCGTCGATACCGGGCGCTCCTTTCAACGCGTCGATCAACTGGGTGCGCTGGGAAACGAAGGGGGCGACGCCGACCAAGGTTAATTCCGCATTCTGAAGCCGGGCCGAGACGTCCAGGTCGGCCAGATCGTCATAGCCGACCGCGGTCAGGTAGGCGGCCAGATCGAAGGCGGCGTCATCAACCAGGACGGCGCTGGCGTCGACCGCGGCCAGTTCCGCGTCCGACGTGGGCGCTGAAACCAGGTTCGGCGACAGGGTGGCTGTGGGCAACGGTGTGGGCGGCAAGGTCGGCGTAGGCGTGGGCAACAACACAGGAGCTGAGCCAGTTCGTCCCTCCCCGCCTTCCGCGATCAGACCCTTCGAATCCGCGTCATCGGCCTGAAACGCAGAGCCGGAAAAGGCGTTATTGGCGGCCAGCCAGGCCGCCATCCCAGCGATCAGCAACAACGCGACGGCCGCGGCCGGCCAGCGGCGGGGCTTCCGGCGCGGTTCCGGCGCGGGCTGGGAAGGCGGAGCGACAAACTCCTCAAGGGAGAAGTCATCCACCGGCTCGCTAAGAGACGTTGCGCCCATCGCACCCCGCCCCTGCTGAGATCGCAACAGCCATTCGGCCTCGGCGCGCAGGGAATCGTCTACTGGGATGGCGGCCACATGGGCGCGCATCTCATCGCCCCGGCCCAGTCGCTGGGACAGGATGGCGGCCAGCAGATGTAATTCTGGCGAGTCGACGGCGGCCAGCCCGCGCCCGGTCTCGGCCAGGGCCGCGTCCAGGTCGCCGGCCGCGGCCAGGTCGCTGGCGCGCTGATAGGAATGGCGAGAATCGATGACCGGATCGAGCAGATGATGCAGATTTTCTCCACACCGGGGGCAAGAGGCCCCATCCGGGGAGATCTGGATATCATGCCCACAGGCGGGGCAGGTGATTGCTTGCATGGGCGCGCTAACTTGGGTGGCTGACTCCCGCCGAGGCGGGCGCTCGATGATGGCGACAGGGTCGATATTTGAGTGTATCACGCCCATCGTCCACAGGCAAACCGGATGGTGCAAGCGCCCCTCTGGCGCCTGCCAAACCAGGGCTCATTAGAACGCGAATCGCCCCCTGATCAGAGCGGATGTTCACGGATTTTTCCTAAAAAATCCGTGAACATCCGCTTCCCTCCGCAAAATCCGCGTTCCTACAACAGCCCGCTATAGATAACGATCCAGGAACTCAGCCATGCGCGTGAAGCTGTCGATGCGGTTGGCCAGTTTGCTGAACTTGTGTCCCTCGTCTGTGTAGTGAACGAACTCGACCACGCCGCCGGCCGCGCGCACCCGCTCCGTCACCTGCTCTGACTCGTAAAGCGGCACGCGCGGGTCGTTGTCACCGGCCAGCACCAGCAGCGGCATGGCGATGCGCTCGGCCTTGTGGATGGGGGACATACGGACGAGCAGATCCCGGTGTTCATCCAAAGAGCCGTACTCCCGGGAGCGGTGCGCGCGCCGCCAGGCGCTGGTCCGATCCAGGAAGGTGACCCAGTTGGCGATGCCCACCACATCGATACCGGCAGCGAACAGTTCCGGATATTCGGTCAACGCGGCCAGGACCATGAAGCCGCCATAGCTGCGGCCATAGACGGCGATGCGGTCGGCCGCGATCTCCGGCCGGGCGCGGAGCCAGAGCGCCGCGTGCTTAAGATCGGCTACGCTGTCCATGCGCAGTTCCACGTCATCCAACATAGCGTAGACGCGACCGTAGCCGGTGCTGCCGCGCACATTGGGGGCCAGGAGCGCATAACCCCGCTGGAGAAAATACTGAAAGCGCACATCGAAATCAGGCCGTTGCTGGCTGGCCGGGCCGCCATGGACGTAGAGGATGCAGGGATAGCCGCCCGGCGGGGGATCCTGGGGAGGCCGGTAGTAGAAGGCGGGGATATCACGCCCGTCGAAGGTGGGAAAGTGGATCAGACTTGGCTCCACGAACCGCTGCGGGGGAATGCCGGCCCGGTTGCTGAAGGTGACGGGCTGGCAGCCTTCGCTCGCCAGGTCACAGAGCCAGACGTCCGGGTTGCGGGTGGGGCTTTGGAAATCGAAGAGCAGGCGCCGCCCATCGCCGGCAAAGGTCAGATTGCCGATCACGCCTGCGGGCAGATATCCCGGGGCGAGAGGCGACCAGTTCCCATCGTCCAGGTTCACCCGATAGAGGCGACTGTAGCCTTCCGCATTGAGGGTCAACGCCGCGCGGCGACCGTCTCCGCTGACGGCCAGCAGGTCCAGTTCGCCCTCCTCTCCCCGGGCCTGATCCAGCAGCGCGTCCGCGGCCAGGATCTCTTCCAGAGCAGCCGTCTCCGGGTCCAGGCGGCAGAGGGCGAAGCGGTCCCGCTCGCGGTCGCTGAGGGTGAAGATCCCCCGCTCCGTCCACCTGAGGGCCAGATAGCGGGCCGGCGCGCGCCCCGCGGTCAGATGACGATCCACGCCGCTGGCCAGGTCCACCAAATAGAGTTCGTGTTGCTCGGTGGCCTGGGCATCCACCATGAGCAGGGTGGTTCCATCCGGCGACCAGGCGACGACGGTGCGGTTGCCGGCGATGGCCGCGATCCGCCGGGATTCGCCTGTCGCCAGGTCCATCCAATAGGGGTCGAAGTCAACATGGTTGCGGGCGTTGCTGGCGTAGACCATCTGGCGGCCATCGGCGCTGAAGGCGCCAAAACGATGGATGGCCCGGTCGTCACCGGTCAGACGGCGGACGTCGTGGGCGCCGTCACCATAGCCGGTGACCAGGTAAAACTGCTGGCGCTCGTTGCCGCCTACATCACTGACTACAATCAGGTGATCAGCGGCCGGCGTAGCATGGAGTTCCCAGACCTTATCGGTGAAGAAGGTTAATTGGATGGGCCAGTGCGCGGCTGGGTCCGCAGGTTCTGCATCCGGCGCGGCCACGCTCCAGAGTTGATAGACGCCAGTCATATCGGTCAGGAATGCGATGCGCTTACCGTCCGGGGCCATTGCAGGCATGATCGCGCTGCGGATGTTAAGATAACGGGCAAAATCGTAAGCCATGGGTGGGCCTCGCTTGTCAACATACCAGATGGATTCTCCAAAACGAGAACGCCAAGGGTGGAAAGATACGCAGCCAAGGGTATCACCGGGGGTGACAAGTTGGCAATTATTGGGGTGATGAGGCAAGACGACGCGAAATAAGGACAAACAGGGAGCAACGCCACAAGCATCCTGGGCGAAAATCTGCTACAATGGGAGACGTAACCTGCTGTCCAGACGACGGCTGAACTGAAAACGCTTGGAGATTGGGCGATTGATAAGATTGGCGATCGATGCTCAACCAGAACACTGTCAGTTTCCCGATCTCCAATCGCGATAAACAAGACCGTTCCGCTCAACCAAGCTTCGGTTTCAAAATGATAGCATAAACGAAATGAGGCGTCATGCGCAACTCCGACCCGTTTTCCGACTTGATTCGCTCCATCGAAGAGAATCTCCAGCGCGACCCGGACTGGATTCCGCCGGATGAGGGCGGCGGTGAAAAGCCGCCCTGGAATGACGGCGGCGAGGAAGAAAACCCCTGGGAGCACGTCAACTTCCGCCGCTGGCTCTGGGTCCTGATCCCGTTCCTGCTGCTGCTGTTCTTCAACCGTTTCCTGGGTTTCTTCACCGACTATATCTGGTATGACAGCCTGGCGTTGACATCGGTCTTTCGCACCCGTATCTTCGCCTCATTCGGCCTGCTGATCGCCAGCGGGCTGATCTTCTGGCTCTTCCTGGCGCTGAACGTCTTTCTGGCCCGGCGCATCGATCCCAATGGATTGGTGGGCACGCCCCTGGCTGAGATCGCCGACGCGTTCGGCGTGCGCATCTCCGCGGTCGTCCTGGTGATCGGCGCCATCTTCGCTTTCTTCATGGGGTTGGGGATGGCGGGTCAGTGGGAGCAGTTGCTGGTCTACCTCAATCAGAGTGATTTTGGGTTCAGCGACCCTGTCTTCCAGCGCGATATCAGCTTTTTCATCTTCACCTTGCCTGTCTGGCAGATCCTGCGCGGCTGGCTGATGACGACGGTGACCATGACCCTGATTGGAACCGCTGTGGTCTACGGCATCGGCTGGCGGAGGCGACAGATCCGTACATCCGTGCTGGCCCATCTCAGCATTTTAGGCGCGCTGCTTCTGCTCCTGATCGCATGGCAGTATCGCCTGGACGCCCTGGGTCTGGTTTACAGCCAACGCGGCGCGGTCTTCGGAGCCGGCTACACGGACACCCGTGCACAATTGCCCGCCTATAATCTGCTGCTCGTCATCACGATCATCACCGCAGTTTTGCTGGTAGTGACCGCGTTCATGCGCAAGGCATGGCGCGCGATCGTGGTGGTGCTGATCGCATGGGTGGCGGTGGCGATACTGGCCGGCAACGTCTACCCTGGCCTTGTGCAACGCTTCAAAGTCAGCCCCAATGAGCTCAATCTGGAACGCCCGTATATCGCCAATAACATCGAGTATACGCGCCTCGCCTTTGACATCGACGATGTGGAGGTGCGGGACTATGACGCCAATAACGAGTTGACGCCGGAGGCGCTGCTCAAGGAGCCAGAGACTGTGCGCAACATCCGTCTCTGGGACTACCGACCCCTCCTGCAAACATACAACCAGGTGCAGGCGCTGCGCCAATACTATGAATTCAACGATATCGATGTGGACCGCTATCGGATCAACGGCGAGATGCGCCAGGTGATGTTGGCCGCGCGCGAACTGGTTCCCGAACGTCTCAACGAAAACGCGCAGACATGGGTCAACCGGCGGCTGGTCTACACCCATGGCTACGGCGTGGCCGCCTCGCCGGTGGCTCAGGTCACCAAAGACGGCCTGCCCGAATTCTATCTCAAGGACCTGCCGCCCAAGGGACTGATCGAAGTCACTCGCCCCCAGGTCTATTTTGGCGAACGCACCAACGAGTATGTCATCGCCCGCACCGACGAACCTGAGTTCGACTATCCCCGGGGCGAAGGCAATGTGACCACCTTCTTCGACGCCGACACCGGCATCCCCATGACCTTCCTCAATCGCCTGCTCTTTGCGTTGCGCTTCGCCGATATCAACATCCTGCTCAACCAGGACATCGGTCCCGAAAGCCAGTTGCTCTGGCGGCGCAACATCGTTGAACGCATCAGCGAGGTGGCCCCCTTCCTACGCTACGATTCAGACCCGTACATTGTGGTGAACGATGCAGGCGAACTTTACTGGTTCCTGGACGCGTACACCATCAGCAATCGCTTTCCTTACAGCGAGCCGTATGGAGAACTCAACTACATCCGCAACCCGGTGAAGGTGGTGACCAGCGCCTATGACGGCAGCATGACCTTCTATGTGGTGGATGAAAACGAACCGATCGCCGCCGCCTATCGCAGAATATTCCCGGCGCTTTTCAAGAGCTTCGACGAAATGCCCGACGATCTCAAGCAACACGTTCGCTATCCCAATGACCTTTTCTCCATCCAGGCCGAGGTCTATCGCACCTATCACATGATTGACTCCACCGAATTCTATAACAAGGAGGACATGTGGGCGTGGCCCACCGAACTCTTCGACAGCCAGGAAGTGCGCATGGAGCCGTACTATGTGCTCATGTCCCTGCCGGACGGAGATGAGTTGGACTACATCCAAATTTTGCCCTTCACGCCGGCCAACCGGGAGAATATGATCGCATGGCTGGCGATCCAGAACGCACCCGATAAATATGGCGAAAAAATCGTCTATGAGTTCGGAAAGGACACCCTCCTTTTCGGACCGAAACAGATTGAAGCCCGCATCGACCAGGATCCGGTCATCAGCGGCCAACTCAGCCTGTGGAATCAGCAGGGCAGCAACGTGATCCGCGGCAACCTGCTGGTGATCCCCATCGCCGACAGCCTGCTCTACGTGGAGCCTCTGTACCTCCAGGCGGCTTCAGGCAAAATCCCCGAACTGAAGCGAGTGATCCTGGCCACGGCCGACCGGGTGGTCATGCGCGAGAATCTGGGGCTGGCGCTGGTGGAACTGTTCGGCAAGGACGTGATCGCCCAGGGCGGACTGGAGGAACTGATGGCCGGCGTCTCCCTGGCTGAAGCCGAGGCCGAAATCCAGGCCAGCACAAGCGGCGATCTGGGAACAGCGACGGTGGACGAACTGATCGTACGCGCGAACGAGCAATATAAGCGCGCACAGGAGAGTCTGCAAGCGGGCGACTGGGCCGGCTACGGCGAAGAGATGAACGCACTTCAGGATACGTTAGAGCAACTGGTGAAAATCACGGGCGTGGAACTGCCGCCGGTTGAAGGGGTGACGCCCGAAGCCGGAACAGATACAGCGCCTGCAGAGGAGCCGACGCCTGAGGCGAACCAGTAGATCTGCCCCGCCTCCCAACCCTGGGGGTGAGCTTGGCTAAGTTGGGCCTTACCCTGCAAAGTTGGGAGTCAGAGGGCATCCTGATAAAAGCATGATCAAGCGCCGGGGAGTTTCGAACTCCCCGGCGCTTTCGCGTGGGTGTAACAAGAAGTAAGCAGCTTTCAGATACTTATCATTCGTTCATATTCGTTTCAGACGTCGTTAAGCCGACGGGTGGATACTATCAGAGGTGTGAAGAGATTGAAGAGGCCGCCTTGTCGCGCTCACGCCAGTACGGTGACAGGGCCGCTCTCGCGCTTTATCAGGTAATTTTTATTCGTCCACTATCCAGGCGGATGGGGGCGCAGTGGACAAATCCACAACATCATCGATAGAAGGAGTATGTGCATATGTATCCGGACAAACCCGAAACGCAAATAACTACACCCAAAAATGAACGCAACCATTGGCCCAAGATCACCCTGATCCTGGCCGCATTCCTTCTCCTGGCCGTCGGCGCGCTGATCGGACCGGCGCTGATCCAGAATGCACAGGCGGGGACAGCCATCGCCCCCCCGGCGCAGATCGCACCCGTTTCATTGTTCGAAGACCAGAACGCGCTGGCGGACCTGTACGATCAAGTCCTGCCTTCTGTGGTTAACATCCAGGTGGTGGCCACCCCTCAGACGGGCAATCTGCCAGAGGGGTTCCAACTGCCCAAGGGCTTCGAATTGCCCCAGGGCGCGCCCAAGTTGCGGGGCCAAGGGTCCGGCTTCATCTGGGACGATGAGGGCCATATCATCACCAATAACCATGTGGTGGAGAATGCAGAGAGTGTGACCGTCGTCTTCAGCAACGGCTACTGGGCCGATGCGGAAGTGGTGGCCACTGATCCCCAGGCCGATCTGGCTGTGCTCAAGGTGACGCCGCCCGAAGGCGTGGAGTGGAAGCCGCTGCCCCGGGCCGAAGCCAACACCCTGCGCGTCGGCCATATGGTCATCGCCATCGGCAACCCCTTCGGGCTGGCCGGGACCATGACCACCGGTATCGTCAGTGCGCTGGAGCGCAGCCTGCCCGTGGGCGAGATGGGCCAATCCCGCTACACCCTGCCGGACCTGATCCAGACCGACGCGGCCATCAACCCCGGCAATTCCGGCGGGCCGCTATTGGATCTGAACGGCCAGGTGGTGGGCGTCAACTTCGCCATCGAATCGCCGGGTCGCTTCAACTCCGGCGTGGGCTTCGCCATCCCCATGTCCATCGTCAACCGAGTCGTGCCGGCGTTGATCGAGGACGGCAAGTATGAGTACGCCTATCTGGGCCTCAGCGGCTCGACCATCACCCCGGAAATGGCCAAAGCGCTTGGGCTGGATAACACCACCCGGGGCGTCTACGTGGCCGAGGTTTTACCCGGCGGTCCGTCGGAGAAAGCCGGCCTGCAGGGAGCCACCGGCATCACGACGGATAGCGAAGGCAACGAAATCCAGACCGGCGGCGACATCATCACCGCCATCGACGGCGAACCTGTGGTGATCTTCGAGGACCTGGTCAACTATCTGGTCACCAAGGCATCGCCGGGCCAGACCGTGACGCTGGACGTGATCCGCGATGGCAAACCCATGGAGGTGGAGGTCACGCTGGGCACGCGCCCGGAGGGCCAGCCCCAGGAAGAGCAGGCCAACAAGAGCGAAGGCGTCAACGCCCGGGAGGCCATGGACATCGCCATGGAACTGGTGACGGGCGACGGCGAACTGGAGGGAGAGATCATCCAGAAGGTGGTCACACCGGACGAACGCGACGGCAAGCCGGTCTGGGTGGTCAAGCTGAGCACCACGGACCAGACGGCCACGGTGGTCGTCGACAAGGCCACGGGCGACGTGCTGGAGATGAGCATCGCCAAGGCTGACTGAGGATAGACCAACTGAGGATAGAACGCAGAAACTCCGGATCGGGCGGATTTTCACGGATGGTTTTGAAAAAATCCGTGAAAATCCGCCCGATCCGGAGTTTCTGCGTTCTATCGTTTTACGCCCCCCCCTTCGGTTCGAGCTTCTCCGGGTGGGCGGCCAATTCGAGATAGGTCTCCCGCATCAATTTGTCCGGGCCGATGTTGAACAATGCGAGCATGTCGCCGATGAGTTTGGCTTTGCGTTCGGCATCCTGTGCGCTCCAGGTGCGGCTGCTGACGCCCACAAAGACGCCAGGGAATTCAGGCTGTTGCAGGCGATCGAAGTTGATAGTGAACCCGGTGTTGCCGTAACGCACGTGGAAACGGCGGCGCTCTTTGTAGACCTTGCGCTCCTCATCAGGCTTGAAGTATTCGCGATAAAAACGCAAGCTACGGTCCGCCCGCGCGTCGAAGTGCAGGTGAGAAAGCACCACCAGGTTGTCGAACTCCCGCTCCTGCTCCTGGTTGGCCAACGTCAGGCGGTAGATAACTTCGGTCACGTAGCCGTCGGGGAGCGGCTCCTCGCTCAGCGCGTCGCGGACCAGCACCTCGTCTTCCCGGTAGCGCAGACGACTGGCAGACTGGTCATGGAAGATAAAGTAGGTGTCATACTGTCGTCGCCGGCTCGATTTGCCGATGACGAAGTCGGGACCGGTGATCATCTCCACAATCGCCTGGGCCTCTTGCTCGGATAGATAGGCCGTGGCCTGCACTTCGAAGGTCTCCCGGGGGGACAGGCCGCCGATCGTCGCCAGCTTGTTGAGCACGCTCTTCTCGCGTTCGGTGAGGAAGGCGTCAATCTTTCGCGCCACCTTGCGGGCGTCGGCCATGATCAACGCTTTGCCGATGGTCAACAGCGCTTGCTCACGCATGAGCCAGGCCCCGTTGCACATGACATCCGTCACATCACTCCCCTTGGTGGCGTAGACCAGTTGCGAATAGATAGCCTCTTCATTGCGCCGGAAGGGGGGCCAGTTGTGGGGCAAGCGCAGATCAACCACGATAATATCGGCCAACTTCCCCGGCTCCAGGGAACCAGTCGACTGGTCGAGTCCCAGGACCCGCGCGCCCATGATGGTGGCCATCTCTAACGCCTGCCGGGCCGGCAGCACGGTGGGGTCCATCGCCACGGTCTTGGCCAGCAACGCGGCCAGCCGCAATTCCTCGAACATGTCCAGATCGTTGTTGCTGGCCGCGCCGTCGGTGCCAATGGCCACATCGATCCCCATGGCCAGCATCTGGGCCACCGGCGCAAAACCGCTGGAGAGCTTGAGGTTGCTGGTGGGGTTGTGGACCACGCCGACTCCATGCCGGCGCAAAGTGGCCATATCGGCTTCATCCACATGCACGCAGTGGGCAGTGATGAGCTTGGTCTCCATGAGACGATTCTTTTCAACCCAGGGCACCGCGGACATGCCTGTCGTCGCCCGCAACCCCTCGATTTCGTGGGTTGTCTCCGCCACGTGGGTTTGGAGCGGGATGTTGAATTCCAGGGCCAGGTCCACGGACGCCTGCAAGATTTCAGGATTGGTGGTATAGGGCGCATGAGGGGCCACGGAGGGGGTGATCAACGGGTGTCCCTGCCAGCGCAGGATGAAGTCGCGGGTGCGGCTCAGGCTCTCATCATAGCTCAGCGCATCGGGCGCGGGGAACTTGAGGATGGTCTGGCCACAGACCGCCCGCATCCCGGCTTGGGCGGCGGCGTCGGCCACGGCTTCCTCGAAATAGTACATATCCGCAAAACAGGTCGTGCCAGAGCGGATCATCTCCGCGCAGGCCAGTTGCGTCCCCAGCCAGCAGAAATCAGGGCGAACGAACTCCCGCTCCACCGGCATGATATACCCCATCAGCCACACGTCCAGCCGCAGGTCATCGGCCAGAGCGCGCAGCAGGGTCATGGGGGAGTGGGCATGGGCGTTGACCAGGCCGGGCATGACGACCTTGCCCGCGCAGTCGATCACCTCCTCCGCCTTATAGGCGGTCCCGATCTCGTCCGCTGACCCCACCGCTACGATCTCATCGCCCCGCACCGCCACCGCCCCCGGATCAAAGAGGGAAAAGCGGGCGTCCATGGTCAACACAGCCCCGCCTGACAGAATAATATCTACTCTGGTTTTCGATTCTTCCATGAAATCAATGACCTCCTTTGGTCGTGGGATTGAAGGGGAACGAGCCAGTTTGACGCAGAGGAGCGAAGACGTAAAGATGCGCAAAGAAAACACAAAAAGACTCTGCGACCCTTTGCATCTTCGCGCCTCTCTGCGTCGAACGCGTCTTCGTTATGCCGGCATACTCGCCAGCACATCCGTCGCATAGCCAAACAACGCCGGCGCGCCGCCCGTGTGCAGGAAGAGCACCGGCTCATCCGGGGGCAATTTGCCCGCGCGGATGTCGTCCATGAGCGCGGCCATGGCCTTGCCTGTGTAGACCGGGTCGAGCAGGATACCCTCCTGGCGCGCTACGGTATGGATGGCTGCTAGCCCTTCCGCAGTGGGAATGCCGTAGCGCTCGCCCACATAGGAGACGTCGTTGTCGAAATCGATCGTATCAAACGTCACATCCAGATTGAGGCGGCGGGCCGCCATGGTCGCCATGGCGGCCATGGCCTCCGTCCGCTCCGGGCCGGCCTCGAAGGGGTTGATCCCGTGCACGTGGATGGGGCTTTGCAAGTATTTGAAACCCAGCACCAGCCCGGCCTGGGTGGTGTCCGCGGCAGCGGTGTAGAGCAGGCGCGGCTCGATGCCCAGCGCACGACAGTCCTGGACGATCTCCAGCGCGGTCTCAGCGTAGGCGATGGCATCCAGATCCACGGTGTCAGCCTGGCGGGGGATATAGACGTTGCGTCCATCGGCCCGCAGTTGGTCCGCGCGTTCTTCGATGGCCGCCTGCTGCGCGGCCCGATCGTTGCTTTCCAGCACCTCGACCTGTGCGCCGAAGAGGCGTTGCAGGAGGTTGTTGCCCTGGATCAGCGTCCTGTCGATCTCGCGCACCGGGCGCAGCAGGAGATGTAGCTCCAGTCCCAGTTTGGCGCAGGCCGCGGCCATCTGCCGACAGTAGTTGTACTGGACCGCCATGCCAGTGACAATCACGTCCGCGCCCTTGTCGCGGGCGTCGGCGAGACTGAATTCGAGCATGCGCGTCTTGTTGCCGCCGAAGGCCAGGCCGGTCAGGTCGTCGCGCTTGATGTAAAGGGGCGGCCCGCCCAAGGCCGCAGACAGCCTAGGCAGCGGCTCCATAGGGGTGCGCCGCTCCCCCAGCGAGATCCGTGGCAGGGCGTCGATGGCGGATTGAAGGGTGGATTCTCGGTTCATGGGCTCCCGTCTCCTGGGTTGATGATGGAGTTGGTTGTGGCGGCGCGGGGGCGTTCGTTCCCACAATGATAGACGAGAGTGGATGGTTGGGGAAATTGGGGAGAGATTGGGGATTGAGTAGGCGCGACTTGCAGCCGCACATCTCCCAGATTCCATGCCCCTCTCGGATAAACGCGGATCGTGCGGCTACAAGCACGCACCTATCGAAAAGTTACTACCGTGAATTTCACGCTTGTAATAAAATCTGAGTCGCGATATGATCGTATATCCCGAAGAACAGCGAACAGCCATTTCGAATTGAGGGCAGGATGCAGGATATTCAGACCAGGGATGACGCCGAGATTGTCGCCTTCCACTGGAATGATGTTTCAAACAATATCATCGAAAATGTCAACGTCTGGCTCAACATCTATGACAGAAATCTGAACCTGACTCTGTGGAATTCCATGGCCGAAAAGATCAGCGGCTATTCACGGGAAGAAGTCCTGTGCCATATGAAAATATGGACGTGGCTTTACCCCGATGAAGAGTACCGCAACATGATCGTGACCCGGGCGGCCGGACTGCTGACAGGCGAGGAGAGCGTCGAGGATTGGGAAACAGAGATCCGTTGCAAGGACGGCAGCCTGAAGACCATCGCCTGGAGTTCACGCGCCATTTATGACGACAGGGGCGCATTTCAGGGGGCGATCACTTTTGGCTATGACATGACCGACCGTAAGAAAGCCGCAGCCTCTCTGAAGGAAGCCCACGATGAACTCTCTGTGCTCTATCACGTCGCGTCGGCGACTGCCGGCCCGCTGGAGTTGGAGGTGATACTGGATCGCGCGCTGGAGCAGGTTCTCCCGGCCATCAAATCGGCCAAAGGGTTCATCCACCTCTGGGATGATGAGAACGCCGAACTCTATCTGGCCGCCTATTCGGGCGTCTCTGAAGCGTCGATCAGTGAATTGACATCATTGCGCCCCGGCGAACAGATCATTGGCCGGGTCTTTGAACTGGAGGCCCCCGTATCACTCCCAAACATCGTCACCGAATTGGATGATGTGCCGGCCCACGTACCGGATCGCCTCTTTCACGCCTATCTTGGCGTGCCCATGAGAACCAAGGGCCGCACCCGTGGCGTCTTCAGCGTATTACGCAAAGCCGATCAGGAGTTCACCGAGGATGAAGTGAACCTGCTCACCTCGATTGCAGGTCAAATCGGCGTCGCCGTGGAGAACGCCCGGCTATATCAACAGTCGCACCAGTTGGCTGTTGCGGAAGAGCGGCGGAGGCTGGCTCGCAATCTGCACGATGTCGTCACCCAATCCCTCTACAGCCTGACTCTCTTTGCCGAAGCGGGGCAGCGCGCCTTGCGTAACGGAGACCTGGAGGACACCGAAGCCTATCTTATCGATTTGGGTGCAACCGCGCAGAATGCATTACGAGAGATGCGGCTCCTGCTCCACGAGTTACGCCCCCTCGCGCTCGAATCCGAGGGATTGGTGGAGGCGATCCAACTGCGGCTGGATGCTGTGGAGCGACGCGCTGGCGTCAAGGCGATCTTCACGGCTGACGCTGTTGACGAGCTGCCCCCCGCTGTCGAGCAGGAGCTTTACCACATTATTCAGGAAGCGCTCAACAATACGTTGCGCCACGGTGCTGCAAGCAGGGTCACTGTCACGATTGGGCAGGATGAGGGCTCTTTGCAGGTCAAGATCACCGATAACGGCGTGGGCTATGATCCCGCCAAAATCGACGCACAAGGAGGCATGGGCCTGCAAAACATGGCCGAGCGCGTTCACAACATTGGCGGAAATCTGACGATCGCCTCTGCGCCGGGAGAAGGCGTCGAGGTGACTGTCACGCTGCCGGTTGAACCGGCCACGCAGAAGGACTGGAAAGTGAAACCTCATGTCAGAAACGATTCGAGTGCTTATCGCCGATGATCACGCCGTGGTGCGCAAGGGGCTGCACGCGCTGATCAAAACCGAACCGGGCATGGAGATTATCGGAGAAGCCGATAATGGGCGCGACGCCGTACGGCTTGCCCGTGAATTGACGCCCGATGTGATCCTGCTCGATCTGATTATGCCACACATGGGCGGCATCGAAGCGATCACCCACATCAAGGCCAACGACCCTGACGCCAGGATCCTGATCCTGACCAGTTTCGTCGACGACGACAAGGTCTTTCCCGCCATCAAGGCCGGCGCGCTGGGGTATCTGCTCAAGGATTCCTCCCCGACCGATCTCCTGCAAGCCATCCGTTTCGTCAACGGAGGCGAATCATCCCTGGCCCCATCGGTCGCCCTCAAGCTGATCCGGGAAGTTCACCACGCGCCGGCCAATACCGCGCCCCCGGACGCCTTGACCCGGCGCGAGATCGAAGTGCTGGAACGGGTGGCTCAAGGGCTGAGCAACCAGGAAATCGCCATCGAACTCGGCATCAGCGAACGCACAGTCCGCAATCACGTGGGCCATATTCTGGACAAACTTCATCTGGCCAACCGGACCCAGGCCGCGCTCTACGCGCTGCGTGAGGGGTTCGCATCGCTTGACGGGTAAATAAAGGAATGGAACATGTCACACGCGTTTGACCCGATCACGGTTGAGATCATCCAGAATTCGTTGCAGGCCGTCGCCGATGAGATGTTCGCGGCCATGCGCCGGACCGCGATGAGCGCTATCATCTATGAGGTGCTGGATATGGGAACGGGCGTCACCGACCGCAGCGGCGAGATGGCCGGCTCCGGCTCCGGCATTCCCGCCTTTGTCAACGTACTGGACAAAAGCGTCAAGCAATTGATCCATAAATTCGACCAGCCGGGGGATATCGGGCCGGGGGACGTCTTTCTGATCAACGACCCCTATCATGGGGGCGTCACCCACCTCAACGACATGATCCTGGCCATGCCGGTCTTTGCTGAAGATGAAATCGTGGCCTGGACGGCCAACATCGCCCACTGGAACGACGTGGGCGGCATGGTCCCCGGCTCCATGTCACCCAAGGCCACGGAAATTTTCCAGGAAGGCATGCGGATCCCCGGCGTCAAATTGATCGCTGGCGGTCAACCGATCCGCTCAGTCTTTGACATCCTGACCGCCAACTGCCGCATGCCCGATTTTCTGATCGGCGATCTGTGGGCAGGCATCGCCGCGGTTCGCGTGGGGGCGCGACGCATTGTCGAAATCGTGGGAAAATATGGCAAACCCATCTTTCTGCACGCGGTGGACGCGTATATGGACTTCGGCGAACGGGTCAGCCTCAAGGCGTTATCCGCACTGCCGAACGGCGTCTGGAGCCTGAGCGAAGAACAGGACAATGGGCAAGTCTACAGCGTCACCGTCACCATCAGCGATGACGAGTTTATCATCGACCTGCGCGACAACCCCGATCAGGACCCCGGCCCCTACAATGCCAGCCGGGACCGAACGCTCTGCGCCTGTCAGATGGCGTTCAAGGCCATCACCTCACCGGGGGACCGGCGGGCCAACGGCGGCACCTTCCGCCCCATGAGGGTGCTGACGCGCGAGGGAAGCGTCTTCGATCCCGCCTTTCCCGCGGCCATGGGCATCTACTACGAGATCAGCATTCGCATCACCGATCTGGTGCTGCACTGCGTGGCCCAGGCCATGCCCGATCGGCTGCCCGCGGGCGGCTTTGCATCGGTCTGCGGCACCCTTTTTGGCGGCATCCACCCGGACACCGGGCGGCCCTATGCTGTGATCGAGCCGGAGGTCGGCGGCTGGGGCGGTTCAGCCCGCAAGGATGGCAACTCTGGCCAGTTCTCCCCCAACCACGGCGAGACCTACAACTGTCCGGCCGAGGTGGCCGAGGCCCGCTATGGCGTGACCGTGGAATATCTGGGTTTCCATGACGAGGAGAGCGGGGCCGGCCTGCACCGGGGCGGCAAGGGCGTGCGCATCGATTATCGCATCCGCGCTGATGGCGCCTGGCTCACCGCAGCCTACACCCGGTCAAAAGTTCCACCGTGGCCCCTGGAAGGCGGGCAGGCGGGATCATCCAATCACATCGTCATTCGCCGCGCCGACGGCCGGCGGGAACGCTATTCGGTCGTCTCGAACATGACGCTCAACAAGAGAGATGTGATCCAGATCATGACGGCCACGGGCGCGGGCTGGGGCGATCCCATGCAGCGGGAGCGGGCGTTGGTGGAGGATGATCTGAAGAATGGGTATATTACGGCGGCGCAGGCTCGCGATGTGTATGGATTGCATGAATAATAGAACCGGGATTGAGCAGAAATAGCCGGATTCTTTATAAAAAATCCGTGAAGATCCGCCCAATCCGCTTAATCCGCGTTCTATTGGCCGCGAGCCTCTATAGACGCCATTTCGGGAAAAAACTGAGTCAAAAGCACCATGCCTCACCGCTCGTCATGTGTCTTTTCTCCCATCCAAGAATATTGCATTTGACCGATGCACTCACACTGATTTCCTCCTATACTAAGTACACCCCTTCATAACAGCCCAATAGCGCCCGTATCAGCGCGTTTCTTATGTGCCTGTTGATGTATTCCCACGATTCAATCCATATCACCGCGTTTTTGTTTTCCGCAATCCAAGGAGGAATGCCACGATGAAACGAATTGTTGCTCTCTCACTTCTGCTTCTCCTCGCGCTGCTGCTGGCCGCATGCGGCGCGCCTGCGGCTGATTCAGGGGCCGCCGCCGATTCCGGGGAGAGCGCTTCGAGCGCGGCCCCTGACGCCGGCGAAGTTGCATCCCGCCAGTTGCGCGTTAGCTTTTCCTGGCCGACTTTTATCGATCCCGCGGTCGGCAGTGATTTTTCCAGCGGTTCAGCGCTGGTCAACCTCTACGACACGCTGGTCTTCCCCAACCCCGATGGCACAATTTCGCCGTGGCTAGCCGAATCGTGGGAAACCTCCGACGATGGACTGACCTGGACCTTCCACCTGCGCCAGGATGTCCAGTTCCACGATGGCAGCAACCTGACCGCCAGCGATGTGGCCTATAGTTTCAATCGCCTGCAAACCATTGGCGAAGGCTATGGCTATATGTTCTCCGGCGTGGACGGGGCGAACGCAGTGGATGACTACACCGTGGAATTTACGCTTGCCGAGCCGTCCGGCCTCTTCCTGCCCAGTCTTGTGCGTCTGTACATCCTCAATGAAGATCTCGTGCGCGCGAACACCGCGGCTGAGGGATCCTATGGTGACAACGGCGACTTTGGCAAGGACTGGCTCTTGACCAATGACGCCGGTTCCGGTCCCTACAAGGTCGCCAACTTCCAACTCGAAGAATTCCTGCTGATGGAGAAGTTCGACGGCTGGTGGGGCGATTTTGTCGAAAACGCTCCCGACCAAGTGCGCTTCATCGCCACAACCGAAGCGGCCACCGTGCGCACGCTTATGTCAAACGGCGAACTGGAGATCAGCGACCAATGGCAATCCATCAATGCACTGGAGAACCTGGGTGAACTGGAAGGCGTGGAGATCGCTGCGTTGCCCAGTTTCACCGAGTTCTACTTCATGCTCAACACCCGCCTTGCGCCCCTGGACGACGTCCACTGCCGCCGGGCCATGGCCTACGCCTTCGACTATGACACGGCCGTCAGCCTGGAATGGCCGGGAACCCAGCAGTCCCAGGGTCCGGTCCCCAGAGCGCTCGGTGGCCACAACCCTGACGTCATGACCTTCTCCATGGACCTGGACAAGGCCGCCGAAGAGTTGGCCCAATGCCAGTACGCCGATGAACTGGATCAGTACCCGGTGGAAATTCACTGGATTTCCGAGGTGCCGGATGAAGAGAAGTTCGCCCTCCTTTTCCAGGCCAACATGGCCGAAATCGGCATCCCGGTGGAAGTGGTTTCGACGCCTTGGCTGAGCGTGGTGGAAAACACCAGCGCCCAGGAGACCAGCCCCCACATTGTGACCATCTACGTTTCCGCCGATCTGCCCGAAGCCGGCCCGATCCTCAAACAACGCTACCACTCGGACACCGCGGCCACCTGGTCCCAGAACGAATGGCTGCTGGATGAGGAGCTGGACGCGGCCATCGACGATTCGCTGACCACGATTGATCAGGCTGAGCGCTTCGCCAAATATGCTGAGATTCAGGATCAGATCGCGGAAGAGGCGCCCTCTCTCTTCATCTACGATCAAGTGCAGAAGCACGCCTATCAGGATTACGTCGACTGGCCGGCCGTCTCTGGCGACGCCAGCCCGCTCAACGGCTACTTCCTCTACGCCGCCAACATCGGTGTGCATCAGTAGAAAGCAATTGAGAGATTACGAGATTGAGAGATTGAAGATTGGGTCTCGCTCCCAGGAGAGCCAATCTCCAATCTCTCAATCTCAACCGACCACCGGATCTACCCTATGAACCTGCTCATCTTCATCGGCAAACGCATATTCCACGCCATCTTTGTGATTCTGGGGCTGGCCATTGTCATCTTTGCCGTGGCCCGGATCATGCCGGGCGACCCGGTGCGGCTGGCCGTGGGATCGCGCGCCCCCCAGTGGGTGGTCGACAATATGCGCGAGCAGATGCATCTGAACGATCCGATCCCGGTTCAGTTCGGCTACTGGCTGCGCGACGCGGCCCAGGGCGACTTCGGCATTTCCCTCGTCACCCGGCGTAATGTGGCCGAGGATGTGCGCGAGTTCTTTCCGGCTACGCTGGAATTGGCTCTCTTCGCGCTCACGATCTCGCTGACGGGCGCTTTACTGCTCGGCACAATCGCGGCCCGCCATAAAGACAAATGGATCGACAACATCATCCGCATCTTCAGCTACCTGGGCATTGTGACGCCTTCCTTCGTCTTCGCCATCATCTTTATCCTCATATTCGCCTTTGCGCTGGATTGGCTGCCCGCCATCGGTCGCCTGAGCAACGGGGTGGAACCACCGCCGCGGGTGACCGGCTTCTACACCATCGACTCCCTGCTGATCGGCGATCTCGCGACCTTCTGGGACGCGATCCGCCATCTGATCCTGCCGGCCCTGGCGCTGGCCATGGCCTCCATGGCCCAGGAAGCGCGCATCACCCGCTCGTCCATGGCCGACAATCTGACCAAGGATTACATCGCCAGCGCCCGGGCCCTGGGCGTCTCCGAAGGGCTGATCATGCGGCGCTTTCTGCTCAAGCCTTCGCTGATCCCCACCGTCTCCATCGTGGGGATGGACTTTGCCGCCGGGTTGGGGAACGCCTTTCTTGTGGAATTGATCTTCAATTGGCCAGGACTCTCCCGCTACGGGATGAACGCCATGTTGAGCAAGGACCTCAACGCCATCTCGGCTGTCATTCTCAGCTTCGGCATCGTCTTCGTGCTGGTCAACCTGCTGGTCGACATTCTCGTCGCCCGCCTGGACCCGCGCATCAGCCTGAGCGCAGGCGGAGGGAGCTAGCCATGGGGGTGGAAATGACATCTGCTGTACAGGCTACACAACTGACCGCCGAGGATATTGCACGGCTGCGGCGCGAGAGCCGTCGCGAAAACTGGGGTCGGGCGTGGTATAAGTTCTCGCGCAATCCATTATCGCTGATTGGCGCGGGCACGATCATATTCGTGGTCTGCCTGGCCATCTTTGCGCCGTGGATCGCGCCCTATCCCGAACATGTAAAGCCCTTCACCGACTTCGCCAATGCCAGCCAGCCACCCAGTAGTCAGCACTGGTTCGGCACGGACGAGATTGGCCGCGACATCCTGAGCCGGGTTATCTACGGCTATCGCTTTTCGCTGACCATGGGCGTGACGGTGCTGGCCATCGTCGTGCCCATTGGCGTGGTCCTGGGTCTGGTCGCCGGCTACTTCCAACACCGCTGGCCCGACACGCTGATCATGCGCACCACCGACATCTTTCTGGCCGTGCCGCCACTGATCCTGGCCCTGGCCATCGCCTCCATTCTGGAGCCGAACCTGTTCAACGCCATGATCGCGGTCAGTCTGACCTGGTGGCCCTGGTACACGCGGCTGGTCTACAGCATCACCACCGGGCTGCGCAACGAGTTTTTCGTCACCGCCTCCCAGGTGACGGGTGCGAGCACGTCCCACATCATTTTCCGGGAGATTCTGCCCAATTGCGTCTCGCCCATCTTCACCAAGATGAGCCTGGATATGGGCTGGGTGATCATCATCGGCGCTTCGCTTAGTTTTGTGGGGCTGGGCGTGCAGCCGCCAAAACCTGGGCTGGGCACCATGGTCGCCAGCGGCACCCGCTATCTGCCCGACGACTGGTGGATATCCGCCTTCCCCGCGCTGGCGATTGTGGTGGTGGTCCTCGGCTTCAACCTGCTGGGTGACGGCCTGCGCGATCTTTTCGCTGCGGAGGATGGTTGAGCATGAGCGCCGAACCACTGTTGGGAATCAAGGACCTACGGGTCAATTTTCAGGTCTATGGCTGAACGCTGAAAGTGCTCGACGGCATCAACATGGTCGTCTATCCCGGTGAAAAGGTGGGCCTTGTGGGCGAGACCGGCTGTGGCAAGACCACCACCATGAAGACGGCCCTCAACGTGCTGCCCATGCCGCCCGGCCAGATCGAGAGTGGCCAGATCCACTTCAAGGGCCAGGACCTGCTCGCCATGAACGGCCGCGAGATCAGCCGTATCCGGGGCCGGGAGGTGACCATGATCTTTCAGGATCCCATGGCCGCGCTCAACCCGGTCTTCACGGTGGAAGAACAGTTTTCGCCGGTGATCAAACACGCGGCCAACGCCCGGCTCTCCAAAAAAGAGGTCAGGGCACGGGCCATTGCCGCCCTGGAAGAGGTGGCGCTGGCCGATCCAGAGCGCCTGCTCAAGGCATATCCGACCCAGCTCTCCGGCGGCATGCGCCAGCGCGTCTGTATTGGCATGGCGCTGGCGACCACGCCCCAACTGTTGATCGCCGACGAGCCGGGCACCGCCCTGGACGTGACCATTCAAGCCCAGGTCCTGCGCCTGATCCACGATCTGGTCGAAGATCTCAACACCTCCATCATCCTCATCACCCACAGCCTGGGCGTGGTGCGTGAAACGGTGGACCGGGTCTATGTCATGTATGCGGGCAGTGTGGTGGAGATGGCCCCGACGCCTAAACTCTTCGCCAACCCGCTACATCCGTACACGCAAGGGCTGATGGAGTCTGTGCCCAGGCTCTCCGGCGGCGGCGTCTCCCAGGGCATACCGGGACGGATCCCCGACTATATGGACCCGCCGGCCGGATGTCGTTTTCATACCCGCTGTCCCCATGTGATGGATATCTGTAGCCGGCAGAAACCCCCTGTATTTCGGATAGACGGGGAAGATGGCGAGGTTGACGGCGTGCATGAAGTGACCTGCTTCCTCTATGACGGCGAACATGGGGCTGCCGCAACCACCGGGGAGGTTACGACGTGACCGAACCGATTCTGATCATGCGTGACCTGAAAAAATATTTCACCGTGGGCCATACGGGCGTCATCAGACGCAAGCCCATCGACGTCAAGGCCGTGGATGGCGTCTCGCTTGAGCTTTACGCCGGGGAGACGTTCGGTCTGGTGGGCGAATCCGGATCGGGCAAGAGCACCATCGCCTACATGGTGGCGGGAATGCACCGGCCTACCAGCGGAACCATCGAGTTCCGCGGGCGGGACCTGTTCGAAGGCGGCGGCGGTCGTCCGCTCGATCTGAAAAAGGAAATTCAGATCGTCTTTCAGGACCCGGGATCGTCGCTCAACGCCCGGCGCACCATTGCCCAGAACCTGGCTGTGCCCCTGCGCATTCACAAGCCGGACGAGGACGTGATCAGCGCGACGCTGCGGCTGCTGGAGTTGGTGGACCTGCCGCCTTCCTACATGTATCGCTATCCCAACATGCTCTCCGGCGGCGAGAAGCAGATCGTGGCCATCGCCCGTGCGCTGGCCACCGACCCATCGCTGGTCATTCTGGATGAACCCACATCGGCGCTGGACGTCTCGGTGCAGGGCAAGGTGATCAACCTGCTCATGCGTTTGCAGCGGGAGTTGAACCTCACCTATCTCTTCATCACCCATGACCTGAGCCTGATGCGCAACATCGCCTCCCGGGTGGCCATCATGTACTTGGGGAAGGTATGCGAGGTGGCCGGCGGCGCCGAGTTCTTTCAACGTCCTGAGCATCCCTATACACAGATGCTGCTTTCGTCCATTCCGGTTATTTCGGATGAAGAAGAAGCGTTGAAGCCTGCCAAAATGGTCCCCCGCGGCGAGATTCCCAGTCCGGTGAACGTCCCGCCCGGATGCAGTTTCAACACCCGCTGCCCCTATGTGTTCGAACAGTGCATGCAGGCTGACCCGCAGATGATTGAGTTGCACAGCCAGCATTTCGCCCGCTGCCATTTACTGAAGGCGGAGAATTAGCGCCTTACTCCCGGCATCGCCGTGAAACGAGAATCAAGATGATACGACTGACCGTGCTCTACAATCTGCAACCCTATGTCGATGAAAACGAATTTCTTGAATGGCGACTCACCGATCACCAGGAAGAAAACATGGGCATTCCCGGCGTGATTCGCTCTGATTTCGCCCGCATCGATGGAGGTTGGCCCGATGACAGCGCGCCGCCCTATCGTTTCATGACCACCGCGGACTGGCCCAATATGGAGAGCTTCGAACACGGCTTCTATGATGCGGACGTACAGGCGAGCCTACAGGAAAATTTGAAGATGCTGAAAGAACCGGTTTTTTTGATCAGCGAAATTCTTATCCATGAATCCAAGGAGGAAGTCCTGTGACCAGAGTTGCAACCGACATCGGCGGCACATTCACCGACCTGGTGTATGTGGCAGCGGACGGCTCGGTGGGCACGGCCAAAAGCCACACCACGCCGGCTCAGTTCGAGCAAGGTGTGTTCGATGTGATCCAGGCGGCCGGCGTGCGTCCTGACGAGTTCGTCTCTTTCGTTCACGGCACCACCATTGTCATCAACGCCATCACCGAACGCAAGGGCGTCAAAACCGGGCTGATCACCACCCAAGGATTTCGGGATGTGCTGGAAATTGGCCGCGGAAACCGTCCCGACTACTTCAACCTGGAGTACGAGAAGCCAAAACCCTTTGTGCCCCGCTATCTGCGCCGTGAGGTGGCCGGGCGCATCAACTACAAGGGGGAAGAAAGCAGCCCTCTTGACCTCAGCGGGCTGCCCGCGATCCTGGATGATTTCCGGGCCGAGGGCGTGGAGGCCATCGCCATCTGTCTGCTCAACTCATACGCCAATGATAGCCACGAAATGGCGACCGCCACCCGGATCGCCGAGCTGTGGTCGAAGGTCGCGGTGGTCGCCTCCCACCAGATCACCCGGGAGTGGCGTGAGTATGAGCGTAGCAACACCGCTGTGCTCTCCGCCTACGTTCAGCCCATCGCTCACCGCTATCTGGACGATCTGACCGGCCGCCTGGAGGAGGCCGGGATGACCTGCACGCCCTACATCATGCAGTCCAACTGTGGCGTGGACACGGTCCGAAACACGCGGCAGATTCCCATCACCATGATCGAATCCGGCCCGGCCTCCGGCGTCTGGGGCGCGGCCGCGCTGGGCCGCCTGATCGGGGAGACGGAGACCATCGCCCTGGACATCGGCGGCACCACAGCCAAGTGTGCGCTGATCACCGGCGGGCAGGTCAAGTTGAACACCAACTATGTATTGCAGCAGAGCGACGTATCGGCTGGCTATCCGATCATCGTCCCTGTGGTCGATCTGGTGGAGATCGGCCAGGGCGGCGGTTCCATCGCCTGGGTGGACGAGTTCGACCGGCTGCACGTGGGACCCCAGAGCGCCGGCGCTGACCCCGGTCCCGTCTCCTACGGCATGGGCGGCGCGGAGGCCACCACCACCGACGCCAACCTGGCCCTGGGCTGCATCAACCCGGATTACTTCTGCGGCGGTTCCATGACCGCCGACATGGCCGGCGTGGGTGATGCGCTGGACAGGCTGGCCGATCGACTGGGCGTCACCCCGCTGGAGGCGGCCCGCGGCATCGTGCGTCTGGCCAACAACAACATGGTCAACGCCATCAAGCTCATCTCTGTGAACCGGGGCCACGACCCGCGCGACTTCACCCTCATCGCCTTTGGCGGCGGCGGCGGCATGCATGCCGTCGCACTGGCCCGTGAACTTGGTATCAAAAAAGTGGTCATCCCCAACCTTTCCGGCGTCTTTTCGGCCTGGGGCATGTTGCTCAGCGATCTGCGGCGCGATTATCTGCAAACCCGCATCGTGGAAATGGACCAGGCGGCCGCGGCAGGGGAGATCAGCGCCACGTTGGCGGCCATGGAGGAACAGGCCTATCAGGAGTACGAGGCCGAGGGCATCGACCGCTCACGGGTGCGTTTTGTGCGCCACGGCAGCTTCCGCTATCAGAACCAGGAGCATTCCACCGAGATCGAGTTGCCCAATGGCCCCATCGCCGCGGACGATCTGGCGGACATCCTCGAAAATTTCCACGTCAACTACGAGCGGGAATACACCTACCGTCTGAATGCGCCGGTGGAGCTCGTCACCTACCACCTCATCGCCTACGCTGAAGTGGACAAGCTCCAGCCCCAGACCCTACCCTCGGCGACCGCAAGCCTGGACGTGGCGGTCAAAGGGGAGCGGGAAGTGGATTACCTGGAAGCGGGCGTGCATAAGGCCACCCTCTACAACGGCGACCTGCTGGAGCCGGGCATGGCCCTCGCCGGTCCGGCCGTGATCGAAGAAGCCGAGACCACCGTCGTCATCCCCCCCGGCATGCCCTGCGCGGTGGACGAGTGGGGCAACTATCAGATCGAGGTAGCTGCCCAGGCATAGAATATTGGACCGCAGATTGAGCGGATCAAGCGGATAAAAATCGGATTTTTTTCAAAAAAAGAAATCCGTGAGGATCAGCCCAATCCGCCAAATCCGCGGTCTATCGCCCTTTGTCTGATCAGAGAAAATCAAAGGAGCAAACTGTGAGCAAGCAGTATGACCCCATCACACTGGAGATTATCCAGAATTCATTGCAGGCCGCGGCCGATGAGATGTTCGCGGCCATGCGCCGGACGGCCATTAGCGCCATCATCTACGAGGTCCTGGACATGGGCACGGGCATCACCGATCGCCACGGCGAGATCGCCGGATCGGGCGCAGGCATTCCGGCCTTTGTGGGCGTGCTGGACAAGACCGTCAAGCAGATCATCAGCAAGTTCGACCAGCCGGGTGATATTGAGCCGGGCGATGTCTTTCTGGCCAATGACCCGTACAACGGCGGGGTGACCCATCTCAACGATATGGTGCTGGTCATGCCCGTCTTTGCCGGCGGAGAAGAAAATAAGGCTGAGATTGTGGCCTGGACCGCCAACATCGCCCATTGGAACGACGTGGGCGGCATGGTGCCCGGCAGCCTCTCGCCCGAAGCCACAGAGATTTTTCAGGAAGGCATGATTTTCCCAGGCGTCAAACTGATCCAGCGAGGCGAGCCAATCCGCCCGGTCTTTGACATTCTGGCCGCCAACTGTCGCATGCCCGATTTCATGACCGGCGATCTGTGGGCCGGCATCGCCTCCGTGCGCGTGGGCGAACGCCGCATCCTGGAAATCGTGGAAAAATACGGCAAGGATGTCTTCCTCTATGCGCTGGATGATTACATGGACTTTGGCGAACAGGTCAGCGTCAACGCCATCGGCAAGCTGCCCAAAGGCGTCTATTCGCTGGCGGAAGAGCAGGATAGCGGCCAGGTCTACAAGGTCACGGTGACCATCACCGACGACGAGTTCATCATCGACCTACGCGACAACCCGGAGCAGGACCCCGGTCCCTTCAACATGAGCCGGGACGAGGTGCTGGTGGCCTGCCAGATGGCCTTCAAGTCGGTCACTTCGCCCGACCGGCTGGCCAATGGGGGGACCTTCCGCCCCATGAAAGTGCTCACCCAAAAGGGGACCGTCTTCGATCCCACCTTCCCGGCGCCGGTCGGTCTCTACTATGAGATCACCGTACGCGTCACCGATCTGGTGCTGCGCTGTCTTGCCCAGGAGATGCCCGAACGGATCCCGGCCGGCGGCTTCGCCTCGGTCTGCGGCACCCTCTTTGGCGGCATCCACCCGGACACGGGACGGCCCTACGCGGTCATCGAGCCGGAGATCGGCGGTTGGGGCGGTTCAGCCCGCAAGGACGGCAACCCCGGCCAGTTCTGTCCGCTCCACGGCGAAACCTACAATTGCCCGGCCGAGGTGGCCGAAGCGCGCTATGGCGTGACGGTCGACTATCTCAGTTTCCATGACGAGGAGGGTGGCGCCGGTCTGCACCGGGGCGGCAAAGGGGTGCGCATCGACTACCGTATCCGCTCGGACAACGCCTGGCTGACCGCGGCCTACACACGCTCCAAAGTGCGTCCCTATCCTCTGGAAGGGGGCCAGGAGGGCTCGCCCAACCACATCATCATCCGGCGGGCCAACGGCGAAATCGAAGATCACTCGGTCATCGCCGGCATGACCCTCAACACCGACGACGTGATCCAGATCATGACCGGCACTGGCGCGGGCTGGGGCGATCCCAAAAAGCGAGATCGAGCGCTGGTCCGGGAGGATCTGAAGAATGGGTATATCACCCCTGCCCAGGCGCGCGAACAGTATGGGCTGGTCGATTGAGGGTGTTTGGTTGAGAGTATTGACAACGGCCCGTAGGCGCGGCTTGCAGCCGCACACCCCCCCGGATTCCATGACCCTCTCGGATCAACGCAAATCGTGCGGCTGCAAGCCCGCACCTACAGGTCAACACGCACACCTCGTAGATTCTCTCTTTGATGTCAAGTCCCTAATTGACGAAATGTGAGAACAAACGGATAAAGAACAAAGGTTTAGGTTACATAACGCATAGGTCATCAGGCAGACATCGCCAACGCCGGGTCAAAGGGACGATCAG
>JAJRVT010000042.1 GCA_024277175.1 Chloroflexota bacterium | reverse complement strand
CTCAGACAACCGATGACTTCCGTGCAGATTCATATCTTATGCCTGCGACTCCAAATTCTTAGCCTAATTCGGAGATACTCCCCCGCGCGTCTCTGACGATTTTTGCAAAAAGGTACTTGACATTTTAATAGTAAGCTATTGCAATTACAACTCCAGCCGTCGCAGACGCAGGGCGTTGCTGACGACGCTGATGCTGGAGAAAGCCATCGCACCCGCAGCCAGGATGGGGCTGAGTTGACGCAGGAAATCAGGCGCCCAGGGGAAGGGAGCCAGAATGCCGGCGGCGATGGGGATCAGGGCGATGTTATAGCCGAACGCCCACGCCAGGTTCTCCTTGATGTTGCGCATGGTGGCCTTGGACAGTTTAATGGCCTGGGGCACGCTACGCAAGTCGCCGCGCATGAGGGTGACATCGGCCGTCTCCATGGCCACGTCCGTGCCGGTGCCGATGGCCATGCCCACATCGGCCTGGGCCAGGGCCGGCGCATCGTTGATGCCGTCGCCCACCATGGCCACACTGTAGCCCTCCTCCTGGAGTTTGGTCACGTAGTCGGCCTTGTCGCCGGGCATCACCTCGGCGAAGACCCGGTCGATGCCCACTTCCTCGGCGATGGCCTGAGCCGTGGCTTGATTGTCTCCGGTCATCATGACCACGATCAGCCCCTGGTCGTGCATGGACTGGACCGCCTCTTTGGAGCCTTCCTTGATGGTGTCCGCCACGCCGATGATAGCGCTGACCTGGCCGTCCACCGCCAGCCACATGGCCGTCTTGGCCTGCTCCTGCAAGGCGTCAGCCCGGGCTTCCAGGCCGTTCAACGCCACCTGTTCCCGCTCCATGAGGCGACGGTTGCCCACCATCACCTGATGGCCGTCCACTGTGGCCGCGACGCCATGGCCGGCGATGCCCTCGAACCCCTGGGGATCCGACAGCGTCAGCCCCTGAGCCGTGGCCGAGCGCACGATAGACTCGCCCAGCGGATGCTCGGATCCGCGTTCGACGGAGGCGGCCAGGGAGAGAAGGTAGGATTGAGGATTGAAGATTGAAGATTGGGCATTGTCCGCGCCCCCTGAATCTCCGTTAGAACCAATCTTTAATCCTAATTTTTCAATTTTCTCACTCACAATCACATCCGTCACTTGGGGCTCGCCCCGGGTAATGGTGCCCGTCTTATCCAGGACGACGGCGGTGAGCTTGTGGGCCTGCTCCAACGCGGCGCTGTTCTTGAAGAGAATGCCCTTCTCCGCGCCCTTGCCCACGCCGACCATGATCGAGGTTGGCGTGGCCAGCCCCATGGCGCACGGGCAGGCGATGACCAACACGGCCACCAGCCGCAGCAACGCCGGCACGAAGCCCGCGCCCAGCGCCAGCCAGATCACGAAGGTGGCCAGCGCCAGGACGATCACCGCGGGCACAAAGTAGGCCGCCACTTGGTCCACCACCCGCTGAATGGGGGCCTTGCTGCCCTGGGCCTGCTCCACCAGTTTGATGATCTGGGCCAGCGCGGTTTCCTTACCCACTCGGGTGGCTTCAATGCGAAGCAGCCCTTGCTTGTTGATGGTGGCGCCGATGGCCTCGTCGCCCACCTTCTTGCTCACAGGCAGGCTCTCACCGGTGATCATGCTCTCATCCACCGAAGAATGGCCGTCGATGACCACGCCGTCTACGGGGATCTTCTCGCCGGGGCGCACGATGACTGTATCGCCCACCTCCACCTCTGCGATGGGAATATCCACTTCCTGGCCGTTGCGCACCACCCGGGCCGTCTTGGGCTGCATGCCGATGAGCTTTTTGATGGCTTCGCTGGTGTGCCCCTTGGCCCGCGCTTCCAGCAGCTTGCCGATCACGATCAGGGTGATGATGGTGGCCGACGTTTCGAAATAGACGTGCTCCCCAAAAAGCGTCGACCCCATAGTCAGGGCGACGAGGACGATCACGCTATAGAAATAAGCCACTGACGTCCCCATGGCCACCAGCACATCCATGTTGGCGCTTCTGTTGCGCAGGGACTTATAGGCGCCTACATAATAATCCCAGCCCACATAGAACTGGACAGGCGTGGCCAGGGCGAAGAAGAGCCAGTTGACCCACAGCGCATGGGACCAAGCGCCCAGCAGGCCAATGTCGCGGGCCATGCTCATGAAAAGAAGAGGCACGGTGAAAATGAGACCCACGATCAGCCGCTTCCACTGGTGGTGGATCTCGGCGCCCCGGGCCGCGGCCTCGGCGTCCTCAGCGTCCGCGCCGGTGGCTTCGACCACATCGTAGCCGGCCTTGCGCACCGCGGCCACCAGTTCGGCGCGCCCGACCACGCCGGGCACATAGGTCACGCTGGCTTTTTCACTGGCATAGTTGACCGTGGCCTCCAGCACGCCTTCGACCTTATTCAGCCGACGCTGGATGGTGTTGGCGCAGTTGGCGCAGGTCATGCCCAGCAGGGGCAGTTCAATAGTGGCCGTGGGCACCTCATAGCCGGCCCGATCCACCCGGGCGATGACGTCCTCCAACACTTCCTTGGACGTCATCACCGCCGGATCGTACTCAACTGTCAGCTTTTCGCTGGCGTAGTTGACATCCGCCTTTTCGACGCCCTCGACTTTATTTGCATTTCGAGCGACCGTAGCCACACAGGTGGCGCAGGTCATGCCCAGCACGGGCACGGTAATCTGTTTCAGTTCTGACATGTTTTTCTCCTGAGTGAAACGTAATGCGTAAAACGTAAGGCGTAAAACGTGCGGTCGCCGCAAACTCATTGACGTCTCGACCTCGCTTGTCACGCTTTACGCATTACGCATTACATTTCACGCTCTACTCCGCCGGCGGATAGCCTATCTCCACCAGCAAACTCTTGATTTCGTCCCACGTGGCCGGAGCGTCCCACTCCACAGTCACCTGCTTGGAGTCGACGTCGGCCTCCACCTTCTGGACGCCGGACAGATCACCCAATTCCATTTTGATGGTGTGGGTGCAATGCTTGCAACTGATATCGGGGGCGATGAAGGTCTTGGTAGCCATTTGTATGGTTCTCCTTTGCTGTGAAAAATTTTAAGATTGAAAATTGAAGATTAAAGATCAGGAGGTCGCCAACCTGCGGTGACCAATCTTCAATCTTCAATCGTCAATCTTTCTACAACTTTCCCGTCGCCTTGAAGACATCCATGATCTCGTTAAAGACCCGATCTTTCTCGACCTCATCCTCGCTGCGGATGGCGGTGGTGACGCAGGTGTTGAGATGATTCTCCAACGTCAGCGCGCTGACCCGCTCCAACGCCTGCTGCACGGCCTTGATCTGCTTGAGAATATCCATGCAGTAGACGTCCTCGTCCACCATTCGCTGGATGCCGCGCACATGGCCTTCCACGCTTTTGAGTAGGTTGATCAGATCTTTCTTTAGTGTTGCGTCCATGGTTACGTCCTCGTCGGGCTCACCTTTCTGTTTGTTCCTTACCCCTACCCCATGGGGGGAGGGGTCGGCAATGATAATACTACAGTCGAAGTTACGTGTCAAATCTGGAAAACAACAGATGATATCATAGTTTTGGTGACCATCGACTTGTGCTATAGTGGACTCCCGCAGGTTCTTGAGAAGAAGAACGAAACAGACCTGAAACCCTCAAAATCAGAAGGCAACCGCACCCCGCCGCTCCCGCCCCGCTTCACATCGACGAATAGACGCTCACGCCGAATAGGCAATCATAGTAAGAAAGGAAATCAGCATGACAACCCCAAAGAAGGCATCCGCATCAACCCAAAAGTGAATGACGCCTTATCAACCACAATGTCAAGGCCGTATATCAGCGTTATTTGGGCTTTTTCGACGGCAATCCCGCCCACTTGCACCCGCTGCCGCCCGAAGAGGCGGGCAAAAAATATGTAGAATTTATGGGTGGGGCCGACGCTGTGCTGGAAAAAGCGCGCCAATCCTTTGCCGACGGCGACTACCGCTGGGTGGCTCAGGTGGTCAATCACGTTGTTTTCGCCGACCCGGACAACCAGGCGGCGCGGGAGTTGCAGGCCGATGCGCTGGAACAACTTGGCTATCAGACGGAATCGGGACCATGGCGCAACTTCTATCTCTCCGGAACCCAAGAACTGCGCGACGGCGTGACCGTTGTTCCGGTGGCCAGCACCGCCAGCCCTGACGCGATCCGCGCTACGCCGGCGGAAATGTTCTTTGACCTGTTGGCCGTACAGTTAAACGGTCCCAAGGCGGAAGGCAAACAGATTGCCCTCAATGTACATTTCACGGACACGGAGGAGTTGTTCCTGCTGGTTGTGGAAAATGGCGCGCTGAATTACTCAGCGGGCAAGCAATCTAACCATGCCGACGCCACCTTGACCATGACCCGCGCCCCGCGGGACGATGTCCTCTTGGGTGCGGCGACCCTGGCGGACAAATAGGCCGCGGGCGAGGTGCGGATTGATGGAAATCAGGAGAAATTGGGAGAATTCCTCTCACTGATGGACCGTTTCGAATTCTGGTTCAATATCGTAACGCCGTAACCAGACCTCTACTCGATAGATCGAGATGAATGCGCCGCGCTGACCGCGCCCAGACAGACCCCGGTCAGCGCGGCCGCCGTCCCGGCCAATATACCAGATCAAAACCCAATCTCCCCCCATCTCCTATGCTATACTACCTCCATCGTCCAGCCCCCGCCGCATACCCGGAGGAAGTCACCCATGAACCTGAACTTCACCCCTTTTCAGCAAACCTGGATCGAGCGCGTGCGCGCCTTCACGGTGGCGGAGGTCGCGCCGCATGCGGCCACATGGGACCGCATAGAGCAGGTCGACCGCGCCCATATCCAAAAGCTGGCCGACTTCGGCCTCTTCGGCCTGACCGTCCCCACCCGCTACGGCGGCCATGGACGCACGCCACTGGACGCGCTGCTGGCCGTGGAAGCCGTGTCCGAGGGGTGCGGGATCAGCGGGCGACTGGTGGCGGACCATAACTTCGGTCCCACCGGCCTGATCCTCCACTATGGCAGCCCCGCCCAGAAGGAACGCTGGCTGCCCGCCATCGCCCGGGGCGAAGTCCTGACCTCCATCTGTATCACCGAGCCGAGCCACGGCAGCGACGCCAACCTGATGGAAACCACGTTGACGTCTGACGGCCGCGGCGGCTACCGGCTCAACGGCCATAAACGCTGGATCACGGGCGCGGGCGAGCGCGATCTCTACGTGGTCTTCACTCGCTTTGACGACCAGCCGGGGAGTGCGGGCGTGGGCTGCGTCCTGGTCCCGGCCGATGCGCCGGGCGTGGAGAACGGCCCCCGGGAGCCGACCCTGGGGCTGCGGGGCATCCGCGAGGCCGAGCTCATCTTCCGGGACGTTCCGGTGGCAGCGGATCAGGTGCTGGTGGCCGCGAAGCCGGGGAGCTTTGGCAAACTCATGCGCGGCTACAACGGCCAGCGGGTGGGCGCGGCCATGGTGGCCACGGGCATCGCCCAAGCCGCACTGACCGCGGCCACCGCTTACGCCAAAGAGCGGGTCCAGTTCGATCGCCCCATCTCCGACTTCCAGGCCATCCAATTTCGCCTGGCCGACATGGCCGTCCAGATCGAGGCCGCGCGCCTGCTCTGCTACCGGGCCATCCAGAGCAGCGATCCGCCGGAACGCTACGCGGCCAGCGTCTGTAAGACCTTCGCCGCGGAAGCAGCGATCGCGGTCACCAACAGCGCGCTCCAGGTCTTCGGCGGCAACGGCTACAGCCGCAACTTTCCCATCGAGCGCCTGCTGCGAGACGCGCGCATGTTCACCCTGGGCGGCGGCACGGTGGAGATCCAACGGCTGGGGATCGCGCATGCGCTGCTGAAGGGGTAGGATAGAACGCGGATTGTACAGATTGGGCGGACTTGCGCGGATTTTTCAAAAAATCCGCGCAAGTCCGCCTAATCCGCGTTCCATTCCGCGGCCTATCATGAAGTCGTAGGGAAATGGTCTGTGATTGGGGTGCAAAGAGTTTGGTTATTCGTCACAAATTCATCTACACTGGTAAGCTGCGTATGTTACAGCGCTATCTTGCGCCCTCATGCGCAGCGCGTAAGTCTCTTAAACAAAGAAAAGGAAAGTTCACACCCATGCAAAAACGATTCTTATCCCTGATGGTCCTGGCCATCGCCGTGCTGGTTCTGGCGGCGTGCGGCGGGTCCAAGAAAGAAGAGCCAACGCCTCCGCCCCCCCCGCCGGCCACAGACACGCCGGCGGCAGTGGTGGAGACCCCGACTTCAGCGGCGGAGGCCCCGGCGGCCGAGACGCCGACAACGGAAGCGCCCGCCGATCCCTGGACCCGTATCCAGGAGACCGGCAAGCTGATCGTGGGCACGTCCGCGGACTACCCGCCCTTCGAGTACTATGACGAGAACTTCCAGATCACCGGCTTCGACCCGGCCCTGATCACGGCCATCGCCGATGACCTGGGCCTGACGGTCGAAATGCACGACATGGCCTTCGACGGCCTGGGCGCAGCCCTCTACCTCGGCGAGATAGACGTGGCCATCGCCGCTATCTCCGTCACGCCGGAGCGGGCCTCGCTGATCGATTTCAGCCCGGTCTACTATGTGAGCGAAGCCGTGGTGCTGGGGCCGGCCAACAGCGTCTCTGGCCCCATCAAAAACCTGACCGACCTGGCCAGCTTGCGCATCGGCGTCCAGCGCGGTTCCATTTACCAGGATCAGTTGGAGGATACGCTGGTCAAGGCCGGCCTGACCCCGGAGACGAACATCTTCGTCTACACTAGCATCGACAAAGCCGTGGAAGATCTCCAGGCCGGGCTGGTCGACGTGGTCGTGCTGGATGCACTGGTGGCCGAGGACTATGTCAAGAGCGGCGGCGTCAAAATCGTGAGTGACGATCTGGGCCGCGAGCAGTACGCCATCGCCTACGCCAAGGGATCCACCCAGCTCCAGACCGCGGTCAACAATTCGCTGGTCAAGTTGCAGCAAACTGGCGTCGTCTCTCAACTGCTCAAGGAATACCTGGGCGTCGAACCGGGCGCGGCCATTCCGCTGCCCACGCCGACCCCGCCGGTCGCCGCGGCCACCCCCATACCGCCAGTGCTGCCCACCTGCCTCGACGGCATGCAATGGGTGGCGGACCTCTCCTATGACGATCAGAACATGACGGCCCCTCCCCTGGTCAAACCGGGCGAACCCTTCCGTAAGGGCTGGCGGGTGCTCAACAGCGGCACCTGCACTTGGGACAGCAGCTATACGCTCGGGTTCGTTCAGGGCAATCGCCCAGGCGCGCTCATGGGCGGACAGCCGGTCTCCATCCAGGGGACAGTGGCCCCTGGCCAGACCTACGATCTCTATGTGGACTTGGTCGCGCCGCTGCAGCCCGGCATTTACCAGGGCGTTTGGCAAATGCACAACGGCCAGGGCAAGGGTTTTGGCGCCCGCATCTGGGTAGGCGTGACCGTGGCCGGCGTAACGCCGCCGCCTGTCGTCGCCACCCAAACCCCATCGCCCAATATCAATTTCACCGTTGATCGCACCAGCATCAAGAGCGGCGAATGCGTCAACTTCAGTTGGAACGTGAACAACGTCAACGCGGTCTACTTCTACCGGGACGGCCAGAACTGGGAGAACAACGGCGTGGCCGGCCAGGGAAGCCGCCAGGAATGCCCAGGCCAGACCACCACCTACTACCTGCGGGTAGTCAAACAGGACAACTCGGTGGAAACCCGCCAGATCCGCATCGACGTCCAGGCAGCGCCCAACGCGCCCCATGTGGATCAGTTCTCCGTGGACCCGGCAGGCCAAATCACAACCGGCCAGTGCGTCACCCTGCGCTGGAGCGTGAGCGGCGATGTGAACCAGATGAAGATCACCCGCAACGGCGGCGACATCTGGAATAACGCGCCCATCAGCGGCAGCGTTCAGGACTGCCCGCCGGGAGCCGGCGACTATAACTACGGCGTAGAGGCTACAGGTCCGGGCGGAACCAGCCGGGCCAACCAGCACATCCAGGTGGTGGACGCGGCCCAACCGACCGCGACGCCTGTGCCGACCCAGGCTCCGCCCACGGCCACGCCCCCCCCGGCGCCCGAGCAGCCGGTCATCAACTCCTTCTCGGCCAATCCGGGCCAGATCAACGCCGGCGACTGCGTCAACCTGGCGTGGCAGACTACGGGCGTGGTCAACACCCGCCTGAGCCGTAACGGCAACCTGATCCTGGACGGCGGTCCGGTGTCTACGGACGGCTACCAGGACTGCCCCACCGAGGAGGGAACCATCAACTACACCCTGGACGCGGCCAACAGCGTGGGTCAGACCACCCAGGCGAACCAGTCGGTGCAAGTGGTCGCCCCCGCCCAGCCGACCGTGGAAGCGCCGCCGGTCATCAGCGTCTTCACGGCCACGCCGAACCAGATCAGCACGGCCAACCAATGCGTGGACCTCACCTGGCAGTTCAGCGGAACAAGCCTGGTGCAGGCGCAGATCTTCCGCAGCGACAGGCCTGATCAGCCGCTCCAGAGTGACATTGCGGAGCAGGGAACCATCCAGGATTGTCCGGACGTCGGCCGCATCGGCGTCACATACACCTACACCCTGAAGGTGGATGCCGAGTTCAGCGGTTCGACCACCGCACAGCAGACGGTGACGGTCGTCCAGCCGTAAGATAATAGAACGCGGATTTGGCGGATTGAGCGGATCTACACGGATTTTTTCAAGAAAAAATCCGTGTAGATCCGCTCAATCCGTTTCATCCGCGTTCTATTTTTTTATCCCATGGTGATATAGCTCTCCAATTGTTCGATCATGAACTGTTGGTGGTCGATGATGGACTTGACCAGGTCGCCGATAGAAATGATCCCTACCAGTTGGCCGTCCTCCATGACGGGCAGGTGGCGGACGCGTTTATCGGTCATGACGGCCATGCACTCTTCGGCCGTGTTCGTGAGATGGGTGCAGATGACCCGGGTGGTCATGATCTCACGGACAGGCGTCTCCCTGGATGATCGCCCCTCCAGGATCACCTTACGCGCATAATCGCGCTCGGTGACGATGCCCACCACGCGTCCGTCCTCCACCACCACCAGCGCGCCCACCCCCTTCTCCGCCATGAGCTTGATCGCGTCCAGGACCGATCGATCCGGGTCGGTTGTCCAGACCTGATAGCCTTTGCCATCCAGCAGTTGTTTGACAGTCTTCATCTGAATCACTCCCCTTTCCCTGTCTATGACGATCCAACGACCACACGATAGACCGCGAGTTGATCAGGTTGAGCAGGTCAAAACGGATTTTTGAAAAAATCCGTACAGATCCGCCCACCGTGGTTTATCGCGGGCGCTGGACAGCCGCCTCTGGTTTTTGTGTAGCGTGAAATGCAATGTCTATATTCTGCGCGACAACGGGCTGTCTGTCAATCGACTGCAATCTGTCACTCACTATGCGAAACACCTTCTTCACACCTCGTGATAATGGGACCAATAACCGCCCGTTCCGTCGCTAAATCCTCTCTGTGCACATGATTCGGATAGTCATTGTTCCGCAAATGACGATACAAAAGTTTCCCCTTGTCAATCAGGCGCTTTTGTGGGTATCATTAGACAGAATTTCAGCTACCGCCGCGCACAGCAGAGGCAATCAAAAAACGCATGTATGCAAACAGCCAAACCCAACCAGTTTCGCACAGGTCCGCCACCCTGCGCCTGATGTCCATGGCGCTGCTGGCCCTGCTCCTATTGCTGGGCGTGACGTCCGTCGCCCGCGCCCAGGAAGCGCCGGTCCACATCGTGCAGCCGGGCGAGACCCTCTCCGAGCTGGCTAAGGAGTACGGCGTCAGCGCCGACACCCTGCTGCGTCTCAACGGGCTGGACGACGCCGACCTGATCTGGGTCGGGCTGCCCCTGCGCCTGCCCGCGGGCGTCG
>JAJRVT010000041.1 GCA_024277175.1 Chloroflexota bacterium | reverse complement strand
TTGGGATGGACGCCGGCGAACGGCTCGTCAAGGATGATCACCTGGGGGTCGAGCATGAGCAGGCGCCCCAGTTCCAGCAACTTCTGCTGCCCGCCGGAGAGGGCGCGGCCATATTCATTGATCAGGTGATCCATGGTCAGGAATTCCAACACATCCCGAGCCTTTTCTTCGAAGTCCCGCCGACGGGCCGTGGGGTGCAGGGCGATGGCCGGCACCAGCAGATTCTCCAGGACCGTCATGCGCCGAAACGCGCGCGTCACCTGAAAGGTGCGCCCCAGGCCGGCCCGGGCCACCTCATAGGGCGGCAAGGTGTCAATGCGCTTGCCGTTGAGGTAGACGGTGCCGCCGGATGGTCTGATGGCGCCATCCAGGATGTTGGTCAGTGTGGTCTTGCCGGCGCCATTGGGGCCGATCAGACCAATCAGTTCCGCGCCGCGCACCTGGAAAGTGACGTCCCGCAGCACCTGCAAGCTGCCAAAGTTCTTATAAATGTGGTTGATATCCAGTTCAATCATGTAGCATGCCTATGGTTTGATGCATGAAGCGTAAGACATGAAACGTAAGGCGTGTGACGCCGCTTGTCACCCGGCCGCCTTGTCATCCTGTCACGCCTTACGCCTTACATTTCACTCTTCACATTACGCTTGGCCACGGTTTCATCGGCCACACCTCGGCGAGTGAAGTAGAGAATAATCGGATGGATCAAGCCGTTGCGGAAGAAACGCAGCGTGAGCATCAACAGCAGGCCGAAGAAAACCAGCCGCCAGGTGGTCATATCCACAGTGAAGGGGCCAATGTCGAAGCTGACGCGCAGCAATTCCAGCGCGAACTCGATGATGATAGCGCCGATGGCCGCGGCCACGATGCTCTCCAGGCCGCCGATCACCGCCATGGAGATCACCAGACTCATCTGCAGGATCAGCAGAATATTGGGCGTGATGATGCCGATATAGTGGGCCTGAATGGCCCCGGCGGAAGCCGCTATCATGGCCGTGATGGTGAAGAGAAGCACCTTATACCGCACCACATGCACGCCCAACGCGGCCGCAGCCTCCTCATCCTCGCGGATAGAACGGATAAAAAGTCCGAAACGACCTGCGATCAGCCAGGCCATGAAGGCCATGGTGAACAGGAAGAACAAGAGCATCACATAGTACGGGGGAATCTTGCTGGTCGAGCTAAAGGTGTAGCCAAAGAAGGTGACGCCATTGGGGAAGAGGGGCGGTAACTCGAGGCCGCTCTGCCCCCGGGTGATATTCAGTTCAGCGCTGATAACGGCGCGCAGGATCTCAGAGAAGGCGATGGTGAAAAGCGCCAGGTATGTGCTACGCAGACGCAGAACCAGGGCGCCGATCAGAATGCCAAAGAGACCACCCATGATGATGCCAAAAAGCACCCCCCACCAGATGGAGGGCTGAACGATCACCGTGCCTGGCGGCATGGTCGGCTTGGCCAGATCCAGACAAGTCTGTCCGTCCTGGGTGACGCCGATGGGGTTCAGAATCACCAGCCAGCGGCCGAAGAAGGGGATCTCCCGGCAAAGCTCTGTGGCCACGGTGGAGATGCGGACGTAGGTGCCGTAGAGGGCGGCGGTGTAGGCGCCGATGGCCATGAAGGCCATATGACCGAACGAAAACTGGCCGCCGTAGCCGGCCAGAAGCGACCAACTCGACGCCAGAATGGCGTAGAAGAAGGCCGTGATAGCCAAATGCATGATATAGGGGGAATCTGCAATCCGGAGCGGCGCAAGCAAGAGCAGGATGATGCCCAGCGCCGCCAATCCCCAACTGACGTAATTGATGCGTCCGCTCACAGTTCCCTCCCAAACAGTCCGGTGGGTTTGAGCAACAGCGTCAACGTCAGGATGATCATACCGTAGGCGGGCATGTAGGCCGCGGCCCGGGATGGATCAGGCACGCAGCCTGTGCCCATGGTCTCGACCACGCCCACGATCAAGCCGCCCAGGAAAGCGCCAGGCAAGGAGCCCATGCCGCCCAGGACGATGATCACGAACGAGCGGGCGGCTGCAGGCACGCCCACCTGGGGCAGCCAGGAAAAGACCTGCACCAGAGAGGCGCCGGAAAGTCCGGCCAGCATCGCCCCCATGGCGAAGGCCAGCGTGTTCATGTTGTTGGGGTTGATGCCAGCCACTGACGCAGCCTGCCTGTCCTGACTCACCGCGCGCAATCCCCGCCCCTGCCAGGTGCGGTAGAGGAACCACATGAGCGCCAGCAACAGGATCACGGCGAGAATGGCCGAAGTGAAGCGGGCGTTGGGAATGCGGATAACCTCGAAGAGGGTCAACGAGCCTTTAGTCGTCTTCAGAAACCACGGATTTTCAGCCGAAGGCAGCGCCATGACCGGGAAGTCCCAGAAACGCGTGGCCTTGACCGGGGAGGCGCCCATGATCGCCTGGGCCAGGTATTGGAGAAAAAACGAAAGGCCAAAGGTGACCAGAATGGCGTATTCCACCGGCCGCTCGATCTTCCCCGTGCCCATGACCCGCAGGAAGAACACCTCGAAGATAGCGCCCAGGACGAAGGTGACCACAGCCGCGCCCAGGAGCCAGACCAGGGGGCTCATATCCTGGGCGAACACCGACGTGCTCATGACGTAGACGACGTAACCGCCGATCATGTAGAATTCGCCATGGGCGAAGCTGACCACGCCGAGGATCGAGAAAATAAGCGTTAGCCCCAAAGCCATGAGGCTGTAGATAATGCCGATGACAAGCCCGTTCGCCAGTTGTGAGGTGACGTAAGAACCGTCGGTGACGCATAAGTTGGTTGGATAGGCTTTCGAAAATGCAAAAGCAATGATCCCCAGGATCACCATGCCCGCCGCCACCAGCCAGCGCATGGAAAATCCCGGCGTAACGATCCAGAGCGGGATCAGCCCGAAGGGGCCAAAGGCGGCGCCGATAATAGCCCCGCCCAGGGGTGCATCCGAAATATCCAAGTCTTTGCGCGCATAAATGCGTGGCGTGACAATCCCACCGATAGCGCCCCAGACAACCAGCCAGAGGAGTGTCCAACCGAGGATTGCTGCGTTATCCATTCAAAGACCTTCTTGACGCTGTAAATTGATAAAGATGAATGAATACATGAAGGGAGGAGAACGCCGGTCAAAGGCGGACTGAATCCGCCCCTGACCGGCGTAGAGAAACGAAGGACTTATTCCGTCCGTCCGACCCAAACGATGTCACCTGTCTTGTACTCCTCAGGGAAGACGACCGGCGAATCGTTAGAATCCTGACCCTCTTCCTGATACTGGACGATGGTGATGGCCGGGTTGGGGAACTGGTGCCACCACTTGGGATCCTTGCCCGCAACGTCCGGCGGGTTGGAGGAGTTCACCGGGAAGGTGATCTCGCCCAGGGCGCCCACATAAGTGATGTTCTCCAACGCATCGATGATGGCCGCAGGATCGGTCGTCCCCGCCTCTTCGATGGCCTGGGCGATGATCATGATGGAATCGTAGGCTTCCAGGGCGTAGGATTCAGGAGCCTGCTTGCCGGTGCGCTCGCTATAGCGCTCGGCGAAGGAGGTGGCCACGTCGTTATAGAGATCGACCGGAAGACCGACGCGGCGCACAAAGCAATCGTTGCCATCGGGCACATTGGTCCAGAAGGCCTGACTTTCCAGGGAGACCTGGTTGCAAAGCATGGGCACGTCCTGAGGACCGATGCCGGCCTCGGCGGCCTGCTGCTCGAAGTTGTAGGACGCCTCGCCGGTGGCCAACACCATGATGAAGTCTGGGTTCTCGGCGCGCACGCGCTCAATGATGCCGGCGTAATCCTGGGTGCCAATGTCCACGGTGAAGGTGGTGGCGTCAATGCCGGCCTCGGCCAGACCGCTGGTGGTCGATTCCGCGGCAGGGATGCCGTAATCGGTGTTCTCAGTGAGGATCACGACCTTCTCGATGGGATAGGGAAGGCTGGTCAGGAATCTGACGTCCACCGCCGACACCTCGGAGTTGAGGGGCGCGATGCGGAAGATCTCCGGCAGCATGCTGCTGGTGATGGTGTCGTTCCAGGTCTCGGCGAATACCACGGGGATGCCGTTATCGTGGGCGACTTCTTTGGCCGCCACGCCGACCGAACTGTGATAACCGCCGCCAATCGCCACGACGTTATCCTGGTTGATCAGCTTCTCCATGGCGGCGGTGCCGCGCTCCGGCAGACCTTCAGAATCCGCAATCACCACTTCCACCGGCCGTCCCAGAATGCCGCCATTGGCATTCAATTCATCCTCGGCGATGCGCATGGCGTCAACCATGGCCTCGCCGCCAACCACTGCGCCCGGGGCTGACAGGGGAGCCAGGGCGCCAATCTTGATCACATCGCCTTCAGGGGCGGCGGCCTCTTCAGCCGGCGCTTCTTCCGTGGAAGCTTCCTCAGCCGGGGCCTCTTCAGTGGCGGCCTCCGCCGCCGACGCTTCGGTCGCCGCCGGCGCTTCTTCGCCAACGGTTTCCTGGGCGGCGGGCGCGCCGCAGGCCGCCAGCGCCAATGCCAGCATCAGGATCGCCAGCAGGGTGACAAGCCAACGCATGGATTTCGAACGAGTCATAGGGTTTCTCCTTGTGGGTTGTAGATCAGCAGGTTTGTGGATAGGTTGACAACAAAGATGAATGCTCAACAAAGGATAAAGATCGACCACGGACCAATCCCGACCAGTTGTATGACACAGGGCGGGCGTCTAACTATGCAGCGCAAATACGCGGCGTTTACAATAGGCTATTGAAAAACGTAGTTGTAGCAAGGGGATGAGGCGTGAAAGGGATTTATGACGCCCCATAACACCATGGATGCGCCCGACCATGGACGCGTCCAAGAAAGTATAGCATGCCCCCCGATATCCGTCAACATGAAAAAAAGCGATGGGTGCATTCTCTGCTGGGGGCGAAATTCCCGTGCCTCGAACGTGCCGGGGAGTTCGGAACTCCCCGGCACATGCCTGCGACCCCCAAATCAGAATGCACCCAAAAGCGATGCCATCCACCGGGCGCCAAACGATCTGGCCGCTCGATTGAGGGGGCAGGTCAGGGGAGATAAGGACCCGAAGCCGTGCGCCGGGAGGGCGGCCAAAGGACGGGCATGTCGGCCGAAGGCTGCTGAGGCTCGGCGTATTCTAAAAAGAGCAAAGGGGGATCTGGCCATTGATGCCAAAGATAGTCCGGCTCCGGCTCATCCACCGGCGGGTTGTTGGAATCGTAAGGGAACGTATAGCGGCCGGATGCAAGGATGACGTCGCTCGCCTCCAGGGTGTCGACCAGGTTGGGAAAGGTCGGCGTGGTCGTGCGATTGAGGGCGTCCGCCGTCAAAAGGAAAGCGTCGTAGGCGGCGAAAGCGTAGGCGGTCGGCCAGCGCCCGTATATCTGTTGATACTCGGTGGCAAATTCACGCCCCAATTCGGTGAGCGCCTCGCCCCAAGGCCCGTTCCTGGAGACGACCGTTCCAACGCCATCGGGCAGGGTCGCCCAGAAGGGCTGATCGTTCAGGGCCTGCTCGCCATCGACGATGATCGTTCCCCTGGCCGGCGCGATGCCAGCGTCCAGCAGTTGGCGGTGAAAATCCAGGGCGGGATGATCGTGAAGATGGTTGATGATAACGTCAGGAAACATGTCCAGGGTCACGATACGGGCGATGGTGGACGAATAGTCCTGGGTGGGCAGATCGACGAAGATCGGCTCCACAGAAAAACCGGCCTTACGCAACCAGAGAGAGGCGCGCTCCACGGCATCCCGCTCTTGCTGGCGATTTTCGGCGACGATGACTACTGTCATCTCGCTATCATTCAAGAAGACGTCAGGATAGTTGGCGGTTACAGCCGTCAACCACTCCGCCAGTTTTCGATCCAGCATGGTCTGCGCCGGCGCAATCCGGAAGACCGTAGCCCGTTGATTCGCCGTCAGGGCGTCGGCATGGGGGCCAGCCAGGATCAACGGGACGCCATAACGATCGGCCACGTCGGAGACGGCCAGAGCGACGTTGTTATGATAGAGTCCAACGATAGCTGAGGCGCAATCCAGGGTGATCAAACGTTCGGCAAAGAGGGCTCCCTGTCGCGGCACGCCGGCGGAATCATAGGTGATCAGCCTCACAGGATGCCCCTGAACGCCTCCGGTTGCGTTGACGCGTTGCATGGCTTTGTTGAGCGCAGCCTGCATGGCGAAGCCTTCGACGATCGCACCCGGTCGGGAAAGAGGCAAGATGGCCCCAATGACGACTGCATCCATGGAGTCAAAAGCAGTAGGCGCACAGGCTCGAGGTGGAGAAGGCGTGGGCGCAGGCAGGGGCGTGGAAGAGACTGCAAAGGGTGTGACGGATGTCGAAGCGGTTGGCGAAGATAACGTCGCAGACGGCATGGGCGGGATAGGCGTGACGGCAACGGCGGCGGGCTGGACGGAGAGCGCCTGAACGCGCGCAGGCGCGATCTCATTGGTCGCCGAACGACGACACCCGGCGAACAGCGCTGCAATGAGCAACATCGCTCCCAAACGAACAAAAACATGGCGTTTCAAGGCCAACTCCCACTGGCTGGTGAGGGACGTGGGTGGCGATTTAGGATGGCTAAGTAGGGTAACGATGAAGACGTCGGGGTCAACGAACCTGACGCATATACAACTCTATACATGCGTGATCAATGCGATATATCTACGCTAGTTTATGCGAGTATAGCATCAACCCCAAAAAAGAGTCAAACAACCCGCTATCGCATTGGGCAAAAACCAGAGACAGACCAAAGTTGGACCATTACCTGACGCCCAAGTTTGGCGATCGGACCGCTTTCTGCTAGCATGACGGCTATGTTTGGCATACTCGAAAAGGCGCGGCGAGGGCTGTTTCAAAACTCGCCGGCGCGGAGCAGGACGGCAATGACGCTGGCCACGCTCCTGACTACACTGCTGACGACGCTGATCGCCACAACGCCGCTTCTGGCGCAAAACAACCCCGATAGCCCGGTCACCGCCAACGCCGAGACCGTGGTGCAGGATATCAACCGCATGCGCGCGCTCAATGGCGTTCCGCCCATGCGAGTGGATCCGTTGTTGGTCCAGGCCGCCCAGGCCCATGTGGAAGACATGGTCGCCAACAATAACTACAGCCACTACGGCTCTGACGGCAGCACGGTGGCCGTGCGCGTCAGCCGCACAGGGTTCCAGAGCCAAGCTGGCGTCAGCGAAAACTGGGTGGCCGTGGCCAGCGACGCCGGCGCCATTACCTGGTGGATGAATAGCTATATCCACCGCACCAATCTCCTCAACCCCAAATGGACAAGCGTGGGCGTGGGCGGCAAAGTCGATCCTCGCAACAATATGCACCTTTTTGTGGCCGTCTTCGGGGCTGCCGCCGGTGAAAACGGCGGTGCATTTGTTGCAGCATCCGCCGCCAATACCGCGACCTCGCCAACCCTGCGCACGCCCCCGGGCGGCATGGATTACGCCATCCAGCCGGGCGACACCCTGCTGGGCGTGGCTATCCGCTATGACCTGGACTGGCGCGCGGTGGCCGCGATCAATGGCCTCTCCGAGAACAGTCTGCTCCAGATCGGTCAGGTGATCCGGCTGCCCGGTGCGGGCGATCCGGTCCCCGGCGTTGGCGGTCCGGTGATGGCGGACCTTCCTGCGGCTCTAGCCACGATCGACTACGTGGTGCGATCGGGAGACACCCTGGTCACCATTGCGGCCCGCCATCGGACAGACTGGCGAACGCTGGCCGCGCTCAACGGCCTTGCCGAGCAGAGCGTGCTCCAGATTGGGCAAGCGCTCAAAGTTCCCGCCAACGGACAAGTCGCTATACAGACCTCTGCTCGCCAGGAGTCCATCACCCGAACCCACACTGTGCAGGCCGGCGAAACGGCCATCAGCATTGCCCTCGATTATGGCGTGGACTGGCAGGACCTGCTGGCGAGCAATGGCCTGACTGAGGACGCCCTGCTGAGCATCGGCCAGGTCCTGCAAATTCCTTGACGACAAAACAATAGCTTACTATTAAAATGTCAAGTACCTTTTTGCAAAAATCGTCAGAGACGCGCGGGGGAGTATCTCCGAATTAGGCTAAGAATTTGGAGTCGCAGGCATAAGATATGAATCTGCACGGAAGTCATCGGTT
>JAJRVT010000040.1 GCA_024277175.1 Chloroflexota bacterium | reverse complement strand
GTTAGAGGCCATCCTGTGCATTGCGGCTTAAATAGCCCTTTCGATCAAATTTCAGACTTGTCCACTTTCGATTTTTTACGGAAGCGGCTCAATTGCTTTTATGTTAAATTGGCCAGCCCTATTAAAACTGCGAAAGTATAGCCTTTTTGTCATATTCGCGCTGGGTGCGCTCGTACTTTTTGTCATTGTTGCGTTACTCGGTATTGCCTCAAGTGCTTGGGCGCCTCTGCAATCCAGCACTGTAAGTGAGGTAGGTATTTGCATAGAACAGGATGTTTATGAACCGGTGACAGTGGTTTCTTCTGAGACTGAAGTCCTGTACATTTGTGGTGTGTTGCAGGGCGAGACTAAGCGGTATGTAGCATTTACTATGCTCTACGCGGATGATGCAATTTTTCAGTTTGAATCAAATCTTTCTCCAGGACATTTTTTTGTCCCGGTAGAGGCTGGGCGTTTGCATTATATCGATGCTCCAATGTTTCCCGTTGGAGAATACCGGGTTGAGGCTTCATACTCACGTGATCCATTTGTTGAGTTCTACTTTTATGTGAGATAAAGAGCGGGCTCTACTATTTCAACGCCCACTACTACGACCCGGCGATTGGCCAGTTCGTCTCGCCGGACACGGTGGTTGCGGACCCGGGGAGTTTGTTCGACTACGATCGATATATGGCGTTCCGCGGCAATCCGCTGAAGTATAGCGATCCATCGGGTCATTATAGCGATGAAGCCTTGTTTGCCCACTTCAATTGTCAGGACTGGGCGTGCGTAGAGCGCTATTTTCAGGATGGTGGTGATTATGCAGGGTTGTGGGGCCGGCTCGATATTCTGAGGAAGGCCGAGGACGGGGATGAGGTCAAACTTTACGCCCTATCATCAGGCGATCAATATGCGGTGGCGAGCGGCCATTTCGCGCGAATTGATGGCAAAATCGTTGTCCAGGGTGCAGAGGTCGCATTCTTCACTGGTCAGGGATTGACCGGTGGATTCAGGCTAGGCGCAGCCAATACACCAGAGGCCGGCTTCGCCTCACTAACCTATCTCAACGTTGGAGGTGAGCAGGCGCAGAGTGGATTCTACAGCCTTGCCGGTCGGGGGAGCATTGGTTTCTCAGACCGGCCCATGGATTGTGATCACAATGATTGCACACAACGTGCGCTCAATGCTGCATCAACCGGTGTGGCGGTGATAGGCGCAGGCTGTGCAGTGGCGACTGCAGGGGTGTGCGTTATTGCGACTACAGTAGTTGGCGCTGGTATCGGCGTGTATAGTACAAGCCGCGCTTATGCTGATTATCATTCTGGGGGTGATACGTCGGCTCTTGATGTCAGCGTATCAGCAACTTCAACACTCGCAGGCGCCGTCGCACCTCCTGTCTACGGTCCGATGATTAGTGGGGGGCAATGGCTCTGGGATGAATTCTCGCCTTATTGAGCCGAATATACAACAAGGACACGAGTTATGTGCGATTCTTTTTACACGAGATTCACGCTGTGAACTTCGTGATAGCGGAAAGAATGAATTATGTTTAGATGGATTGTCACACTCCTATTAATTGGATTGGTGAGCTATACAATGTATCGATACGTTAATGCAAATTATCCCCGAACCATTGTTTGGCGATTGGGATTATTTATGATTGGAGCACTTTCAATGGGGTTGATTCTGTGGCTATTTCCGCTTGTGAATCAACTGCGAGAACGTATCCTTATGATGATCAGTGGAGGCATTTTAGCAGGATTGATTTTAGCTTGGCTTACACCTATAAAACTAAAATCAGTTTTACCTCCCAGAGAAGAACATTGATGTGTGGATGCAGGGCCACCGCAAACGCACATCACGCGGCCCGCTGATCTACCTGCATTGGGACCACCTGGGCGGCGTGGTCCTGACCACCGTGGGCAGCAGCGCCAACAGCAACCAGAGCTACTACGCGTTCGGGGCCAAGCGGGGTGGCGGAATCCTGCCCACGGACCACCGCTTCACCGGCCAGAAGTGGGCCGAGGGCGGGCTCTACTACGATCCGACCATCGGCCAGTTTGCCTTGGCGCACAGTTGACGCCACTTCCTCCCCCGGGTATCATGCAGTTGCGTTGATGCGTTTATTCAACTTCAACCAACCGCACAGGAGGAAGAGATGATGAACTACCGCTATCTGGGCGCGACCGGCCTCAAGGTAAGCGAACTCTGTCTGGGGACCATGACCTTTGGCCGCGAGACGTCCGAGGCTGACAGCCACGCCATGCTGGACCGTTTCGTGGACGCGGGCGGCAATTTCATTGACACGGCCGACGTCTACACCCGGGGCGCGTCCGAGACCATCATCGGCGCCTGGCTGCGCAACGCCCGCCGCGACGATCTGGTCATCGCCACCAAGGTGCGCTTCCCCATGGGCGACGGGCCGAACGAGGGTGGCCTGGGCCGCAAGCACATCCTGGCCGGCGTGGACGCGAGCCTGAAGCGATTGCAAACCGACTATATCGACCTCTACCAGGTCCACTGCTGGGACCCGGCCACGCCCCTGCTGGAGACCCTGACCACCCTGGACGGGCTGGTGCGCAGCGGCAAAGTGCGCTATATCGGCGTCTCCAATTTCTCCGGCTGGCAGTTGCAGAAGGCCCTGGACATGAGCCATCAGCTGGGGCTGGAACCCTTCGTCTGCCTGCAACCCCTCTACAACCTGCTGGACCGATCGGCCGAGTGGGAGCTGATCTCCGTCTGCCGGAACGAAGGCCTGGGCGTCATCCCCTGGAGCCCCCTGCGGGGCGGCTGGCTGACGGGCAAGTATCGCCGCGGCATGGCGCAACCGCCGGCCGGCACCCGCATCGAACGCGCCTCCTCGGAAGGCTGGAGTGAGGCTTGGGACGTCTACAACAACGAGCACACCTGGAACGTGATCGACGGGCTGCTGGCTGTGGCCGAGGAGTGCGGTAAGGCTCCGGCTCAGGTGGCGCTCAACTGGGTGGGGAACCGCCCCGGCGTCACCGCACCCATCATCGGCGCGCGCACCATGGAGCAGTTGGAGAGCAACCTGGGCGCGGTCGGCTGGACCATGAGCGATGAGCAGATGGCCCGCCTCACCCGGGTCAGCGATAGCCGCCGGCCCTATCCGTACGACTTCATCAAGGGGGCGTCGGTCGGACGATAGACGGCGATACCGTCCAGCCCATGGAACTTCACCACCCATGCCCAAACGAACCCGTTCATCCAAACCGGCGCGCACGCCCCATGTGGTCGTTTCCCCGCGCCTGAAGGAGTCCCTGCGCTTGGGCCATCCCTGGGTCTACCGGGACGCGATCGAGCGCGCGCCGGCCGGGCTGTCCTCGGGGACCTGGGTGCGGGTCCAGTGCGCCAACCTCCAGTTCTTCGGCCTCTGGGACGCGGACAGCCCCATCGCCATCCGCCTCTTCGGCAGCCGCACCCGGCCCAACCCGGCCTGGGTTGCGGAGCGGGTGGCCGCGGCCTGGGAGCTGCGCGCGCGCCTGCGCGATCCGGCCCGGGAGACCAGCGCCTTCCGCTGGCTCTACGGCGAGAGCGACGGCCTGCCGGGCGTGGTCGCGGATTACTACCGGGATGAGGCGGGCGGCCACGCCTGGGCCGTGCTGCGGCTCTACGCGCCCAGCCTGGAACGCATCAAGCCCTGGGTGGTGGATGCGCTGACCGCGACCGCGCCCCTGGCCGGGATCATCCAGCGGGACCAGGCCGGCGCGAGCCTGCTGGCCGGTGCCCTGCCGCCGGACGAGATCATCATCCGGGAGCACGGGCTGCGCTTTGCGGTCGATCTGCTGCGGGGGCAGAAGACCGGCTTCTTCCTGGATCAGCGGGAGAACCGCCACACGCTGGAGGCGTGGAGCGGGGGGCGGCGGGTGCTCAACCTCTTCAGCTACACGGGCGGCTTCAGCGTCTACGCGGCCCGGGGCGGCGCGCGCCAGGTCACGTCGGTGGACAGCGCGCCCGCGGCCATGGAGACGGCCCGCCGCAACTTTGCGCTCAATGGCTACAATCCTGACGACCATGAATTCGTGGTCGCGGACTGCTTCGATCTCCTGGCCCGCTACCATGGCGAGGGCCGTCGTTTCGACCTGATCGTGGTGGATCCGCCCAGCTTCGCCCACGCCAAGGCCCAGCTTGGGGCCGCGCTCAAGGCCTACCGGCGCATCAACGGGCTGGCCATCAAGTGCCTGGCCCCGGGCGGGGTCCTGGCCAGCAGCAGTTGCACCAGCCAGGTCAGCCCCACTGCGTTCCGTCGCATGCTGGCCGAGGCCGCGGTCGACGCCAAGCGCCGCCTGCTCATCCTGCACGAGGCCGGTCAGCCCCTGGATCATCCCGTCCAGGCCGGCTTCCCGGAGGGGCGGTATCTCAAATTCGTCATGGCGCGATGGACCGCGGATTGAGCGGATCGGGCGGATCCAAACGGATTTGTAACTATTCACCCGCCGAGAGAAACCGGGTTTTTGATCGCAAGAAGTCATCGTCTACGAGAAAAAAACCCGGTTTCTGGCTGAATAGTTACACGGATTTTTAAGAAAAATCCGGCAGTTTCAGCCCAATCCGCCCAATCCGCGGTCTATTGTTTTTATGGAGGAAATCTATGTCAATCTGGTTCATGCAAGCCACGCCCGAGGATCTGAACGCGACCTCGGTGCAGACCATGGTCGAGCACCTGGGCATCGAATTCACCCAGGTGGGGGAGGATTTCATCGAGGCCACCATGCCGGTGGATCAGCGCACGGTGCAGCCTTTTGGCCTGCTGCATGGTGGCGCGTCGGTCACCCTGGCCGAGACCCTGGGCAGCGTGGCCTCCACCCTGTGCGTGGACCCCATGAAGAAGCTATGCGTGGGGCTGGAGATCAACGCCAACCACATTCGCTCGGCCCGTTCGGGGCAGGTCACCGGCCGCGCCACGCCCGTCCATCTGGGCTCCTCCACCCATATTTGGAATATCGAGATTCGGGACGAGGAGGATCGGCTGGTTTGTGTGTCGAGGTTGACGCTGGCGGTGTTGGATCGGCGGTGAAGGGGGGGGCTTTAACGCAGAGACGCAGAGGGTGGCTGGGCTTTGCCTGTGCGCTGTTGGCCATTATTCATTGAAATTTTTTGGGAGTGGGCTATTTCAACGGTCTGATGGAGACGGTGTATCTGTTAAAATCGCCGGTTAATGCGGTCCATCTCGAACGCTTCATCGATCAATATCGCCGCAAGAAGGTTGTCGGGCGGGACTTGGTCGATGGATTGACAAATAATGTGTTCTGACTATAATAATGGTCAATATGATGCAAAAGCGACAATTTTCTATCGAATATGCGCCGGTCACGAAAGAGCATCTCCGCGCAATCGAGCGGAAATACTATTCGCTTATTCGTAAGACGATTAAAGAGCAGCTACAATTTGAACCCGATATTGAGGCAAGAAACCGGAAGCCCCTGGTTCGTCAAATCGCCTTTGAGGCTGAATGGGAGATCCGTTTTGGCCCCAATAATCGATTCCGGGTCTTTCACGACATCGATCACGATAACGCTAAAGTGAGTATTTTGGCAATAGGTGAGAAGGTGAGGAATCGCCTGTTCATCGGAGGAGAGGAAGTGAATCCATGAAAATTGCCCCGGTTGCAGATGTGAAGGCCCACTTTAGCGCTTATCTGCGGGAAAGCGAAACAGGGCCGATTGTAGTCACACGCAGTGGACGCCCCGTAGCGGTGCTTTTATCCATCGAGGATGAAGATGAATTGGAGCGGCTGATTTTGGCTCATTCGGCCAGGTTTCGGAAGATACTCGATGTGGCCCGCCAGGAGATAAGAGAGGGCAAAGGCGTCCCGCACGAAGAATTCTGGGCGGAAGTGGAAGCGGACTCTTTGGCTGAGTAAAGCTATCCCAAGCCGAAGTCAAACGTCCCCGGCACGGAGACGTTCGCGTCCAAGAAAAAATCCGCGCCAATCCGCCCAATCCGCGTTCTATCCTATCCAATCGGCTCGAACCGGGCCTGGAAGAAGCGCAGATACGCCGGCTCGTAGACCATCTTCAGCCCCATGGCCGACTTGCGTTCGTCGTAGACCGCCTTGATGCTCTCGGCCACCACGTCCATGTGGGCCTGGGTGTAGACCCGCCGGGGAATGGTCACCCGCACCAGCTCCAGCTTGGGGTGGCGGTGGTCGCCCGTCTCCGGATCGCGGCCGGCGCTGACGATGCCCCGCTCCATGGTGCGCACGCCCGAATCCAGGTAGATGGCCGCGGCCAGGGTCTGGGCCGGGAAGAGGTCCTGGGGCAGGTGCTCGTAGATCTTCTTGGCGTCCAGGAAGATGGCGTGGCCGCCTACGGGCTGCACGATGGGGATACCCCAATCCATGAGCAACTGACCCAGATAGCGCACCTGTCCGACGCGGGCGCGCATGTGGTCGTCCTGGAGGGACTCGCCGATGCCAATGGCCAGGGCTTCCATGTCGCGTCCGGCCATGCCGCCATAGGTGTGCAGCCCTTCGTAGACCACCACCATGTTGCGGGCCTTCTCCGCAACCAGAGGGTCGTTGACCGCCAGCCAGCCGCCGATGTTGACCAGGTGATCCTTCTTGGAACTCATCCACGCACCGTCGGTGTAGTCACAGAACTCGCGCAGGATGGCGGCGATGGGCGTGTGCTGGTAGCCCTCCTCCCGTTCTTGGATGAAGTAGACGTTCTCGGCCATGCGCGTGGCGTCCAGGTAAATGGGGATGCCGTAGCGGTCGCAGAGCTGGCGCAGGGCCTTGACGTTGGCCATGCTCACCGGCTGGCCGCCGGCCATGTTCACCGTGCCCGCCAGGGAGACGTAGGGGATATTGTCCGCGCCGACTTTATCGATAAGCGCCTGGAGCTTGTCCAGGTCCACGTTGCCTTTGAAGGGGTGCTGGCTGGCGGGATCGTGGGCTTCGTCGATGATCACGTCCACGAACGTGCCGCCGGCCAATTCCTGGTGCAGGCGGGTGGTGGTGAAGTACATGTTGCCGGGAATATAGGTCCCCGGTCGGATCAGCGCCTGGCTGATCAGGTGTTCCGCGCCCCGGCCCTGGTGGGTGGGAATCAGGTGCTTGTAGCCGTAGTAGCTCTGCACCGCCTCCTCCAGGTGGTAGAAGTTGCGGCTGCCGGCGTAGGCCTCGTCGCCCAGCATGAGCCCGGCCCACTGGCGGTCGCTCATGGCGCTGGTGCCGCTGTCGGTCAGCAGATCGATGTAGACGTCCTCCGAGCGCAGCAGGAACGTGTTGTAGCCGCCTGCCGCCAGGGCCGCGGCCCGCTCCTCCCGCGAGATCATGCGGATCGGCTCCACCATCTTGATCTTCCACGGCTCGGCCCACGAACGCCGCCCCTCCTGCTGTCCCATGGTCATGTGCACTGTGTGTGGCATCTTCACCTCTCCTTGACGTAATTGTGGGCCATAGCGGCCAACTCCCGCCGACCCAATCTTCAATCTTTAATCTTCAATTTCGCTCACACGCCGCCAATCCCGCAACCCAATCTTCAATCCTCAATCCTCAATTTTGCTTTTTTCACACCGGCAATCCCCCCGCCTGCTTCACCTCATTCAGCACCAGGCTGGTCTTGATGCGGGCCAGGCCGGGCACGCGGGCCAGTTGGTTGGCCAGAAACTGCTCCAGCCCCTTGCGATTGCGGACCACCACCTTGAGCAGATAGTCGTACTCGCCGGTCACGTGGTGGCACTCCAGCACCTCGGGCATGGCCACGATCAGCTCCCGCACCTGGGCCATCTTCTCGGTGGCGTGCATTTGCAGGCTCAGTTGCACGAAGCAGAGCATGTCGTAGCCCAGCTTTTCCGGGTCCAGCCGGGCGCCGTAGCCGCGGATGACGCCCTGGGCCTCCAGCCGGCGGATGCGGGCGTGGACCGCGGGCGGCGACAGGTTCACCCGCCGCGCCAGCTCCGCGTTGGCGATGCGCCCTTCCCGCTGCAAAATGGTCAAAATTTCCCGATCCAGCTTATCTAGCCTTTCTGTTCCTGATGATTCTACCACTGTTGGCCTCCTATTTTCAATAGTTATTCGCTTAATAGGTGAAAATCAAGAATAAATAAAAATATATGCGGACTAAACTTTAATATATTCAGTTATAGTTGTCAAAGGGAAGGTCGGACTGAAGATTGGAAAGTGTGTTTAAGTGGATCACTTTGACGCAGAGGCGCGGAGACGCGAAGAAGCGCAGAGATTTTGTTTTTCTCTGCGTTCCTCTGCGCCTTCGCGCCTCTGCGTCGAAGCAGTTTACGCAGTTGTTGACTTACGCAGCGGCACGATCGCGCGGCGGCTGAAGAGGAGTTCAGCCACGATCACAATCAGGTAGAATATCCCGATCTGCAGCAGGCTCTTTTGGCTGTGCTGCCAGAGATAGCCCATCAGCACCACCCAGGATCCCAGCGCCAGCAGCAGACCCAGGGCCGGCGCGGCCGCGTGGATGCCGATCTTGTCCCGCAACCGGATGGCGGACAGGTTGATGGAGGTGAAGATGAGCAGGAAGGTGGAACTGGCGAACGAGGAGATGATGGTCAGGTCGGCGATGTTGACGAAGACCACGGTTACGCCGCTGATGACCAGCAGGCTGACCCAGGGGATGTCCTTGGTCCTCTCACGCGAGCTGAACGCCCGGGGCAGGGCCTCATCCTGGGACATGACCATGCCCAGGCGGGCGGTGCCAAAGAGGGTGGCGTTGATGGCCGACGCGGTGGAGAGCAGCGCGCCCAGCCCGATGAGCATGAACCCCATCTGGCCCAGGGACGGTTTGGCCGCCACCGCCAGCGCGTACTCCTTGTATTTGTTGATCTCGGCCGGCGCCAGGTTGCCCACGGCCACCGTGGCCACCACGATGTAGATGACGATGGTGATGACGATCGCGATCATGATCGAACGGCTTAGATCCTTCTCCGGATCCTTCATCTCGTTGACCGCGTTGGGGATCAGCTCGAAGCCCTCATAGGCCACGAAGATCAGGGCCGCGCCCATGAGCAGGCCGCCCGCCCCCTGATCGAAAACCGGCAGGAGGTGATCCGCCTTGATGGAGAAGAACCCGGCCACCCCGAAGATCGCCAGGATCGCCACCTTGATCGTCACCAGCATCAACTCCGTCCGGCCCGAGGCTTTGACCCCCACCAGGTTGATGGCCAGGAAGACCAACAACACCAGACTCGCCAGCAGATGGGAGAGCCAGCCGCCTGCTGGCGCGTTCATCATGGCCGCGCCGTAGGTGCCGAAAGTGTAGGCGTAGAGGCCCAGGGTGCCGATGTAGCCCACCAGCAGCAGCCAGCCGCCCAGGCCGGCCACGTTGCGCTGTTTGAAGGCCCGTTCCAGGTAGGTGAAGCTGCCGCCGTCAGAGCGGAAGTGTAGACCCAGCCGGCCGTAGGCGTAGCCGGTGAGCAGGGCGATGACGCCGCCCAGCGCAAAGGCCACGGGCGCAGCGTGCCCCGCCACCAGGGCCGACAGCCCCAGTACGGAGAAGATGCCGCCGCCCACCATGCCGCCCACGCCCAGAGCGATCAGTTCCATCAGGCTGAGTTTTTCTTTTTCAGGGATTTTCGGCGCTTCCATCAATCAACTCTCCTTTTGTCCGGCACGGTCGGCCATTTTTATTTCATCAGGATAGACCGCGGTCTATCGTATTCTACCTGTACCAGCGTATATGCGCCTCTTCGAGGGGAACGGCGACGCCGTCCATTTTGGGAACGATGCGTGGCGTGTAGTCGCTGTCCGGACGTTTCGCCGCTATCTCGATGCTGTAGAGATGACCGCCCACCGCGCCCTCCAACTCTCCGCTCTGGCTCATGGCATGCACCTCGCACGGCGCGCCCTCGCCCACGGGATCCGCGTAAAGCTGCACGTCCACCGCGTTCGGTTCGATGTCGCCCAGATAGACCGGGACTGTGAATGTGCGCCGGCCGTTGGCCTCCCGCGTCGTGAGTTCGCCAAAGTGCAACTGATCCCAATGCGCCTGCAGGGACGCTCGCCAGCGGCAGAGGCGCAACGCGCCTTCGGCCCCGTCGGCGCTGCGGGCCCGGTACCCCGCCGCGGCCGGCAGATAGAGATGCTCCACATATTCCCGCACCATCCGGTTGGCGCTGAAGCGCGCGGTGAGCGTCGCCATGCTCTCCTGCATCCGCGCCACCCAGGCGTGGGGGACTCCGTTGGCGTCCCGGTTGTAAAACTCGGGGATCACCTCCTGCTCCAGCAGCCTGTACAACTGCTCGGCCTCATAGGCGTCCCAGCCCGGATCAGCCTCATGTTCCCGCCCGTCACCCAGGGACCAGCCAACCCCCGCGGTGTAGGCTTCGGCCCACCAGCCATCCAGTTCGGAGAGGTTGATGCCGCCGTTGACCAGCACCTTCATGCCACTGGTGCCGCTGGCTTCCATGGGGCGGCGGGGCGTATTGAGCCACACGTCCACGCCCTGGACCAGATGCTGGGCCAGCGTCATGTCATAGTCGGCCAGGAAGACCACCCGGGGCGGGACGTCCGGGCGGCGGATGAAGTCGGACCAGGCCTGGATCAGGGCTTTCCCCGGCAGATCGTGGGGGTGAGCCTTGCCGGCGATGATCAGCTGAACAGGCCGTTCCTGATCGCTGAGCAGGCGGATCAGGCGCTCCGGGTCGTGGAGAAGCAGGGTGGGACGCTTGTAGGTGGCGAAGCGGCGGGCGAATCCCAGCGTCAGCGCGTTGGGATCGAGCAGACGGCCGGCCTGGCTGATCTGGTCCCGGGGCGCGCCTGTGGCCTTCAACTGCCAGGCGACCCGTTCCCGGGCGTAGGCCACCAGCTTCTGGCGCCCCTTGCTGCGAAAGTCCCATAGCGTTTCGCCCGGCGTCTGGCGGAGATCCTGTTCCAGCGTCTTCAGGTCGCCGTTCCAGCGCTCTTTGCCACAGGCCTCCTCCCATAGATGATCGGCCTCCGCCGATTCCCACGAGGGCACATGCACGCCGTTGGTCACATGGCTGACGGGTGACTGACACTGGGGCCAGCGGGGGAAGAGGGGCTGGAAGAGACGGCGGCTGACCTGGCCGTGAAGCCGGCTCACGCCATTGATATAGCGAGAGCCGTGGATGGCCAGATAGGCCATGTTGAACGGTTCGCTCTCATCCGCCGGGTCCTGGCGTCCCAGGGCCAGCAACCCGTCCAGGCCAATGCCCAGTTCGTCGGCGTAGGGTTCCAGGTACTGGGCCATCAGCGTGCGGGAGAAGCGATCGAAGCCGGCGGGCACGGGTGTGTGGGTGGTGAAGATGTTGCCGGCCCGTGTCGCGGCCAGGGCCACGTCGAAGGGCAGGTCGTGCGCGGCCATGAACGCGCGCACTCTGGCCAGCGTGGCCAGGGCCGCATGGCCTTCGTTGAGATGGCAGACCTGGGGGTGGACGCCCAGCTTTTCCAGGAGCCGCCAGCCGCCGATCCCCAGCGCGATTTCCTGTTGCAGGCGCATCTCTTCGCCGCCGCCGTAGAGCTCGCTGGTGACGCTGCGGTCGGCGGGGCTGTTGACGGGCAGGTTGCTGTCCAGGAGATAGAGTGTCGTCCGCCCCACCCGGGCCTGCCAGGCTTGCAGCCGCAGCGGCCGGCCGGGGAAGGGCGCATCCACAAAGACCCACTCGCCGTCGGCGTCGCGCACCGGGGCGATGGGCAGTTGGCTGTGATCGTTGAAAGGGTAATACTCGATCTGCCCGCCTCGGGCGTCCAGGGCCTGGCGGAAATAGCCTTGCTGGTAGAGCAGGCCGACCGCGACCAGGGGAACGCCCAGATCGCTGACAGTCTTTAGCGTGTCCCCGGCCAGAATGCCCAACCCGCCCGAATAGATGGGCAGGAACTCGCCCAGGCCGTACTCCATGCAGAAGTAGGCGATGGTCACATCCTCATGGGCGTGGGCCTGCTGGAACCAGGCGGGCTTGTCCATGGCCGCGCGATAGGCCGCGACGTGCGCGTTCAACAGGGTTTGAAAATCGACGTCCGCGGCCAGCTCCCGGAGGCGGGTCTCGGCCACGGTCTGTAGGATCAGCCAGGGGTTGTGGGTCAGCGCCCATTCTTCCGGGGCGATGCGCGACCAGATGGCGTCGGCGTCATGGCTGGCGGACCAGCGTAGGTCCAGGGCCAGCTCGGCCAGCCCTTCCAGCCCATCGGGCAACGTTCGGAAAAAGTATTGATCGATGCTTGTCATGCGCTCTTCACCTTTACCTGTCCGTATTTATTCAGCGACCATCTTTGGAACGCGGATTTTCACGGACGAAAACGAATCTTCACGGATTTTTTCTGGAAAAATCCGTGAAGATTCGCTTATATCAGCGAAAATCCGCGTTCTACCGGAGCTTGCCTGAATAGTCACACCTGTCCTCTGAAATCACGTTCCCTGGTAAATAGCCAGGGCTTCATCCACGCTTTTGTCCTCTACAGAGACGGCGTAAATAGCGTTGCAGAAACGGACCGCCTCATCCAGGGGGAGCTGATGGATGTTGCGCCCAGTGGCGTTGCCCGCGGAGCCGCTGATGTGTATCTGTTCGTGCAGGCGGGTCAGGAACTCCTCCGCGCCCACCTCCTTGCCGCCGGCGCAGATCACCTTCGTGCGCCCGGCGGCGACGACCGCCTCCTTGAAGCGTTCCGCCACCGATCCCTTCTTGACCTTGGGGTAGTTCACCTTGACGAAATCGGATCCCAGGGAAGCGACCAGCCCGGTGACGCCGGCGATCAGATGGGGATCGAGTTCATTGGCGACGGCCTTGCCGCGCGGATAGGCCCACAGGATCGTCGGCAGACCCAGTTGATGGGCTTCGAAGATCAAGCGCGCCGCTTCCTGGAGCATGTCATGCTCGAATTCGCTGCCGGGGTAGATGGTGAATCCCACCCCCACGATGTCGAGGCCCGACTGCTCCCGAAAGCGGGCCACCTGCTCCAGCGTGTGCCACTGGCTGCTGACGGGATCGCGCTGCGCGCTCTTGATCAGATTGGTTTTGCCGTTGAGCTTGACCACGTAGGGAATATGGGGATAGTCAGCGCCGTAATGGGCGATCAGGCCCAGGTGGGTGGCGAAGGCGCCGATGCGGGCCTGGCTGGCGATGCGGAACAGGTGCTCCGGGTCTGCATCTTCCGGCGCGATGCCCGGCCCGAAAAAGTCATCGTTCAGATGCTCGACCTTCTGATCGCCGGCCATGAGCATCACGCGGCCCACGTCGCTGGTCAGGGTGCGATAATTGGCGATATAAACGGCGCGTGCACTGGCCGGGACGTCGAGGGGGGCCTGCACCTTCAATGTGCGTTTTTCCATTGTCTTCATTAGAGTTTCCTTGTTGTCGTAGATAGGCTAGGGCTGTGGACTATTCGATCCTGCGGGTTCGTGAGATTCCTCTGCCGCGGGCGGTTGAAACTCGTTCAAGGCTTCTGAGAGAAGGACCAGGTGCATGAGCGCGGGGCCGCCGTGCATCAGCACCGCCTGAAAGCCCGCCTCCATGATCTCATCGCGCGTGGTGCCGGCCTCAAGCGCAGCTTTGACATGGAGAGCGATGCACCATTCGCACTGGGCGGCGACGGAGAGGGCGACATTGATCAGTTCTTTCTCGCGGTGGCTCAACGCCGGCCCATCTTCAGCCTCCCGCATGAAATGGAGAAAGGCATTGGTCTCGCCTGGATACTGTTTTCGGAGTTGAGCGACGAGTTGATTGGCTTGGTTGAGCGTGTCAGTCATGCTGGACATTGTGATCTCCTTTGCACTCTAGATCTCATCCGCGATCTCGTCCACTTCGGTTTTATTTCCCTGGTGGACATGAACGCCGGCCGTGAGCGCCCCGCCAATCGCGGCGAAAAGCGTAAACAAAATCGGGTTGAAAACCTCGAAGGCCAAAAAGTCAACGAGGATGAAGATGAAAAAGTAAAAGGCCGTGTAAACGATGAAGAGGCGGACGATATGCCAAAAAGAAAAATGCCCGATCCTCTTTGTTGCGCTACTTGGCGCTTTTGATTTCTTGGTTCGTTTGTGGGACTTAGCCATTGATCTAGATTCCTTGTGAAATTGTGTCTATTCAGCAACCATTATTGGAACGCGGATTTTACCAGATGAAGCCAGATTTTCAAGGAAAATCCGTGAAAATCCGCTTTTATCAGCGCCAATCCGCGTTCTAACAGAGCCTGCCTGGATAGACACATGAAATTTGCTGATAACATTGAGCTTCGTTAGCCGGACGTTCAGACTCCTGCGCTCGCCTGCCTGGCCACGGCTTCGGCCGCCTTGCGGGCCGCTTCAGGGTCACCCAGATAGCGGCTGCGGATCGGTTTGAGATCAGCGTCCAGCTCGTATAGCAACGGAATGCCGGTGGGGATATTCAGCCCGACGATCGTTTCTTCGGATAAGTTGTCCAGGTATTTCACCAGCGCGCGCAGGCTGTTGCCGTGGGCGACGATGAGCGTGCGTTCGCCCTGTTCGATCCGCGGCGCAATCGTCCCTCGCCACAGGGGCAGGAAGCGCGCCAGCACATCCTTGAGACATTCCGTCCGCGGGATTTCATCGGGCGACAGGGCGGCGTAACGTCTGTCCCGGCCCGGATAGCGGGGATCGTCTACATCCAGGGCGGGGGGACGCACGTCGTACGAACGCCGCCATAATTGGACCTGGTCGGAGCCGAACTTCTTGGCGGTCTCGGCCTTGTTCAGCCCTTGCAGCGCGCCGTAATGGCGTTCGTTCAGCCGCCAGTGACGTTCCACGGGCAGCCACATTTGCTCCGTTTCATCCAGCGTAATCCACATGGTGCGGATGGCCCTGGTCAAGACCGAGGTATAGACTCTGTCGAATTCATAGCCTTCCTGGTGCAGGAGCTCACCGGCATGGTGGGCTTCCTGAACGCCCTGCTCACTCAGGTCCACATCCGTCCAGCCTGTGAAACGGTTTTCCAGGTTCCATGCGCTCTGGCCGTGTCGTAACAGTATCAGTTTGTACATTCAGTTGCTCCCATTGCCGTCAGCGTTTCATGGATCGCAGCAACGCTTGATCCTGCGCCACCAGGCGCTCAAGGACGGCTCGTATTTCTTTTTCAACATCATTCAAACTGGTTGTATTATCCCATTGACTGGGAGGGAGGACAATGACCCAGGTCACAACTCGAGTGAATCAATGTCCCTGGATCACGACGAGGGCGCTTATGAGGATAGGCGTTCAAACGCCTGCACCGCTTTTTTGACCGATTTGAAGCAGTGGTCGACGCCGATGTCAGTGATAACATCCATGCGCCGCAGTTTGTCGAAAACGGGGTCCTTCACCTGGGCCAGCCACAGGTCGATGTCCTGCGTCGCCAGGGTTGCGTTTAGCTTTTTCAGCGCCTTAGTCCCGGTAATATCCACATCATTGATGGTTTCGGCGTCGATGAGTACAACCTGCACCGGCTCCTGCGCCCGCGCAATTTCGCGTTTGACCATGGCGGTGAAGTAGTCGCTGTCGGGGAAGGTCAGTTGGGCGTCGATACGAAAGATCAGCATGCCAGGGAATGTCCTGGCTTCTGGATGACGGGCGATGTCGCGGAATGTGCAGCCGTCGGGCATCTGGCCCAGCACCGCCACGCCGGGATGGGCCGACCGCCAGATCAACACCAGCAGCGACAGGCCCACGCCCAATCCCACGCCCGGCAGGATCCCGAAGATCAGCACGCCGAAGAGCGCGGCCAATCCCAGGCTGAACTCGATCGGGCTATAGCGCCAGAAACGGGCCAGCTTGCGGCTCTGGTCCAGATCGATCATGGCGGCGATGACGATGGCGGCCAGGGTGGCGTAGGGCAGGTTCGCCAGCAGCGGCATCAGGAAGCGCAGCGTCAGCAGCACCAGCGCGCCTGTGAACACATAGGCCATCTGCGTTTTGCCGCCCGCATCCATGGCCACCGATGTTTTGGAAAGACTGCCCACGGCGATGAACCCGCCGCTGGCTCCCGTGCCCAGATTGGCCGCGCCCAGGGCGATGAGCTCCTGGTCGGGATCGACGTCGCCGCCTCCTTTCAACGCCGCGCCCTCGGCCGAGGCCAGGGTTTCGATGTAGCCCAACAACACAATGGCCAGCGCGCCGGGGATCAGCGCCATGTATTGGGAGAGGGACGCCTGGGGCAGCCGTATGGCGGGGAGTTTCGTCGCCAACATGCCCACCACATCGACGCCCTTTCCGGTTAGCCCCAGCCCCATCGTCGCCAGGATCGCAACGGTGACGGCGATCAGTCCCCCGGGCAGCTTGGGAGCCGCCTGTTTCAGTATGAGAATCAGCGCCAGGCTGCCCAGCCCGATGGCCGGGACCAGCCAGCCCATGCCCGGTAGCTGTTGGAGCAAGGCCCACGTCTTGGGAAAGAAATCCCCGCTGGCTTTCTGTATCCCCAGCAGCGCTGGTATCTGCCCCAGGATGGTGATCAGCACGATGCCTTCAAGAAAGCCCGCCATCACCGGCACAGAGATGAAACTGGCGATCCAGCCCATCTTCAGCAGGCCGAACGCCAGGAAGAAGACGCCCACGGCAATGGCCAGCGCTGACGTCAGGGCCATAAACTGGGCGCTGCCCGCGCCGGCCAGCGCGCCCACCACACTGGCGGAGATCAGGGCGGTGGCCGAGTCGGGACCCACCACCATCAGCCGGGAGGATCCCAGGATGGCGTAGAGAAAGAGGGGCAAGGGGACGGTGTACAGACCCATCAGGGGCGGGACGTTGGCGATGCCGGCGTAGGCCATGGCTTCGGGCACAATGACCATCCATACTGTCAGGCCGGCGATGAGATCGAGTGACAGCCACTTTTTCCGGTACTGGGGCAGCCAGGTGAGGATGGGAAAGTAGCGTTTCAGCAGTCCCTCGGTCATGTCAACCCCATAGCGTTTGGACGCCCGTGATGATGAATTCCACGGCGATAGCGGCCAGAATCAACCCCATGATCCGGGCCAAAATGTTGTTGCCTGTCTTCCCCTTATACCAATTACGCCAACTTCCGCAATGCCCCCAACGTTGTCTTGTTGGCCAGATAAGCCTTCCCTCGCCGGCTGCGCAGCCAGCGGTAGGTGCCCATCTTCACCACATCATTGAAGACGAACCAGGCCAGCGCATAGACCCACATGTAGACGGCGTACTTCCAGCCGATGGGCGTCATGAACAGACCATAGACGCCAATCAGCGTGCCAAAGATGGCGGAGGAAAGGCTCGCCCCCAAGAGCGTCCAGGAGGGGCGAGGTCGTTTCCAGAACCACTCATCGATGCGGGTATTGTAAATGGTGCCGTGTCCTGCGACAATCAATTTGACGAAAAGCATGGACTGAATCATGGCGACCGAGAAGTTGAAATGTTCTAAGATGAAGAACATAAGGAAGGAGGAGATAACCCCCGCTGTTCCAAGAGCCGTGGAAACGGTCAACATTTCTCGCATATCCCAACGTACAGGCTTTTTGTCCACCTTGGTGTTGTCATAGGCGATGGCCATGATGGGAATGTCATTGAGCAATGCCAGGACGATGATCATGATGGCCGTGATGGGATAAAAATTGAATATCACGATGCTCAACGTCATGAAGAAGATAACGCGTAACGTCTCAGCCACGCGATAGGTGGCGTAGCTTCTCATGCGCTCAAAGATGCTACGTGAAATTTTGATGGCGTCATTGATGACGCCCAGACCCGGCGTGGTCAGAATGATGTCAGCCGCGGAGCGGGCGGCGTCGGTGGCGTTGGCCACGGCGATGCCACAGTCGGCCTTCTTCAGCGCCGGCGCATCATTGACGCCATCGCCTGTCATGGCTACGATGTGATTCGCTTTCTGCAGCGCCTTGACAATGAGGAACTTGTCCTCGGGCACGACTTCAGCGAAGATCTCGGTTTTCTCGATCTGCTCGATGATGTCCGATTCATGGGCGCTGACCAGCCCCTTGCTCAGATCTTGGGTGTCGAAGCTGTCCTCGAGTTCCGTGACCACGTCCTGAGCGAATTGCTGCGCGGCTTCTTTGTCCGCGTCCGGGTAGAGTTTCTTGTAAATCGCCTCGGCGAGGATGGACGAGAGCTGGACCAGCCCCTCATTTTTGCTGCTGTGCAGATCTTTGGCCCGCGTGGCCGGGCCGGAGAAGCCGAGGATGCCGCCAATTTCTTTGGCGATGGCGATGTTATCCCCAGTGATCATCTTCACGCGCACATTGTGCTGGCGCAGGTCCTCGACGACCTCCTTAGAATCGGACCGCGGCGGGTCCAGCATGGGGATGAGGCCGATGAGATCCACCTGATCGCCCGTCTTTTTGGCCACGGTGATGGTGCGAAACCCCTTGCTGGCGAAGTCGTTTACGATGTCTTCCAGCTTTTCAACCTGATCGTCAGGCAGTTTCGCCAGTTTGATGACCACCTGGGGCGCGCCCTTGATGACTGTGAACTGCTCATCTCCCTTCTTGATTTCGGCCTCAGTGCGCTTGCGGATGGGGTCGAAGGGGGTGAAGTGCACCTGCTGGTAGCTCTTCCAGTCCAGATCTGGATATTTTTGCTGCATGTAGTCAGAGATGGCCAGATCGATGGGGTCCTCGTCCTCCAGTTTGGAAGCCAGCACGCCCGTCAACAGCAGTTCCTGCTCGGTATGTCCATCGAATGCCGTGGGTTCGGTGACCTGGAGTTTGTTCTGGGTGAGGGTGCCTGTTTTGTCGCTGCACAGCACATCTACGCCCGCCAGCTCCTCGATGGCCACCAGGCGGCTGACAATGGCCTGTTTCTTGGCCAGGGCCAGCGCGCCGGCGGCCATGACGACCGAGAGCACCGCAGGCATGGCCACAGGAATGGCGGCGACGGTCAACACCAGAGAGTACCGGAACAGTTCCAGAATATCTGATTTGCGGAAGATGCCCACCATGATGATGATTAGCACCATGAAAACGGTCAACAAAATCAGGTAATCGCCCACCTGAATGACCATCTTCTGGAAATGGCTGGTTTCCTCCTGTTGAGCCTGAGCCACCAGCGACACCACCTGGGTGAAGTTGGTGTTCATGCCCGTGTTCACCACCACGGCCAACATCTCGCCCTGTTTGACGATGGTGTTGGAGTAGGCCACCTCGCCCGCTTTCTTGCTCACGGGCAAGGACTCGCCGGTCAGCGCCGATTGATCCACCTGGATGTAATCGCCGTCCAGCAACTGCACGTCCGCCGGGATGATGTCGCCGATCTTGAGCTTGATGATGTCGCCCGGGACCAACTCCTTGGCCTGGATGGTCTTGAATTCGCCGTCTCGCAGGACGATGGCCTGCTGGGCCAGCTTCTGCTTCAACGACTTCAGCGCGCTCAACGCCCGCCCTTCCTGGTAAAAATCGAGGAAGGCGTTGACCAACAGCATGATCATGATAATGATGAAGTCGTCCCACTTTTGGACCACCGCCGAGAGGATGGCGGCGATTTCGATCATCCAGGGGATGGGACCCCAAAAGCGACGGAAGATGCGATGCCAGAGCGCCTCCTCTTTCTCCTCGATGGCGTTGAGGCCATACTGTTGCAGACGCGACTGAACTTCCTGGCTGCTCAACCCCTTTTCGGGGTCGACCTGGAGTTCCTTGAGCGCAGCCTGAATTTTTTGGCCTTTGTATTCGTCGGTCTTCTTCATATTGCTACTCCTTGTCGGCTTGCGCCGTGCTCCGCCTGCGATGCAGTTGTTCGCGTTCCATTATAGCGCGGTTGAGGAATGGCGCAGTGACATGGGTCACTGGTGACAGGATGACAGGGTGACAGGGTGACGGAGGGGCGGAGTTATATGTGTGGGAGGGGGGATCTTCATGAACGGCGCATCTGTCCCCCCTCTCCCAACGCCGCCAATGTCAGGAAGCGGACAAGTCCAAGTTGGGAGAGGGGGTTAGAGGGTGAGGGCGATCCCCTCCCCTCACCGGCAGATCAAGATCGGACAGGGTGCGCTGTGCAGGACGTCGTCCACGGTGCTGCCGAAGAAGATTTTCAGAAAACGGGAATGGCCATATGCGCCCATGATGATGAGATCGATCTCTTCTTGCTCGGCGGTCTCGACGATCTTCTGCGCAGGATGGCCACCTTCCACCAGCCGGTGTGGAACTTCCATGCCCCGCTCCGCCAGTTTGTCGACGGCCTGCTGGAAAGCTTCTTCCCGTCCGACGTGGCCGTCATCCACCGTCAGCAGCAGCAGTTCGCGCTGCTGTTCGCTGATAAGATGCTCGCCGATCTCCAGCGCGTCCCAGGACCGCTCGCTGCCGTCGAAGGCCACCAGCAGACGTTTCAGGCTGCGCGGCTGGTCGCGGGTCGCCAACACGGGCGCGGGCGCGTGGCGCACCACGGCCTCGAAGGTGGAGCCGAGGAGGGGACCCGCCCACTTCGCGCCTTCGCCCCGCTCGCCCATCACGATCAGATCGGCGTCCTGCGCCCGTTTCAGGATCAGGCTCGACACAATGTCCTCGCCCAGTTCGGTCTTGCAGACGACGCCGGCCTCCTGACAGTGGGCCTTGACCCGCTCCAGGATTTCGTTCCCCCGAACGTGCAGTTGCTTCTCCGCCTCCATGGCCTGGGCGGTCAGCAAGGGGGAGATGTCCGGATAAAGCTCAGTTGGGTCCGTCCCCACATAATAGGGAGCTTCCAGCAGGCGCGCATCGATAATGAACAGGGCATGGATGGCGCCGTTCTCCTCCTGAGCGATGGCGATGGCCTGCTCCAGGGCCGCCCATGCGTGGTCAGAACCGTCCATGGGGACAAGAATTTTTTGAAACATGGCGCTCTCCTTTGACGGGATCACTCTTCGCCCCCGCACGCTATCCGTTTGCCCAGTTGACGATGGCTACAGTATAGGCCAGATGCAGATTTCCCGCAGTGATGCCAGTCACTGCGGGGCTGTATCGCCCCATCTTTCATCTGATCAAATATCCCGTCCGCGCCGTCAGTTCGCCATACAACCGGCTCAGCCGCGCGGTCATAGGCCCGGTCTCGCCATTGCCGATGGCGCGCCCGTCCACCTCCACCACTGCGGCCAACTCGCCCATGGTTCCGGTGCAGAAGATCTCATCCGCCCGGTAGACGTCGGCCGGCGAAATGTTGGTCACTTCGTAGAGGACGCCATTTTCTTGACATAACTCAAGCACGGTGGCCCGGGTGATCCCCTCCGGGCACGAGTCGGTGCGGGAGGTCCGCACCACGCCGCCCTTGACGAAGAAGAGGTGGGTGGCGTTGGTTTCGGCCACGAAGCCGTTCACATCGAGCATGATGGCGTCGTCCGCGCCGGCCACGTTGGCCTGGATCTTGGCCAGGATGGAGTTGAGCATGTTGCAGGAGTGGATGTTCTGGTCCAGACAGTCGGGCGGGATGCGGCGCACGCCGGACGTGATCAGGCGCAGGCCCGACTTTTCATAGACGGGCGGCTTGTGCTCGGCCAGGATGATGAGGGTGTAGCCACCGGTGTTGACCCGGGGATCCATGCCGCTGGTGTATTTGACGCCCCGGCTCACGGTCAGGCGAATGTGGACGTTGTCGGTCATCTGGTTAGCGGCCAGGGTCTTGCGCAGCTCCGCGATCAGGATTTCATGGGAAGGGAAGTCTGTGTAGGTCAGGGCCTTGGCCGAATCCCGCAGCCGGTCCAGGTGCTCCATGAGCTTGAAAACGCGGCCATTGTAGAGCCGTAGCCCCTCCCAGACCGCGTCGCCGTTCTGCACCGCGGAGTCGAAGGGGCTGACGCCGGCCTGGTCCCGATGGATCAACTCGCCGTCGATGTTGACTAGGATGTCCCGGTTTTTTTCGTAGAAGGGTTGGAGCATTGTGGGTCCTTTGCTATCTGGATTGGCGTGACATGATCCAACGGCGCAGGCCAAATTTGACCATGTCATGGCGTTTGACCATGATCACTGTGATCAGTGCATCCTCGGATATTTTCTGCGGAATGGAGCCGAAGAGCGATTGTTCCAACAGCCGCTCTTCAGAGGCCCCAATCACGATCTGGTCGAAGCTCGCTGCTTCCTGCAGGATGCCGTCCACGATATCGTCGGAGCGAACGGTGCGCAATTCAACCGGCCACTCTGCAATATCCAGCTTGTTGACAAGCACCGCACGCCTCTCTTCGAGGGTTTCATCGCTGCTTGCTTCGGGGACCAGATAGAGGCCGACGACCTGGGGTCGATTCCCCGTCCGCGCCTCAATCGCGTCCGCTTCGGTAATGGCTAATTCCAGCGCTAAACGAGCATTGGGACCGCCCGCCATAGGAACCAGAATGCTGGCTGGAAAGTCCGTCTGTCGGTGCCGAACCACCGCCAGGTCGCAGGGGGGATGGTGGCTCATCAAATCGATGACCGAACCGAACGCCTGACCCCGGCTACGGGTGTATCCCGGCCAGCCCATAAGCAGGAGATTCGCCTCCCGTTCCCGCGCGACGCTGATGATCGAGTCGGGGACATCGCGGCCCAGGCGTAACATGGTGCGGACGGGCACATCGAACTCGCGACCGACGCGCACGACTTCCGACAGGATTGGCCGTCCCTGGCGGAGGAACGCGCGCCCATCCGACACGCCCATCTGGGGCGGCACTCGAATGACGTGTAATGCGAAGAGTTCGCCGTGGTTCGGGGCGGCGAGCAGTGCGCCTAAGCGCGCCATCTGTCGCGCTGTCGTCTCACTGGCGATGGGCAGGAGCACAGAGTAGTCCCGCTTGGTGATCGTCTCCTCCAGCAGCACCGTGTCTTCCGTTTTCATCGCCTCTTGAACCGCCCCATGCCGTCGGTAGACAAGAAGCCCCGCAAGCAGCCAGACGATCGTCACCCCCCACGCCAGCGGGCTGAGTTGGAAGAGTTCGATCGCTAAAATCAGTTGGACGGCAATGGCGATATACTGGATCCAGGGGACGAAGGGCGCCCGAAAGGGACGCTCAAGATCGGGATGGGTCTTGCGCATCCGCACCATGGCGATGTTCACCATCAGGAAAAGTAGCAGGAATGTGATGGATGCGCCCGAAGCAACGTCGGCGATGGGCAAAAACACGGCCATGAGGATGATCAGGATGCCGCTGATCCAAATGGCCCAGTGGGGCGTTTTGTTGATGGGATGGATTCTGCCGAATATCTTGGGCAGATCCCGATCCCGTCCCATGGCGAACGAGACGCGACTGCTGGAATAGACGGTGGCGTTCAGCGCCGACATTGTGGACGCCAACCCGCCCAGGACCATGAGCAGCGCGCCGTAGGGCATGATGTTGCGTGCGGTTTCGATCATGGCTCGTTCGCCGTTTTCACCGAGGTAGAGCCAGTTGGGCAGCCCGCTTCCCTGTTGTAGCGCTCCGATCGAGACGAAGGCGACCGACAGATAGACGGTGACGACAATGGCGATGGCCCCGAAGATGGCCCGCGGTATGTTGCGGCCTGGATCGATAACTTCTTCGCCGCTCTGGGCGATGATCTCATACCCCTCGAAGGCGACAAAGGTCAACCCCATGGCCAGGATAACGCCGCGCATTCCATTCGGGAAGGGACTTGGATCGGCTAGAAAATTGTCGGACCAGTTGGGGATGTTGATCATGGCCTTCAGGCCGAAAAAGACCAATAGCCCCAGGATAACGATCTTGAAGATCGTGATAATATTCCCGACCAGCCCCGTTTCTGACGAACCGCGCACGTTAATCATGATGAAGACGAGCGCGATCAGGGCGGCCAATACTTTGACCGCCAACTCTGTGCCGGAGAGGCCAAGGAGTATCGCTTCGGCGCCGAATTCGATGCCGGCGAAGGTGAGTAATTCAGAAAAAAACGTGCCAAAAAGCACCGCGTAGAGGCTGCACGCAACCGAATGGGAGAACCAGGAAATCCAGCCTGCGTAGAAGCCGAAGATGCGAGCCAGGCCGTGTTTGACCCACGCGTACCCGCCGCCCGCCTGGGGATAGGCTGCGCCCAACTCGGCATAGGTCAATCCGGTCAGGCTGGTGACGACGCCGTTCAGAAAAAAGGCCAGCAGCAGGCCCATGGCGCCGGCTTCGCCGGCCGCGATGCCCGTCAGGCCAAAGATGCCGGCGCCGATCATCGCGCCCACGCCGATCATGGTGACGTCGAATAGCTTTAAATCTCGGCTGAGAGAGACGGAAAACCGTTGGGAGGACGGCTGTGTAGCCGCCTGGGAAGATGGCTGTGAAACAGGGTCCATGGTGAATACCGTTTCGAAACTTGTGATAAAAGAGAACGGGTTTTGGGGCTGCACAGATCCGCAAGAACTCGTTTTCTAATTCAGGGTATTGGTAAAGACGCGCCTGTTGTTCCACAAAATAAGCGATAAGAGGGGGAATCGTCAAACTGCGTTCAAGCTGGATGCCAGCCCCAACGCAACCTCATACACTGACTGATTCGCCCGCTCCAGCGCCTCCAGCCCGCCATCTGGCAGCGGATCCAGGAAACTACGGCCGCGGGTCAGGTCATCCCAGACGGTCAGCATGGAGACCGCGGGCATGCCGAAGTGGCTGGCCACGGCGAACGTGGTCGCGGTCTCCATGTCCACGCTCAGGTAGCCGGCCCGATGCCACGACTCCACCATGGGACCGTTTTGGGCGAAGATGGATGACCAGGTGAGATGTGTGCCGGTGTAGGTCGTGTGATCTCGCTCCTCCAGGGCCTTTCGCGCGCGGTCGATCCACCCTTCCGACCCCAGCGCTGCCTCGACCGCTCCATAGAGCCAGGCCACGCCCTCTCGACTCAGGGCCGTGTTTGGCAGGATGATGTCGCCCGTGCGCAAATGAGACTGAAGTCCGCCGCAGGTGCCGATCTGCACGGCCAGCCTTGCACCTAGGATGCCGAAAAGGTGGATGATCTCCGCAGTGCGCGGCGCACCATAGGCGCAACAGTAGACGATTTTCTTTTCGTCCCACCGCCCCCAGAAAATATCGGGAAAGGCCAGCTCGCGCACGTCCGTCAGATAGCTGAGCCGCCAGCGGGTGCGCTCCTTCCGCCACCACGTCCCCTCCACGATCACCGCGTCGGGGATCTCCGCGGCCGGCAACGCCAGGGCCTCCAGCCACTCGGCCCCCGTGATCTCCATGATGGATTTGAAATTGGTCATGATATCTCCATCTGACGCAAAGTCGCGGAGGCGCAAAGGGGCGCAAAGAACTGCAATTTCAAAAAGGCTTTTCTTTGCGATCCTTTGCGCCTCCGCGACTTTGCGTCAAACTGTTTTCCCCTCCAACTTACTCAGCAGATCACGAAAGATCCCGTCCCGATCAATGTCGTACGCCTCGCGCATGAGCGGCCGGCCCGGCGTCTGGCGCCAGACCAGTTCATCGTCCAGCACGGGCGTGGGGCGCAGTTCCGTGGGAACCCAGGCCGGGTTGAGCAGCCAGGCGATGTCGATCAAGTCCCAGATGACCCACGTTCGTCCGAAATGACCGCTGACGCCCCGCTGTTGGCGGATGGGGTTGTGGGTGTAGAGCCAGTAGAGATAGTCGCCGATCGCGCCCTTGCCGCGCACCCACGCCTCCATCTCCGGCAGGGAGAGCCGCAACTGCGCGCCCAGGTGGAAGCCGGGCAGGTAGACCAGGGGGACGCCGCAGTCGAAGAGTACGCGGGCCGCGGCCAGGTCCTGGATCAGGTTGAAGGCGTCGTCGTTGGGCCGCTGGGACTCGGAGCCGAAGCCGGCCGTCCACAGCACCACCACGTTGCGGACGATCTCCGGCTCCATCAGCAGGACCGAGGCTACGTTGGTCAGGCAGCCCATGGCCACAATGTAGAGGGGGCGGTCGCTCTCCCGGCGCGCGCACTCGATGATGCGCTCGGCGGCCGGCGAGGGAATAGGCTCCTCCAGCGAAGGTAGATAGCCCGGCGAGCCTCGAAAGACCAACCCCTGCGGATCTAAATTCAATTTGTCATAAACGCGTAAAATTTCTTCGTAAGAGCGCTCCATGCCCACGTCCGGCGGCTCGAAGTGGTGGATTTCGGCCAGGGAGACGCCCGCGTCTTCCAGCCCCCGCAGCCACGGACCGAGCCGCTCCACCAGCCGGGCCTCCTGCGCATCCCGGGGACCGCCGCGCTGGATGATGGCTTGGGCGTCTTCGAGTTCCTCCCGGTGGATGGCGAAGGAAAAAGGCTCCGCGCAGACGCCCTCGATCTGGAGCCTGTCCTGGGAGAGGAGCGCCCACGCCAGCGCGAACTGGTCGTCGATCTCGTTGGCCGCGTCGGTGTCGATGATGACGCGCACCGGGCTGTCGCCCGCGGGCGGGGCCAGCATCCGCTGTCGCTCTTCCTCGTCTATGGTGGGGAAATCGGCTATCGTCATGTGGAACTCCTTTGTCTGAAGCAATTTGATGCAGAGACGCGTTTGACGCAAAGACGCCAAGGCGCAGAGGGTCGCAAAGAAAAGTTTTTTTCTTGCAGTTGCGTTTCTTTGCGTCCCCGCGTCTACTAAGAAACTCACTCCCCCAGTTTCTTTTAGGAGGAATTGAACCGATCAGGTTCAACTGGGGGCTTTGCGTCAAATACCTCTCTACCCCGGCAAAAGCCACAGATGCTGGCGAGGAAGCTGCACCGTGATCTGCTCACCGGGGGCGATGCGCAGGTCGGCCGGGCCGCGGGCCTGCCAGGTCTGGCCGTCCACGTCCAGGAGCACCTGGCTGTAGGTGCCCATATAGACGCTGGACTGGATGGTCACCCTGACCCGGTTTTCGTCCTGATCCGCGGCCGGGGCGAGGACGATCTCCTCCGGGCGCACGGTGGCCAGCACCGGGCCGTCGGGCTGGGCGACGGTGTCGGGATCGATGCGCAGAATCCCCAACCTGGTCTCTACTTGATCGCCCTTGCGTATGCCGCGCAGGAAGTTGTTGTTGCGGAAAAATTGGGCGACCTCCATGCTCTGGGGGCGGTCGTAGAATGCCTGAGGCCGGTCGAACTGCTGCACTTGCCCATTGAACATGAGCGCCACCCGGTCCGCGAGCATGACCGCCTCCTCCTGGTCGTGGGTGACGAAGATGGAGGTGATGCTCAATTCCTGCTGGATCATGCGGATCAGGGCGCGCATCTCCAGGCGCAGGTTGGCGTCCAGGTTGGCCAGCGGCTCGTCCAGGAGTAGCACCTTGGGCTCTACGATCAAGGCCCTGGCCAGGGCGACGCGTTGCTGCTGTCCGCCGGAGAGTTCGTGAGCCCGGCGCTGCTCGAAGCCGGGCAGGTGCACCCGCTCCAGCATCTCGCTCACCCGCCTGTCGATCTCGCGCTTGTCCACGCCCTGCATGCGCAGGCCGAAACCCACGTTTTGGGCCACGTTCATGGTGGGGAAGAGGAGGTGCTTCTGGAAGACCATGACCGCGCCCCGCTTTTCCGTGGGAATGCCGAGGATGGAGCGCCCATCGAAGAGCACGTCCCCCTGGCTGGGCGCGAGCAGGCCCGTGATCATGCGCAGGGTGGTGGTCTTGCCGCAGCCGGACGGCCCCAGGAACGCGACCATCTCGCCCGACTCGATCTCCAGGTTCAGCCGGTCCACGGCCACCACATCGCCAAAGCGGCGGGTTAGGTTTTGCAATACAACGGTTGTCATAATCTTGTCATTTCGGTAGGTAAGGCTACAAGCCGCACGATCTGGTTGACTGGAGGATATGCGGTTCATGCACGATCTGGCTTGGCGAAGACTGTGCGGCTGCTAAGCCGCACCTGGTATCTTATAGATGAGGCAAGAAGAGGCCGAGCCGCACCTGAAGATGAATCGAACTTGCTTCGTAGATAGGTCCATCTTGCCTCATTTCACCAAACTGGATACGCTTACTGGAGACATAAGTAGACC
>JAJRVT010000039.1 GCA_024277175.1 Chloroflexota bacterium | reverse complement strand
TTGGCGATGACAAGCTCGTTCACAGGATCATCCCAGGACGTGTCGTCCTCAATGGCCTGCCAGAGAAGCCAGAGCGCAAAACCACGCCCGCCCGTGAAGACGTCTTTCATCTCCTGGGTGACGGGCTTCTCCTCGATGCGCCCATCGGACAAATTGACATACAGGGTGCGATTGGCGTACCCCTGGGCAACAGGTCGCAGGTCATAGGCGTATTCCGCCAGAACGCGATGCGCCGCCTTCATCTGTTGCAACGTTGCAGCCATTGAAACCTCCTCGTTGAATGAAGCAGATGAATCACTGATACGCATCTATTATACCTTGCATCTTCACAAATTGATGAAAATCGATTGCGCCTTTTTCAATACGGATCGCACCCCGTCGAGAACCATAGACGATAAAATCCACGGGCTGGAAAGCGCACATAAATACATCCTTTTTACATCTTTCTGAGGCTGGTGTGATCCATTAAGGTCATACTATAATGTTAATGTTAATGAAGACGCGACTCAAACAGACGATCACAGGAAGAGAAAAAAATGAGACAAAAACCGATCCATCTACTTCTAGCCGTTTTCAACGGCGAAGAACGCGCTGAAAAAGCCTTGTCCCAGGCGCCAAAATTCAACCGCCACATTCTGTCCGCCGTGATCATGAAAAAAGACGCGGGTGGACAGGTGCAGTTCAAGGACGTTGGCCTTACGCCGCGCAAAGGCGCTGCAGGCGGCATCATACTGGGCGGAGCCATCGGCCTGCTGACCGGGGGCGCTGGGCGGTCTGGTGGGGACGCGTTCCGCAAGAAAGAAGCAGGTCGAGCAAATACTCCCTGAACAGTTGAATCGGGTGGCCGGTTCCCCCGGCCCCGATTCCTCAGTGATCATCGCCGTCAGCGAGCAGCCCCTGAAGGCGAAGACTGCCCAGATGTTGACGGATAGAGATCACGCCGACGATAACTGTCAGGGGAAGCCCGACCTTCACAAAATCCATAAATTTGTAACCGCCCGGCCCGTAGACCATCAAATTGGTTTGATAGCTGGCCGGCGAAATAAAGGCCGACGATCCCATCATCAAAATAATGGCGAAGGGCATGAAGTTCATCTGCAAACTGGCGGCGAGCGAAATGGAGATGGGGAACATGACCGCGGCAGCCGCGGCATTGGTGGTCATGTTGGCCAGCAGAGACGTGCCAACAAAGATGGAGGCCAGGGCGATATAAGGGTTACCCCCTCCTATCGCCGCCAGAAGATCGGCGATCTGGTCCGACAGCCCCGAAGCTGAAACCGCGCTGGCCATCCCCACCGCACTGGCCAGGACGATCAGCGTCCCGAAGTCTACGCTACGCCCGGCGTTGCGGAAGGAGAGGCAGCCGGTCGCCATCATGAGAAGTCCAGCCAACAGCGACGCATTCAACATGGTGAGCCACCCAAACGTGGCGGACACAATCATACCCAGGGTGATGAGGAGAGCGGCGACAGCCCGATCGGTGCGCTGAATGCGATATCCCCGCAGCCGCCGCGCAATCAGATACTCAAGCTCATTACGATTTTCGTAAAAGAATTCATCATCCACTTCCAGGATGACATTGTCTCCTGCCTCAATCCGAACGTCCTGAATCGGACCGGCCGGTGGCCTTCCATGGCGTGAAAGCGCCACGAGCTTGGCTTTGTACGGCGGGTCCTCACGCGTCGGCAGATCGCGCACCAGCTTTCCGATCGCAGGGTGGCCAGGTGCGACCACCACTTCCACCAACCGATGGGTGTGGGGGGGGGCGTCCATGGAAACCGGCGCGTTGAGGGGGGACAGACCGATGGTCCGCCACAGTTCAGGCAGCGAATCGACCGTCGCCACAAACGTAAGCACATCCCCGGCCTGCAACACGTCATCTTCGCTCTCTGTATCATCGCTAAGAACGGAAACGAGGGAAGCGGGGATGACTCTTCGCCTGATTTTGTTGAGCTTGATCAAAATCGGCTTTTGGGGCGGCTCCTCTGGCAAAGGCTCCTCTGGATGCTCAAAGGCCGATAGTTCATAGCCAACCGGATTCGCGAACCCGGCCTCCTCCAACGTCTTGCCGATCAGCGGGGATTGCGGATCCACTACGAATTCAGCCTGATAAAGCCGCCTCTCCTCGCCCAAGGCGTCCAAAATCTTTAACTTGGGCAGCAAACGCGCGCTCAGAAAAACAATATACGCCAGGCCAACCACAGCCACCGGCAGGCCAACCCAGGTGGGATCAAAGATGTTCAGCAGACGCAAGCCGGGGACGCTGGTGTTGCCGGCGGCGATCTCGTCCAGGACCAGCCCGGCAATGATCAGATTGGTGGAAGTGCCGATCAGGGTGGATGCGCCGCCCAGAATCGAGGCGAAGCTCAGCGGAATAAAAAGTTTGGAAACCGAAATCCAGGTCGCCCGGCTCATATCGCGGATGACCGGAATCATCATCGCCACCAGAGGCGTGTTGTTGAGAAACGCGCTCCCAAAGGCGATGGAGGGCAATATCTTCAGTTGCGCCTCACGCAACGATTTGGGGAAGCCGATCAGCTTGTCCGCGACCATCGTGATCGCTCCTGTGGAGTACATACCCGCGGCCACCACAAAGAGCGCACCCACCGTGATCACGCCGGAATTGGAGAAGCCCAGGAGCAATTCATTTTTCCGGCGCCAGTCACAAGGTGATGGCCACGGTTAGCACACCCAAAAAATGGCCCAGGGCGGAAACTTGGTGAAGATGAGCAATACGAACAGGCTCGAAAGAAGAGCCACTGTGAGCCAAGCGTCGATAGACATTAGAAAAGCTCCGTTCAACAGGGAAAAGGGTGACCCGTATTCTAACACGAAAAATCCAGAATCTCCCGAATTAATATGCAAATAGAAACCCAAAAATTTGGCGGCGCGTTCAGACCGGGTTACAATACGCGTTATGCCTTTAACTTTGCATGCCGCATGGTTGCGTTTTGACGCGCCTTTTCCCGACGGTCAGCTCTTTTTATGGGCTGAAAACGTCGATCGAATCGATAGTGATGGCGGAACGCCCAATCCTGGGAATGGGTTCGACGCCCCTATTCATCCCGCCAACGGACGCCAACGCAGCGCCCACATCCCATCGCACCCCTTTCAGGCGTCAGCCGGCCAGGTGCGCGCGCTGCTGGCGGATCTGGCGCCCGGCCTGGATGGGGGAGGGATACAGCCGGCCAACGCCTCTGTCTGGCTACCCACGCTTCAGGGGACGCCCGTGGCCCGCCGCGGCGTTCTCCACCAGGCGGCCCACCTGCGCCAAACTGGCGCCTCGACAGAGATTTCCAACGTTCCACCGACCCAGCCCGAACTCGCGAGCTGGCAGGTGACGGGGGTCACGCTGCCGGCGCTGGACGTCCTCACCTCACTCAACCATCTTGACGATCCTCGCGGCGTGAGTCGCCCCCACGGCTGGCATCGTTACCGCCTGGGCAACGACTTGATTTTCTGGAGCAACGCCGCCAAAATCGCCTTGGAGATCCTGGTCGGCCAGCACTATTTACCCGCCCTGCGCGCCAGCGCCGACGGACGCTTCTACGCGGTCTGGCAACCCGCGCTGTTGGATCAACCCCTGCGCCAGCGGCTGGCGCAACTGGTGAGGCTCATGCCGCCAGTCTGCCGGGCCTACGAATTGGATGCGCTGGAGGACGCCCCCCACCCGGCCGCGCTGACTGAACATTTCCTGGCCGCGCTGGTGGACAACGCCGTGCGCGAGTGGGCCGAAGACCCCGCGCCCCCCAGTGCGACATCACCGGCCCTGCACTGGATCGAGCGCCTGCGCGGCCCCCACCGCCAGTTAGCGCTGCCGCCCCAGCCCGTCCACCAGCTCTATCAGGAATGGCGTTCGTGGATAGAACAACTTCAGGCGTCCAGCGACGCCAGCTTTCGCATCTGCTTCGAGCTAAGCGACCCAACCTCGAACACGGCGATCCAGGAGGGCGCTGAAGAGGCGGGTGAAAAAGAGGCAACAACCTGGCCCTTGCGCTATTTCCTACAGGCTCGCGACAACCCCCAGTTGAGCATCCCGGCCAGCCAGATCTGGCAAATTCGCAATGGGTCGCTTCACATCGGCGACCGACGGCTGGATCAGCCCCAGGAACGACTGTTGGCCGGGCTGGGCGTGGCGAGCCGCCTCTTTCCGCCTATCCAGCGCAGCCTGCGCAGCCCCCAGCCAGAGCAGGCCCTGCTGAGCACGGACGAGGCCCACCGATTCCTGAGCGAGATCGGGCCGCTGCTGGCGGCCAGCGGCTTCGGCGTCGTCATGCCGGAGTGGTGGCGAGCGGATCGCCGGCAGCGCCTGGGGCTGAAACTGCGTCTTTTCGCTGACGCCCAGGCCAAGGAAAACTGGGAAGCGGACTGGGAGGACGACGAGACCGAATACCCGGATTCAAGGGCGCACGGGTCCCCCGATAACGCCCCTCCCCATGGTGGGGGCGTCCATTACGAATGGGCGTTGACCTTGGGCGGCGAGCCGTTGAGTCGTCAGGAATTCGAGCGCCTGACAGCCAAGCGCACGCCGCTGGTGCGCCTGCGGGACCACTGGGTCGAATTGGATCCCCGGCAGGTGGAGGTCGCCGAAACCTTCCTGGCCAAGCGCCGCCCCCAGGGGGCCATGTCTTTCCTCCAGGCGCTACGCATGGCCCAGAGCTTCGCCGCCAACGATCTGGCCTCGGAGGCTCAACAAGTTGACGACGGTATCGGCGAGATGACGGCCTCCGCCCTCATGGCCCAGGCCCTCACCGCCGGCGCGGCCGCGCCGCCCGAGGAGATCCCCGCCCAGATCCCTCTGGAGGCGGTGGAAGTCGAAGGCTGGCTGGAGCATGCGCTGGAACAGCTGCGCGCCCAGTCGCCCGTGGGCGAGCTCGCCGAGCCGGTCGGCTTCCAGGGCGAGCTGCGCCCCTATCAGCGTCGCGGCGTGGGCTGGCTGCTTTATCTGCGCAACCTGGGGCTGGGCGCGTGCCTGGCCGATGACATGGGGTTGGGGAAGACGGTCCAGGCCCTGGCTTTGCTGCTGCATGTGCGCGATCGGGCCCGGCGACGCGCGGCGAAAACCCCGCCTCCGACGCTCCTGATCTGCCCCACAAGCGTGGTCGCCAACTGGAAGCATGAGACCGACCGCTTCGCACCCAGCCTGCGCGTCCTCGTCCACCATGGGGCCGGGCGGCAAAATGGCGACGAGTTCCTGGAAAGCGTGCGCAACCATGAACTGATCGTCACCAGCTATGGCACCGCGCGCCGGGACATCGAACTACTCACCCAAATCCAATGGGGCGAGCTGATCCTGGACGAAGCCCAGAACATCAAAAACCCCCGAGCCAAGCAGACCCAGGCCGTTCGCCGTCTGGAGGCCCGCAACCGCATCGCCCTGACCGGGACCCCGGTGGAGAACCGGCTCTCCGAACTGTGGAGCATCATGGAGTTCCTCAACAGCGGCTATCTGGACGGAAGCGAGCAGTTCCGCAAACGCTTCATCGTCCCCATCGAACGCTATAACGACGACGGGCGCGCCGCGGAGCTACGCCGCCTGGTTCAGCCCTTCCTCCTCCGCCGGCTGAAGTCGGACCCGACCATCATCTCCGATCTGCCGGAGAAGAATGAGATGGTGGTCTACTGCACGCTGACCAATGAGCAGACCGTTCTCTACGAGACCACCGTCCGCACCGCGCTGGACATCCTGGACCAGAGCAGCGGCATCCAGCGGCGGGGGCTGGTGCTGGGGCTGCTCACCAAACTGAAGCAGATCAGCAACCACCCGGCCCACTTCCTCAAGGAGGATGGTCCCCTTCCCAACCGCAGCGGCAAGCTGGATCGCCTGACGGAGATGCTGGAGGAAGCCCTTTCTGTGGGCGATCAGGCGCTGGTCTTCACCCAGTTCGTGGAGATGGGCCATCTGTTGCAGCGCCACCTGCGCGAGACCCTGGGTGCGGAGGTTCTCTTCCTCCACGGCGGCACACCCGCCAAGCAGCGCGACCGTATGGTCCAGGAATTCCAGGACAAGGACGGCCCGCCCATTTTCGTGCTCAGCCTGCGGGCCGGCGGCTCCGGGCTGAACCTGACCCGCGCCAACCACGTCTTCCACTACGATCGCTGGTGGAACCCGGCCGTGGAGAATCAGGCCACCGATCGCGCCTTCCGCATCGGCCAGACCCGCAACGTGCAGGTGCATAAATTCGTGGTTGCGGGCACGCTGGAAGAGCGCATCAATGAAATGATCGAGAGCAAGCAGGCCCTGGCCGAGGCCATTGTGGGCAGCGGCGAGGAATGGCTCACCGAGTTGAACAATGACGAACTGCGCGATCTGCTCATGCTGCGACGGGAAGCGTTATAAGGTGAATCGACCATGATACGCAACGATAGCGAACGCAACTCAAACTGGTGGTCGCGACGCTGGCTCAACCTGCTCGAAGAGTTGGGGCTGATCAGCCGCGAGGAGCCGGCCCGCGTCCAGACCCGGGGCAGCCGCGTCCAACGTCTGGAGGTGCTGACAGGCTCTATCAGAGCCACGGTGCGCGATCGGGAGCGGGGAGAGTGCGCCGTCGACATTCGAATCGCACCGTTGGATGATGACCAGTGGCGAGCGGTCATCGATGCGTTGAGCAGCCAGGCCCTCTTCACCGCCCAGTTGCTGGCCGGCGACATGCCGCCCGCCATCGAGGAGACCTTCGAACGCGCCGGCGCTTCCCTGTTACCCTGGACGCGAACAGAGTTAACCCACACGTGCAGTTGCTGCACAGAGGATGAAATGAGAAACGGACGGCGTGGAGAAAGCCCCTGCCGCCCGCTGGTGGCCGCCTACGTCGCCCTGGGCGAGATGCTCAATGACGATCCCTGGCTGCTCTTCCGCCTGCGCGGGCGCGACCGGCAACAGATCCTGCGCGAACTGCGCGAGCAACGCAACCGCAACGCCGCCGACAGCGGACAGCTCGCGCCTGCCTTGCAACGGCCAACCATCACCGACGAGTCAGCCATCTATCACCCGGCAACCGAGACGAAAATCGGGGCGGAAACGCCCGCGCAGCCGACGGATCTGGCTGCGCAGATCGACCGTTTCTGGGGCAAGTCCAAGCCATTACGCGAATTCCCCCACTTCATCGCCCCGCCCGCCATCGATGTGGCCCTGCTACGTCGTCTGGGACCGCCGCCCTTTTCCGTGGATGGAGAGACTGTGAGCGATCGGCTCAGCGACGTCTACCACACCGTCACCGCAGCCGCCCTGGCCGTCGCCTATGACGAAACCGGGGACGAAGCATAACCGCGGGCGGGTCTTCCCGGCATCCAAGCTCATCCCACCCAGTCCATCTCCTCTTCGACCACAATCCACATCTTGCGCCGTTTCTGGAGACGCAGACGAAAACCGCCGCCCACCATCGGCGAACGCTGAATGTTCATCTGCACTTCGGCGTCCTGGAGGGTGCGAAATTCGATGGGTTCCATTTCGATGATGGGGCCGTGGACCGGCGGCGCGTGCTGGCCTTCCATGAGCCATTGCACATCGCCGGCAAAACCCAGATCGCCCTGCACTTCAGCCGGGTGCGAACGAATGCGCAGGACCGCGGGATTGCCCTGTGCATCCGGCTCCATGGCGCGCAGCAGCCCCAGTTTGTGAATCAGGACTGTGCGGCGAATGCGTAGGGTGTCTGGCTCCTGGGCGTCGGCGCTGCGGTAATAGCGGGCCAGGGCGTAAGTGGGACCGAACGCGTTCTGCTGGCTGAGCAGCCGCAGCAACTCCTCGCGCACAATGCCCCAGCGATAGCGCCACTCCTTCTCCTTGACCTGATCGCCGTATTCCAGGAGTTCCAGGGTGGCCTCTGCACCCAGGCGGCTGACGATGGTCAGGGGCGGAAGTTGGGTGGGGTCCTCTTTGAGACGGGCCAGCGTCACCTCCGGCGTGGACTCCACATCGTCCAGCCGCTGAAAGGTGCGCCGGGTGCTCAGGCTGAAGAAGACGCCAAGCAGCATGGCTCCCACCAGCAGCCCCAGCAGGACCCACGCCACCGCGTCCATGGAATCGACGATACGCGAAAAGGGAGGAAACCGAAACTGGCTTGATCCAAGTTCTTCGAAGAAGCGCCGCAGCGCCTCCAGCAACTGATCCATACAGACACCCGCAGCCGGCCGAATTTAACGAAAGAGTGGCCTTTATTCTACCACAGATGCATCGCCTTTCAGAGATAGATCTACGCACAGTAAAGCGTCCGCACCGTGCCGGTGCGGACGCCTCACCCTTCCTAAAAAAATGACATTCACAAATACTCCCCGAATAACCTATGTCCGCACCGGCACGGTGGGGACGCCTCACCCTTCCTGGGCCAGCTTCTCCGCCAGGGCCTGATCCACCCGCTCCCGCAGCCGTCGCACCTCCTCCGTCTGCATGACAGGCTCAGCGCCACCCGGCTCCCGGGTCTCGTAGACGACCCGGGTTTCTCCGATCGCGCCCTGGGGCATTTGCTCCACCAGATTGTAAAACCGCTCTCGTTGAGAATTCACTTCCACCTCCGGGACTTCCACAACTGTGTACGCCTGGGAAACCTGGCGCGTCAACGCGTAGACAAGGTATTGATTGAGAGAAACCTTCTCCTCTTTGGCCATCTTCTCCAACTGCCGGTGAAGGCTGTCCGGCAAACGAACTGTCAAACGTCCCATCATCTCCTCCTTATCACACAGTCTACGCGCCTGTGAAAGACGCCACACCCTTGAATGAACCATCAACGCGACAACATCAATCCACCGTCGCCGACAAATGTGAGCCAACCCAGTACACATAATCCGGCGGCGTCATCACGACCAGGTGCAGATGCTCAATCGCCCGCCGAAAATCCTTGACGTTCCACGTGATCAGAAATGCGTTTGCATTCATCGCACAGTCAATCACATGCTCATCCCCTGGGTCAGGTGAACTCGGGCGCCATGTAAAGCGAACGGTGACAAAACGGGCCGCCAGCAGCAGTTCCCGCAACGCCGGCTGCACCTGACGCCAGCGCTCCGGTGACAACTTGCGAGACAAAACGTCGAAGTACTCATACGCCAACGCGTCACAGACGCCCACGTTGAGCACGCCACTCCGCCAGCCATCGACGATCAGGGCGCTGGCCCCGTCTTTCCTGGTCATACCCTCGAAGAGGACATTGGTATCAAGTACGATTGGAATTCCCAATACACCACCCATGACGCCATTATAGCACCACATACGACGCTCGTCAAGTGTTTTTTTCAATTTCTCGAAGAAAAAAGCCCGACTTTTGACAAAAGCCGGGCTTTCACTTTACATTGCTGTTGCTCTTCACGCCTCTTACGTTACAGCTCGATCTCCTCCAACTCATCCACCATTTCACGGATCACATCGAAGCCGCCCTGCCAGAAGGCTGGGTCGGTCATGTCGATGCCGGCCTCTTCCAGGATCTCCTGGGGTCGGGCCGAGCCGCCGTAGGAAAGCAACTTGAGGTAGCCGGACTTGAAGGCGTCACCCTCCTGCTGGTAGCGGCGATAGAGAGCCAGGACCAACAGTTGGCCGAAGCTATAGGCATAGCAGTAGAAGGGGGTGTGGTAGATGTGGGGAATGCTCACCCACTCGTATTTAAACTCTTCACCCAGTTCGACGCTGTCGCCGAACTGCTGGCGCAGGTTAGCCATGTAAAGTTCGTGCAGTTCATCGGCAGACTTGTTCTCCATGATGGCCTGATGCGCGTCCAACTCGAAGAGGACGAAGAACGCCTGGCGCATAACCGTGGCGTACATATCATCCACGGCCGCGGCCAGCAGTTCCCGGCGCACCAACGGATCCGTCTCTTCGTTGAGCAGGCGGTCGGTCAGCAGAATCTCGGAGAAGACCGACGCGGTCTCGGCCAGAGGCAAAGTCGGATGCTGGGTCAGGACAGAATGTTTCTCGGCCAGCATGCTGTGGATGGCGTGACCCAGTTCATGGGCCAGGGTGGCCACATCCCGCACCTTGCCCGCGTAGTTGACCAGCACCCACGGCGTCAGGCTGGGCAGCACCGTGGAGCAGAACGCGCCGCCCCGCTTGCCCTTGCGCACCTCGCTGTCGATGTGATTCTGGTCGAAGACCCGCTGCGCGTGCCGGGCCACCTGGGGCTCGAAGTCGGCGAAGGTGTCCAGCACCATGTGCACAGCCTCGTCATATTCGACCACTTTGTCCGACTCGGCCAGGGGCGCGTAGATATCGTAACGGCGCAGCTTTTCCATGCCCAGCCAGCCGGCCTTGAGCTTGAAATAGCGCTGGAAGACGCCCACATTCTCGCGCGCCACCGTCAGCAGCGCATCCACCGCCGCGTCCGGGATGTCGTTGGCCACGTTGCGCACCGCGATGGCCGACGGGAAGTGGCGCAACTTCACGTTCTCGTTGGCCCAATCCCGCACCCGGTTGGCGTAGATCTGGGCCAGAATGTTGGCCTCGTCGCCGAAGACCCGGTACAACTCCTGATAGGCCGCGGCCCGCAGATCCGCGTCAGGCGAATGCACGTAGGACATGAGTTCATCCCGGGTCAGGGTCTGCTCCTCGCCCTCCACCTCCAGCGTATACTCCAGCCGGTTGGTCAGCATGGTGTAGACGGTGATCAGCGCGCTGATGCCGTTAGCGTCCTTGGTGTTGATGATCTGTTCCGAACGCTCGTCCAGCATGAACGGCTTGGTGCGGCGCAGATCAATCAGAAAATGGCGATAGTCCGCGTACTCGGCCCCGGCCGGCAAAAGCGCCTCCGCCTCCTCATCGGAGAGGCCCTTCCACCACAGCTCGAAGAAGAGAGTGCGGTTCTGGGCCTCGGTCGCCACCTGCTGGATGCGGTTAAGGAAGGTCAGCGCCTCCGTAGACTGGGTGTCGGACGAGAACCAGAGGCTGGCATAGGCGTAGGGCCGGTAAATTTCCTCGGTGAGAGCCTCATACTGCTGGATCACAGCCAAAAATTCGTTCGCGTCCATATCCGGGGACAGCCGTTCGCGCACAGCCTCGAACGCAGCCACGTGCGCCTCCAGCGCCTCCAGCCGCTCGTCGATCGCCTCCGGACTCGTATCCGGCAACAGATCGGAAAGGTCCCAGCCGGAAAGCTCGTATTGCTTCACAGTCGTCGTTATCATGAGAATTCCTTGTTGACGTGACAGGATGACAAGATGACAGGATGACCAGTCGCCGTCATCTCCTCACCTTGTCACCCTGTCATCTTGTCATTCCTCCGCGGCCATCCGGCGCAACACAGTATGCAGGATGCCGCCGTTCTTGTAGTAGTTCACTTCCACAGGCGTGTCGATGCGGCTGATGACCTGAAATTCGGTCACTGCGCCGCTGTCAGCCGTGGCGCGCACGGTGTATTCCTGGCCAGGCTCCATGTCGTCGCTGAGGCCGATGATGTCGTAGGTCTCGAAGCCGGTCAGCCCCAGGGTGGAGACGTTCTGTCCCTCCTTGAACTGGAGGGGCAGGATGCCCATGCCCACCAGGTTGGAGCGGTGGATGCGCTCAAAGCTTTCGGCGATGACCGCCTTCACATTCTGAAGTTGGGGACCCTTGGCCGCCCAGTCCCGGCTGGACCCCGTGCCATACTCCTTGCCCGCCAACACGATCAGGGGCGTGCCGTCCTGGGTATAGCGCTCGGCCGCGTCCCAGATGGCCATCTGCTTCATCTCCGGGATGTAAACCGTGTAGCCGCCCTCCACCCCGTCCAGCATCTGGTTCTTGATACGAATATTGGCGAAGGTGCCGCGCATCATCACCTCATGGTTGCCGCGACGGCTGCCGTAGGAGTTCCACTCGGAGCGGGGCACGCCGTGGGCCTCCAGATAGCGGGCGGCCGGGCTGCCGGGTGCGATAGCCCCGGCCGGGCTGATGTGATCCGTGGTGGTGCTGTCGGGCATGACCGCCAACACCCGCGCCCCTACGATGGGCTTGACCGGCGGAACCTCCAGCGTCAGCCCCTTGAAGAAGGGCGGCTCCTGGATGTAGGTGCTCTCCGGATTCCAGTCGTAGATCTCGCCGCCGGAAACGGGCACGTCATTCCACTTCTCGTTGCCGTCGAAGACGTTGCCATACTGCTCCCGAAAAATGCCGGGGTTCAGGCTGCGGCGAATCTCAGAGCGAATCTCCTCCTGGGTCGGCCAGATATCCCGCAGATAGACCGGCTGGTCGTTGGGATCGTAGCCCAGCGGCTCGGTGGTCATGTCGATGTCCATGGTCCCGGCAATGGCGTAGGCCACCACCAGGGGCGGCGACGCCAGGAAGTTGGCGCGTACGTCCGGGCTGATGCGCCCCTCGAAGTTGCGGTTGCCGCTCAACACCGAAGTCGCCACTAAGTCCGCCTCGTGGATGGCCTTGCTGACGTGGGGAGGCAAGGGGCCGCTGTTGCCGATACAGGTGGTGCAACCGTAGCCCACCGTGTGGAAACGCAACGCCTCCAGATAGGGGATCAGGCCGCTGGTCTCCAGATAGCGGGTCACCACGGTGGAACCGGGGGCCAAGCTGGTCTTCACCCAGGGTTTGACGTCCAGACCGGCCTCGACCGCCTTCTTGGCCAGCAGACCGGCGCCGATCATGACGCTGGGATTGGAGGTGTTGGTGCAGGAGGTGATGGCCGCGATGACCACCGACCCATGTTTTAGCTCATACTCCTCGCCGCCGTGGGCTACGGTGATGGAGGTGTCCAGGTCCTCTTTCTCCAGGCCCAGCCCCCGGGGCCCGATGGGAGCGGAGAGAATTTCATGCCACTTTCCCTTGGCCTGGTCCAGATCGATGCGATCCTGGGGGCGCTTGGGGCCGGCAATCGCCGGCCTGATGGTGCTCATGTCCAGTTCCAGGGTGTCGATGAAGACCGGATCCGGCATGTCGTCGGTGCGGAAGAGGCCCTGTTCCTTGGCGTAGCGCTCCACCAGGGTGACCAGCTCCTCGTCGCGCCCGGTGCCGATCAGGAAGCGCAGAGTCTCCTCATCCACCGGGAAGAAGCCCATGGTCGCGCCATATTCGGGCGACATGTTGGCGATGGTGGCCCGATCGGGCAGGGTCAGCTTGGAGACGCCGGGACCGTAGTACTCCACGAACTTGCCCACTACGCCTTTCTCGCGTAGCATCTCCGTCACCCGCAGGACCAGGTCCGTGGCGGTAGCGCCGTCGGGCAGCTCGCCGATCAGCTTGAAGCCCACAACCTCCGGCATGAGCATGTAGATGGGCTGGCCCAGCATGACGGCCTCGGCCTCGATGCCGCCCACGCCCCAGCCGACCACGCCCAGGCCGTCGATCATGGTGGTGTGACTGTCGGTGCCTACCAGCGAGTCGGGGTAGGCCACCATCTGGCCATCACCGTTCTCCGGCTGCAACTGGACGACCTTGGCCAGGTATTCCAGGTTCACCTGGTGGACAATGCCCGTGGCCGGCGGCACCACCCGGAAGTTATCGAACGCCTCCCGCCCCCACTTCAGGAACTCGTAGCGTTCCCAATTGCGCTCGAACTCGCGCTCGGCGTTGTAGAAGAGGGCGAAGATGCTGCCAAAGCGATCGATCTGCACGCTGTGGTCGATGACCAGATCCACCGGCACGTGGGGGTTGACCTTCTGCGGGTCGCCGCCCAGGCGGGCCATGGCGCTGCGCAGGGCCGCCAGGTCCACCACGCTGGGTACGCCGGTGAAGTCCTGCAAGATCACGCGCGCCGGCTTGAAGGGGATTTCCACTTTACCGGCCGTCTCCGGTCCCCACTTAGCGATGGTCTCCACCGCCTCCTTGGTGATCTCGAAGCCGTCGGCCTGGCGCAAAGCCGCCTCCAGCAGCACCTTGATGGAGAAGGGCAGCCTGGAGACTTCGGCGATCCCCTGCTCCTCCAGCGCGGAAATGCGGTAAATGACCGCCTCACCGCTGCCCGTGTCAAATGTATCGCGGGCGTTGAAAAAATCCTGAGTAGCCATCGTCTATCCTTTCACTGAATGGTCAGCAGCGCTGGTTTGAGGAAATCAATGGATTATCGAAAGTCATTTCACCATCTATGCGTTGCATTGTTTTTTGAGCAAACTGAGTCTTATGATACCAGCTTTCAGGTCAGGAATTAAAAATCAGGGGCGGCGCATCCCACAAACATGGGCCCGGCGTTCTCTGACGCCACATGAAAAAGAACATGTGGATGCGATTGCATCCACATGTCTCGACACGCTTCATTTTTCAGCATAGCAGCCAGGCGAACGCCAAATGATAAGCCCCCATACAAAACTCAGCCCCCGTCTGCCAACCGCAACATCTGGGGGCGGCGGCCAGGAATGCGCTCGATCAGCCCCCGGGCCTCCAGGTCCAGCTTGACCGTGATCACATACCAACTCACAGAGCCGTCGAAACTATCGCCCAACTGCGCGTTGACCGCGTCCGTCAAACCGGTGAAGGTAAGTTCACCGGCCTGGGCCAATTGGCCGAGGACAGCATCCTTGATGACATCATACTTAGCTTTATCGATGTTGACGCCCTGCTTGCCCGCCGGGTGCAGGGTCATAATCTTTTCATCCATACCACGCGTCCTTTGAGTGCTCACAAACTGTGATGAAACCGCATTCCGGGATTCGGCCAGACCATGCCCTGTCGCGACGTATCTTGTGGTCGAATCCTGGAATGTTTTAGTTCTGCCGCCAGGTCTCCCGTAGCACCCGGATCCAGTTGCGGTGGGTGATCTTCAGCAGGTCGTCGTCGCTGAAACCGGCATCCTGCAGCGCGGCCGTCAGCCTGGGCAGTCCGGCCACGTCCTTCAGATCCGTCGGCATTTTGGCGCCATCGAAGTCCGAACCAAGCGCCAGGTGATCGACGCCGATACGGTCGGCCATGTAGAGGGCGTGGCGCACGATCTCGCTGAGCGAAGTGTCCTGATCCGACCTGCCGTCCGCCCGCAAAAAGCCCACATGATAGTTCAACCCGACCACCCCGCCAGATTCGGCAATCGCGTCGAGCTGTTTGTCGGTCAGGTTGCGAGGCGAAGCGCAAAGGGCGTGGGCATTGGAATGGGTCGCGACCAGAGGCGCAGAAGTGCGCGCGGCCACGTCCCAGAAACCGGCCTCGTTCAGGTGGGAGAGATCGACCATAATCCCCAGCGCGTTACATTCATCCACCAGCCGCTTGCCGGCGTCGGTCAGCCCGGGACCGATGTCCGGTCCCGCGGGGTACTTAAAGGGGACGCCATATCCGAAGGCGTTATGACGGCTCCAGACAATGCCCAGGGAGCGCAGGCCGGCGGCGTAGTAGACGTGGAGCGCGTTCATGTCCGTATCGATGGCTTCCGCCCCCTCGAAGTGAAGGATCGCAGCCAGCGCGCCGTCGGCGATGGCGGATTCGAGCCCATCGGCTGTACGCACAATGGCCACGCGGCCTTTCGACTGCGCCTCCATCGCGTAGAGAAGACGGATCATACTCATGACAGTGCGCGTGGCGTATTCATAACCCAGGGGCTTGGGCATGGGAATCTCGTACCGGATCACGCCGTCCGCCCCTTTTCTCGACGCGGAGCCGGGATAGGAATCGGTGGACGTGGCCTGCTTGTCCCTGGGATTGGGGACGAACACAGCGAAGAAACCGCCGGCGAATCCTCCCGCCTGTGCGCGGGGCAAATCAATATGCCCCTGGTCGCTACCCTGGAAAAAAGAGTGCAGGTGACCGCCCTCTTTCTCAAAAAGCCGGAGGAGGGTGTCATTGTGGCCATCGAGGACCGAATATTTTTTTGTCATAATGGGTGCTCCAATGGCTAATATTTGTATTCTTCCCGCACAGGGCTAAAAATGTCCAACGCAACGCAGCCTTCCGGACCGGCCACGCCGCTGTGCTCCACGCCGCCGGGTGCGATATACATATCGCCGACGTGCAGGACGCGGGTCTCATCCCCGATGGTCAGGGTCAGTTCGCCGGAGAGGATGACGCCGCCCTGTTCGTGGGGGTGGCTATGGGTCGGCAGCACCGCGCCCGGCTCCAGATCAGCTACGGAAAGCAATATCTCTTCGCCCCAAAAGGTGCGGATATCGATGCCTGGAACAACAGACTTACGCTCACGGTTTTCCAAATCGAAGAAAGGCATGATGAACTCCTGAAATGATATGATCGCAAAAATAAAAGGGGGCCAGCCTGAGGCTGGCCCCTTTCGACAGTCGGGGAGAGAGGATTCGAACCTCCGACCTCATCGACCCGAACGATGCGCGCTACCGAGCTGCGCTACTCCCCGGAATTGCACCCGGCATAATACCATATACGAGTTTTTCCAACAAATTTTTAAGCAGTCAAACCACAAGGACATCCTCCTGACAGGCGTCAAAAACACTTTGCAGACGCTTGCAGATATGCTATAATCCCGCGTGGACTTCGCCATTGTTGCGTCCTTTTAATGACAGGAACGCGATGGCTTATAGCCTGTCCCCTGTCTTGATAAGAGGATCTTCGGGAGAGAAAACAGCATGATCGAAGTGGCAATCGACAGCATTCGCGTGAGTTTGATGTCGCAACATCGTATCGTGGTCCTCAAAGAAAAAGAGGGGAGTCTTTATTTGCCCATCTGGATCGGCCCGTTCGAAGCTGACGCCATCACCCTTCAACTACAAGGAATGGAAGCGCCCCGACCGCTCACCCACGATCTGCTTAAAAATGTGCTGGAGACCCTGGGTGGAGAAGTGCAATACGTGGTCATCAACGGCCTGGAGAAAAACACCTACTACGCTCGCATCATCCTGGAAATGGACGACGAAACCTTGGAGATCGACAGTCGACCCAGCGACGCCATCGCCTTGGCCGTGCGCGTGGACGCTCCTATTTACGTGGCCGATGAGGTGATGGAACTCGCGGGCATGGAGCCGGAACCGGAGATGAGCCTCACAGGCGACGAGATGGGCGGTCCTGAGATGCAGGAAGATGAAGAGATCGACAAAGATCTGGGCGCCTTCAATGACTTCGTCGAAGGCCTGGATCTGGACAACCTGCTGGGCGCCTGAGCGCGAGTCAAAAGTCAACCGACGCACCCAAACGGCGGAGCTGCCCTTGAGGCCAGCCCGCCGTTTCGCATGTAGGGGACGTTATCCCCAGCTTTTCCAGCGATTTTGCTCAACCTTATTCATTGCACGAGGACCCAGAGGTCTTTGAGAAGGCATGAACGACACGCAAGAAACGCTCATCAAATCCATACCCGCCAATATCGAAGCCGAACGCGCGGTGCTCGGCTCGCTCCTGATCGACCAGGACGCCATCATCAAGGTGGCCAGCTTCCTCCGCCCGCAGGACTTTTTCCGCGAGCGACACGCCTGGCTCTACGACGCCATGCTGAGCCTCAACGAACGCCATGATCCCCTGGATTACGTGACGTTGGTGGATGAATTGGAGCGGCGTGAGCAGTTGGATGATGTGGGCGGCCCGGCCTACATCACCGATCTGGTCAACAGCACGCCTTCGGCCATGTCCGTGGACCACTACGCCAGCATCGTCGAACGCACGGCCGTGCTACGTCGCCTGATCTCCGCCGCGAGCAAGATCGCAGAACTGGCCTACGATGAACGCCAGGACGTGGCGACCGTAGTCGATCGGGCAGAGCAGATCATCTTTGGCGTCTCTGAGAGTCGCATTCATCGGGATCTGACGCCCGTGCGCGCCATCATGAGCAACGTGGTCGATCAGATCGATTTCCTGGCCCGCAATCAGGGAACGCTCATGGGCGTGCCCACTGGTTTCAGCATGCTGGACCGGATGCTGGGCGGCTTCCAGAAGAGTGACCTGATCATCCTGGCCGGCCGTCCGGGCATGGGCAAAAGCAGTTTCGCCATCTCCGTGGCCCAGAACGCAGCCAAACTCCATGACACGCGCGTCGCCATCTTCAGCCTGGAAATGAGCAACGAACAGATGGTGCAGCGGCTCCTGGCTATGGAGACGGGCATCGACAGCCACCGCCTGCGTCTGGGCCAGATCTATGACAAAGAATGGCCGATCCTGCTGGAAGCGGCCAACAGGCTGGCGCAAACCAACATCTTCATCGACGATACGCCCGCGGCCAGCGTCAACGAGATCCGCACCAAGGCTCGCCGTCTCTTCGCCGAGCATGGCCTGGATCTGGTCCTGATCGACTACATGCAGTTGATGAGCGGCCAGAGCGGGCGCAACGAGAACCGGCAGCAGGAGATCAGCTATATCAGCCGCTCACTCAAAGGGCTGGCCCGTGAACTCAACGTCCCGGTCCTGGCGCTAAGCCAGCTTAGCCGCGCCGTGGAGAGCCGGGCCGACAAGCGGCCTATGCTTTCTGATTTGAGAGAGAGTGGCAGCATTGAGCAGGACGCGGACGCGGTGCTCTTCATCTACCGGGAAGATTACTACATCGAGGACACCGACCGCCAGAACATCGCCGATGTAATCGTGGCCAAGCACCGCCACGGCTCCACCGGTACGGTCAGTCTCTACTTCCGCAAGGAATTGACCCAGTTCCGGGATCTGGAGATTCAACACACGGATCTCGATTATTAAGACCAACGACCAAGGACGAACGACGAACGCTATGTTCGCGGGGGTTTTATGAAACAGACAGGCTTTATCGGCTTTCCAGACGCCAGGATGAAGGCCGTGGTGATACCGGATTTCTTCTTTACAGATCTGCTGCCGCTGATCGACGATCTGGCGGAGTTGAAACTGACCCTTCACTGTTTTTGGCTGCTGAATGAGCAGGAGGGACGGCTGCGCTACCTGCGCGGCAGCGACTTGCGCGGCGACGAGATCCTGCTGGAGAGCCTGAACCTGGACAACGATCTGCGCACGCCCCAGCAGGCCCTGGAAGACGCACTGGAACGGGCGGTGGCCCGCAACACCCTCCTGCGCATGGACATCGAGACAGGAGAGCCGGAAAGCGAAGACGCGCTCAGCGAGGACTGGTACTTCATGAACACGGTCAAGGGGCGCCAGACCGTGGCCCTCATTCGCCAGGGGCGGCTGAACGAATTGCAAGAGATCATCCCCCAGGAAGCCCGGCTCAAAGTGGAGCGCCCCAACGTCTTCATCATGTACGAACAGAACATCGGCCTGATGACGCCCATGATCGCCGAGCAGTTGCGGGACATGGAGCGCAGCTACCCGCCGGACTGGATCACGGAAGCGTTCGAGATCGCGGTCAGCCGCAACAAACGCGCCCTGCGCTACATCCAGGCCATCCTCAAACGCTGGGAAACCGAAGGCAAGGAAGACGACGAGCATGAAATCACTGGACGAACTACTGAAGAAGGGCGCCGACGGGATTATCTCCCGGACGAGTTCTCCGGCATCATCCGCGGCTAGGAGAAAGGCCATGAGCGAGTCTGACGTATGCCCGATCTGCGGCGGCATTGGCTATGTGCTGCTGGACGTGCCGGTCGGCCATCCCGACTTCGGCAAGGCCATCCCCTGCGCCTGCCAGGAGCAGGAGCGCATGGATCGCCGGCTAAACCGGCTACAGCGTATGGGCAGCCTGGATTCGGTCAGGAACCTGACCTTCGAGACCTTCATCCCGGAACCCACCCACCTATCGGCAGAGAAGGCCCACAACCTGCGCCGGGCGTTCGAGACCGCGCGCGCCTTCGCCCAGGAGCCGGAGGGCTGGCTGCTCTTCACCGGGGCCTATGGCTGCGGCAAGACCCACCTGGCCGCGGCCATCGCCAACGAACGGCTGGCCCATGGACAGCCCGCGCTCTTCATGATCACGCCCGATCTGCTGGACCACCTGCGCGCCACCTTCAGCCCCAACAGCGATGTGAGCTACGACGAACTGTTCGAACAGGTGCGCTCCACCCCCTTACTGATCCTGGACGACCTGGGGGCGCACAGCGCCAGCGCCTGGGCCAAGGAGAAGCTCTTCCAGTTGCTCAACCACCGTTATAACGCCCAACTGCCCACGGTCATCACCACCAACCAGCGCCTGGAAGACCTGGACCCGCGTCTGCGCAGCCGTCTGCTGGACCGCAACATTGTGGACTATTTCCCCATCCTGGCGCCTGATTTCCGGGCCGGGTTCAACCCCAGCGAGTCGGACCTGAGCACGCTCAACCTGCACCGGGATCAGCGCTTCGAGACCTTCGATGTCCGCCGCAACGATCTGACCGCCGAGGAGCGGGCCAATTTACAGGATGTCTTCCGGGCCGCCCAGGCCTTCGCCCGAGAGCCTCGGGGCTGGCTGGTGCTGGCCGGCACCTATGGCTGCGGCAAGACCCACCTGGCCGCAGCCATCGCCAACTACCAGGCCGAAGAATTGCGCGCCGATGTCATGTTTGTGGTCGCCCCCGACCTGTTGGACCATCTGCGCGCCGCCTTCAGCCCCCAGGCATCCACCTCCTATGACCAGCGCTTCGATGAGATCAAACGCACGCCCCTGTTGGTGCTGGACGATCTGGGCACCGAGAGTGCCTCGGCCTGGGCTAAGGAAAAATTCTTCCAACTGCTCAACTATCGTTACAACGCCATGCTGCCCACGGTCATCACCACCAGCGCCAAGCCCGGCAACATCGAACCCTGGCTGCGCACGCGCATGTTCGACGTCAATCGCTGCCAGTTCTGGGGCATCATCGCACCCGGCTATCGGGGAAGCCGGAGCCAACGAGGGAAACGAGTTCCAAGATGACAAGGTGAGGAGGTGACAGGATGATGAGACTGCTGTTCATCTGGCCACCCTGCCATCTTGTCATCCCCTCACCTTGGAACCCGCCCCCCGATTTAGGCGTCCTATTTTCGTTGTGCTAAACTGAATCGTCGCAAACACGTCATCGTAAAAATTCAGATGACTGTTCAGACAGGCTTCGTTAGAACGCGGATTGTCGCTGATAAAAGCAGGTTTTCACGGATTTTCCGTACCTGCTCAATCTTTCGGGGCGAGTGCGTCGCATTGACCAAGACGAAGCCGATTTACCCTTTTTTCGCCCGGTTAATGCGATGGACTGCCCCCGGATTATTGAGGTGATACGATTTTCCCTGAAAAATCTGTGAAAATCTGGCGGCATCCGGCAACATCCGCGTTCCAATGGTGGTCATGGAACAGCTACAAAGTTCGTGGGGAAATCGCCCCCCAGCGTCAGGCAAGGGATTGAAGTCGATGCTTACATTCAAAAAAATTTCTCTGCTCCTATTGGCGACTGTGGCCGGCCTGCTGGCATTGGCCGCGTGCGGATCCCCGGCGCCCCCGCCGCCGCCGACGCGCACGCCGATGCCCACCTTCACGCCCACGCCTGAAGGCCAAGTCATCAGCGAGCCGCTGACCCAGCCAGTAGGCCAGGAAGTCGCGACCGTTCTCCCCCAGCCGGTGGAACCTCCGCCCGTTGAGTCGCAGCCGGCAGATGCGCAGCCAGGCGAGTCGCAACCCGTCGAAGCGCCGACCGCCGAGCCGCAACCGACAGATACGCCAGCTCCCGCACCGGCTGAAGTGGTGGTCAACAGTATCGTCAACGTACGCAATGGACCGGGCACGAACTACAATATTCTGGGCGCGGCCCAGCCCGGTGAACGCTACCCGGTCACCGGGCGCAATGACGCCGGCGACTGGTGGCAGATCGGCTACAACGGCCAGGCCGGCTGGGTCTTCGGCCAGTTGGTGACGCCTCAAAACGTAGAAACCGTAGCCGTAGCTCAGAATATTCCAGCCCCGCCGCCGCCCACGCCCGCTCCCCCGCCCACGGCCCCGCCGCCAGCAGAGCCGACCGCGCCGCCGGCCCCACCCAAGCCCCAGTATGAGTTCAGCAAGGCGGTCGTCCAGCGCTGCGATCCCAACGCGGGTGTGACCTATGTGGAGGGCACAACCTACAAGAACGGCCAGCCAGCCAGCGGGTATGAAGTGGCCTTCAGCTACGCGCCCGATGGCCCGCCTGTCGCCACCATCCAATCCGGGCCACACGAAGGCTATCCGGGCTGGCGAACGGGCTTCTATTCCCACATCATTGGCTCCACCGGCCCGCGCGAAGGCGACTGGTATTTCTGGATCGTGGACAAGACAGGCAAACGCATCTCGGAGATCGCCCACATTCGCACCGACGGCGAAGCGGGCGACGGCAAATGCCAGCAGGGCGTGATTGACTTTGATTCTTAGGCGAGAGATCGTCAGAGATTAGAGACTGGAGACTGAAGAGATTGGATCAGCGCGCCGACGTCCCAATCTCCTCAACCTCCAATCTCCCGCCTTCACACATCGCGGACATATCCACCCATGCGCGCACCCACCCCATTACGCCAGACGCTCAACCTCTGGATCAGCCTGCTCATCCTGGGCGGGCTGACTTTTTTCATTCTGCGCACGCCGCCCGCGCGCGCCTGGATGTGGTCCCAGACGGGCGAGGAGGCCTTCGCCGCCCAGGTCAAGGGCATGACCGACCGCGCCGGGGACCTGCTGCGTCCGCGGCTGAAAACCGAGCCGGACGCGGAGATCCGGTACGCGGACGTCAACCCCTTCGGCGTCAACGTTTTCCTGGAACAGGAGGCCGATCCGGCCAAGCGGGAGCTGGCGGTGAAGATGGCCAGCGAGGCTGGCTACCACTGGCTGCGCCAGTAGTTCCCCTGGGAGGACATCGAGATCCACGGCAAGGGCGACTTCGAGGACCGACGGCATGAACCGGCCCGCCCGGCCTGGGAAAAGTACGACCATATTGTGGACCTGGCCGAAGAGTACGACATGGAACTGATCGTGCGCCTCTCCAACCCGCCGGCCTGGTCCCGGGCCGCGGGTGACGAGATCGGGACCTACGCGCCGCCCGACGACGTTCAGGACTTCGCCGACTTCGTCTCCGCCGTGGTCAGCCGCTACAAGGGCCGGGTCCGTTACTACCAGCTCTGGAACGAACCCAACATCTACCCGGAATGGGGCGAGCAAGCCATCAGCCCTGAAGATTATGTCGAATTACTGAAGGCCGGAGCCACGGCCGCGCGCGCCGCGGACCCGGACGCGGTCATCATCGCCGGCGCGCTGGCCGCGACCATCGACCTGGACGGCACGGTGACGGCCGGGCGCAACTTCAACGACCTGCTCTTCCTGCAGCGGATGTACGACGCCGGGGCCGCGCCCTATTTCGACATCATGGCCATGCAGGGCTACGGCCTCTGGTCCGGCCCCACCGACCGGCGCATGCAACCCCGGGTCATCAACTTCAGCCGCAACCGCTTCGTGCGCGATCTCATGGTGGCCAACGGCGACGCCAACAAGCCCATCTGGATCAGCGAGATGAACTGGAACGCGGTCCCCGACGAGCTCCCGGACAAGCGCTACGGCCAGGTGAGCCTGGAGCAACAGGCCGAGTACCTGCCCCTGGCCTACGAACGCATCCGCAACGAATGGCCCTGGATCGGCGTGGCCAACACCTGGTATCTCAAGCGCGCCACCGACGTCTGGGAGCGTAACGACCAGCCCGAAGCCTATTTTCGCCTGCTGGCTCCCGACTTTACACCACAGCCGGTCTATGAGAGTATGAAGGCGTACACGCAAAGCATCGGGACGACAGCGGAATAGGGAGCGTCCTAAACAAGTTAGCATTCCGGGATTCGGCCAGACCATCTGCCGTTGCGGCGCATCTTCTGGCCGAATCCCGGAATGCGGTTTCAACTCACCCATGGGTAAACGTCTCAACCTGATCCTACTCGCCATCATACTCTTCCTGGCCGCGTGGCTGCGCCTGTTCTGGCTGGGCGGCTCCAGCCTGTGGAGCGACGAGGGCAACACGTGGGCGCTCATCGGGCGCGGCTTCGGGCAGATCGCGCGGGACGCGGCCGCGGACATCCACCCGCCCGGCTACTACTGGGCGCTCAAAGTGTGGACCTCCTTCTTCGGCGCGACCGTGATCGGCATGCGCAGCTTCTCGGCCGCGGCCGGCGTGATCCTGGTCTGGATCATCTACGCCCTGGGCCGCTGGCTGGACCAAAGAAAAGGCCTCCAGGCCACCGCGCTGCTGGCCGCGTTCATGGCTGCACTCAACCCCTTCCAGATCTACTACAGCCAGGAAGCGCGCATGTACATGCTCCTGACCCTGGAGAGCGCCGGCCTCTTCCTGGCCCTCTTCGCCCTGCGCGAACGTCAGCGTGCGACCCCTGAACAGGACAGAGGTCGCGACTGGCTAAACTGGCCCGCGGCCGGCTTCGTCCTCTGGGGGATCGCCGGGCTGTGGACCCACTACAGCTTTCCCGTCATCCTTGCCGCGGCCGGCGCGGCCTATCTCATTGACTGGGCCAGGGATGGGCGCGATACGCCCGGCGGTCGACCGGCGGCCTTCATGTATTTCGTCATCCTCAACGCCATCGTTCTCGTCGCCTACCTGCCCTGGCTGCCCACGGCCATGGATCGGGTGCTCGCCTGGCCCAAGGGCGGCGAATCCATCCCGTTCCTGGAAGGCGCAATGTTGACCTTTCAGACTCTGCTCTTCGGCCCTCTGACCAGCCTGCCTGAGCCTCTGTGGCCCTGGTTGGTGTGGGCCGTCGCGCTGCCCCTGGCCGGCATGGCCGCGCTGCGGCGGGAGCGGACTATGCCGGGGCTGGCCGCCTGGCTGTTGGCCCCCATCGGCCTCATGTTCGGCCTGGGGCTGTTCAGCGACGCATTTCTCAAATTTCTGCTGGTGGCCTCGCCGGCCTGGGTGCTGCTGAGCGCGGGAGCGGGACGCGTCGCCCGCCCCAACTGGCCGTGGCAAACGCTGCTGGCCCTGGGCGCGCTGGCCGTGGCCGCGGTCTCCCTACCTTCCTATTACGGCAACCCGACCGTGCGTGACAACTACGCCGGCGTGGCCCGCTACGTGGCCGCGACCGGCGACCCGGCCCGCGATATTGTGCTCCTGGACGCGCCGGGCCAGCAGGAGGTGTGGAGCTACTACGCGCCGCCAGTCCCCGTCCTGCCCCTGCCGGCCCAGCGTCCGCCCGACCGGGCAGCGACCGAGGCCGCGTTGGCCGACGCCCTCGCCCCGGGTGCGCGCGTATTCGCCCTCTTCTGGGCCGAGGACGAGGCCGACCCGGAACGCATGGTGGAGACCTGGCTGGACACCCACGCCTTCAAAGGGCTGGACACGTGGCAGGGCGACATGCGCCTGGTTATCTACGACGTTCCCGGAGAATTGCAGTGCACGCCCCTGGATCCCGCGCCGATCTTCGGCCAACGCATGAAGCTGGCCGAGCTCTGCCTGCCTGCCGCCGGAGAGACGGGTGCGGGCGTAACCCCAGGCGAGGCCGGGCTGGTGGGGCTGCGCTGGCAGGCGCTGGAGCCCATGGACAGACGCTACAAGATCAGCCTGCAACTGCTGGACGACCGCGGCCTGGTCGTGGCCCAGCAGGACACAGAGCCGGCCGGCGGCGCGCGCCCCACCGTGGACTGGACCCCGGGCGAAACCATCGCTGACAACCACGGCCTGCCCATCCCGCCGGGGACCCCGCCGGGCGCGTATCGGCTGATCGCGGCCGTCTATGACGCGGAGACGGGTGAACGGCTCCCGGTGGGGGAAGGCGACGCGGCCGAATTGGGGACGATGACCATCGTCAACCCACCCACGTCCCCGCCCGCGGACCTGCTGAACCTAGCCCATCGCGTGGACGCGCCCCTGGGGCCGGTGATGTTCCTGGGCTATGACCAGCACAAGCTCGGCTACGCCCACGCGCCGGAGACGCCCGTGGAGCCTGGCGACGCGGTGACGTTCACCCTCTACTGGCAGGCGCCCGATCCGCTGCCCCCGGACTGGCCGGACGACCTGACCTTCACCCTGGAACTGGGCGGGAATTCAACCACCCTGCCCCTGGCCGGCGGCGGCTTTCCCACCGGCGAGTGGACGCCCGGCCAGTTGGTGCGCACCGTGGTCCGGCTCCCCTATGATGGCGGCGACCGGCGCGCGCGGTTGATCGTTGGCGAGGACGCGGTGCGCTTCAAGGCCCTGCCCCGATAACGTAGGCGCGGCTTGCAGCCGCACAACTCCCGGTTTGCCCGTCCATCTCGGGACATAGAAGATCGTGCGGCTACAAGCCGCGCCTACGGATGATACGAAAGGAAAGCAATATGATTCTCAAAGGGATCACGGTAGGTCTGCTTCAGGAAAACTGCTACATCTTCGGCTGCGAGCGGACCCGCCGCGCGGTCGTCATCGATCCCGGCGACAACGCGCCCGCGATCCTGCAACTGGCCCGGCAGAGCGACGTCACCATCGAGAAGATCATCAACACCCACGCCCACCTGGATCACGTACTGGCCGTCAACGAGGTCAAGGCGGCCACGGGCGCGCCCTTCTATCTCCACGAAAAGGACCTGCCCACCCTGCACGCGGTCCCGGATGCGGCCCGGCTCTGGCTCGGCGCGGAGATCGAGCCCATCGACGAGCCGGACGCCTACCTGGAGCACGGCCAGATCATCCAGGTGGGTGACGAGGAACTGGAAGTGCGCTTCACTCCCGGCCACGCGCCCGGTCATGTGGTCTTCGTCTATCACGCCGGCGGCCTGGTCCTGGCGGGGGACACCCTTTTCCAAGACAGCATTGGCCGCTTCGATCTCCCCGGTGCGGACGGGCCGACCCTTTTCAAGAGTATCCGCGAGCAGTTGTTCAGCCTGCCCGACGACTACCGGGTCTATCCCGGGCATGGCGGGGCCACGACCATCGGTCGCGAACGGATCTCGAACCCGTTCGTGGGCGAACAGGCCTAACTAATATGGAGTTGCGACGCGTCAGCGAAAACCCATACAGAACTGTAATCTGGAAACGTTTTTTGTGATCATTTTTCGGGTAAACTATGAGAATGGTTGAGAAGCACATGTCGAACACAGCGCCCCCGATCTATCACATGACGCTCCGTTCAGTCTGGGAGGCCCAGCCCCTGGATCGGCCTTATCGTGGCGACACGTTGGCCAGTGAGGGCTTCATCCACTGCACAGGCGACCCTGATCTGTTGGTGGACGTCGCCAACCGTTTTTATCGCGGCGAAGCGGGCGATTTTGTCATTCTCCATATCGATCCGGCGCGGGTGAAGTCCGAGATCAAATGGGAGGCGGCTGACGGCGCGAGCTTCCCCCACATCTATGGGCCGCTCAACATGGATGCGGTGATAGATGTAACGCCGTTCCCCCGCGACGATCAAGGTGAATTTCACGCTTCGAGGACGGCGGCGCCCGATCAAGATAACGCCCTCCAGCGTCCTCAAACCCGCCGTTTGTGAAATCTTGCATAAATTGCAATAATCGGGGAAAATAGATGAGATGCATTTTTCAAGGCGTCCCCCCTCCCGCCAGAAAAACACATCTGACCAGAAAGGGAAACCGGGAGACGAATGGCTGAAACTACATCACCACACGAGGAGAATGTCGAACACAAGCTGGTCCCGGTATGGGACGCCGCCAATCTCTTGGAAGCCCAGATCGTCAAGGGGCGTCTGGAAAGCGAAGGCATCCCGGCTCTGATCAAAGGCGAGGCGTTGGGTGAGATTTACGGATTGACGACCGGTCCCTTGGCGGAAACCACAGTATTGGCGCCGGAGCCGTTCGCCGAAAAGGCGATCGAAATCCTCAACACCCCGGTTGAATGGGATGAAGAAGCGCTGGAAGAAGCGGAAGAGGCCGGTGATGAACAGGCGGGCGAGGACGAGGGATAGACGATCGTACATGGACGCCTGACGCTACAACCACCGACGGTAATTCGAACTTGCAGGGAGAGGAAGCGACGATGACTCAAGAACTGCACACAGCTACGGTGATCCCCACTGATTTAGGTGAAGAAAAGGCGCGCAAGCTCAACCCGCGTTTCATCGCAGGCGGCCTGTTGCTGATCCTGTTTGTTGGCTTTCTTGGCTTTCAGATGTTTCAAGCCACGACCAGCACTGGGGCCTACTACCTGACTGTAAACGAACTGCACGAACAAACGCCGGAGATCATCGGCCAGCGGGTGCGGGTCAACGGCCAAGTGGTGGATGGCAGCGAAGATTGGAACGCCCAGGAGGTGACGCTGAGGTTCGCCATCACCGATGAGGAGGGCGGCCAATTGCCCATCGTCTTTTATGGCCCGCGGCCGGATAACTTCCAACGCGCAGCATCGGCCATTGTCGAGGGTGAGTTGCTGGACGACGGCACGTTCCAGGCCGATTCGCTGTTGCTCAAATGCCCCAGTCGTTATGAAGAAGAGCCGGAAGAAATCTACGCCGAAGCAACCAAATAATGCGGCGTTCCTATTGACCCCGATACAGACAATCAGACCGGTCAGCCCCATGGGGCGCCGGTCTTTCTCATGATGAGATCGAGAAGCGAGATACAGAAACGATATAATATGATGAATGTTTCGCACCGTTCCTCCCGTCGACTTTTCACCGTCCTGCTCGCCATCCTCTTCGCAGCCGGCCTGATCGCAACCGTTTCTTCCCACGCTTACGCCCAGGAAGATCCACCTTTCGATCCCACCCAGATCCCGACCCCGGCCAATCCGCCGTCGGCTCGGATCGGCGCCAGCATCTTCGCCCAGGATTGCGCGGCCTGCCATGGGCCTACAGGCGAAAGTGATGGGCGGGTAGTTCCAGACCTGCCGGCCCCCCCGCCTCCTTTCGCCGACCCCGAAACCACCTGGGATCGCATACCAGCCGAAGCCTTTCACATCATCAAATTCGGGCGCACAGAAGCGTTAATGCCCCCATGGGGCAACACCCTCTCCGACGAACAGATCTGGCAAGCTCTCGCCTTCGCCTGGAGCCTGCACACAGACGCTGAAACTGTCGACGCCGGCGCGGCCCTCTATGCAGAGAGCTGCGTCGCCTGTCACGGCGAGCAGGGCGCAGGCGACGGACCGGAAGCCAGCGGAGACATGCCCGACTTCAGCGACAGCAGCGCTATGATCCAGGTCAGCGATGCCGATCTCTCCCAGGGTTGGGACGTTGCCCACGCTGACCTGGGCGCGGATTGGAGTTCAGAGACGCGTCGCACCGTGCTGGACTATATCCGCACATTCACCTACGTCCCACCTTGGGTCTCGCCTTATCAGGACGGCGAAGGCGTCGTCGAAGGACAAATCAGCCTGGAAACGGCTGGCGGCGAGCAGCCTGGCGGCAACGCCGTGCGTCTCTACGCCTATCTCAACTTCGAGCAGGTGGCCTTTTTCGAGACCACCGCCGATGAGGAGGGCGCTTTCCGTTTCGAAAATCTCTCCACCGATGGCAATATCGACTATATCCTGGAAGCCGACTACGCGGGTATTCCTTACAATAGTGCATTCTTCAAACTCACCGATGAGGAACCCAACCAGTCGATCACATTGGCGGTGTACGATGTTAGCGATGACGACAGCCAGATCGCTATCTCCCGCGGCAACCTGCTCATCGACCACCGACCGGGTGCGCTGGGCATGGCCCAGGTGCTGATCTTCAGCAACCGCTCCGACAAGACCTTTACGGGCAAGACAGTCGAAGGCGTGGATCAGCCAGTGACATTGGCCATCAAAATACCGCCAGGGGCCATGAATTTTCAGTTCCCCGACGGCGAACTGGGCGATCGTTATCTCCAGGTGGGCCACACCATCTACGACACTGCGCCCATGCCGCCGGGCGAGGAGATGCGCCAACTTTTCGTCTCCTATGAGTTGCCTTATGACGGCGATAGCGTCTCCTTCACCCAGGAATGGGCCTATCCCGTGGAGGAGATGAATATGCTGGTGGCTGAATTGCCGAGCATAGACGTAAGCGCTTACCCGCTGGTCTACCAAAGCAATGATACGCTCCAGGGTATCGAGTTCCAGCTCTGGACAGGCGATTCGTTTGCGGTTGGCGAGGGGGTGACAGTGGAGCTTTCCGGCCTGCTCGCCGCCGACGACGTGGACCCGCGCGCGTTAGTGGACACCCAAACCGAAGGCGCGGCCAACGCCGGAACCCTCGCCCCCAACCCTGCAATCATGGATGTCAAAGCGCCGCTGATCGTGGGCATATTGGCCGCCATTGCATTGGCCGTCGCCGCGTTCCTGGGATGGCGACGCACCCAGGGAACCAGTGGCAATGATCTGGCCCATGAACGGGACGAGTTGGTCCGCCAGATCGCGGAATTGGACGATCGGCACGCCAGCGGCGAGTTAACGACGCCCCAATGGTCAAATGAGCGCGCCCGACTGAAGAGCCGGTTGATCGAGGTGACGCAGGCGGAGGGAATGACAGGGTGACTTGCCACTTGCCATTATGAGTGAACTGATCGAAATTCGTAAAGTTTATAAACGGTATGGTCGCAAGTCGGTGCTGCGCGGGGTGAACCTGAGCGTAGGGGCCGGCGAGGTGGTGGTGTTGCTGGGTGCAAACGGCGCAGGCAAGACGACGCTGCTGCGCACGGTCAGCGGACTGAGCAAGCCCGACCGGGGTGAAATTCAACTGGGGGGCGCATCGTTTAGCACAGCCGGCTATGAACTGCGCCGCTACATCGGCCTGGTCAGCCACACGTCCCTACTATATGACAACCTGAGTGCGCCGGAAAATCTAAACTTTTTCGCCCGCCTTTATGACATGCAAGCGCCGGCCGAACGCATCGAATGGACCTTGCAGGCAGTGGATCTGTGGCGGCGACGACGGGATCTGGTGCGCACCTACAGCCGCGGCATGGTCCAACGATTGGCCATCGCCCGCGCCATCCTCCATAACCCGCCGGTGCTGCTTCTGGATGAGCCGGACACTGGGCTGGATCAGGAGAGCGCTGAGATGCTGCACCAACTCATCCGTAAACTGGGCGCGGACGAACGCGCCATTCTGTTGACCACCCACAATCTGGAACGAGCCCTGGCCTGGGCGGATCGGGTCTGTTTGCTGGTGGATGGACGCATCGTCTTCAGTGAGAAAACAGCTAATTTGACGGGCGATGAGTTGCGTCGCCAATATCGAGAGGCGGGGCGTCCGGCATGAATAATCGGGTTCAGGAGATGAACGAAGACCTGGTGATGCCCGGCGAGGTAGCAGCCGCTCCGGAGACGGTGCGAAACGCGGGACCGGCAGCGCCTTCCCCTTCAGTGCAGATGCGGACCAACGGCGGTCTGGGCGCATACATGCGCAAAGTCCGGGCCATCACCCGCAAAGAGTTGCAGGCCGAGTGGCGCGCCAAAGAAGTCTTCAGCACCATGACGATTTTCGGTATTCTGGCGGTGCTGGTCTTTGGCATGGCCTTCGATCTGCGGGTGCCCAAGTCAGACATGGTGGCGCCGGGCGTGCTTTGGGTCGTCCTGCTCTTCGCCGGCGTGCTGGGGCTCAACCGCAGCTTTGGCGCCGAGGTGGACCGGGGCAGCCTGCCCGCATTGCTGCTGGCGCCCATGGATCGCAGCGCCATCTACTTCGGTAAGATGATCGCCAACCTGATCTTTATGCTGGCCATGTTGGCGTTGGTTCTGCCCACAATCCTGATCATTTTCGATGTTAACATGATCAAGACGTGGATACTGGTCGCCCTGTTACTGGGCGTGTTAGGCTATGTGGCCGTCGGCACCCTTTTCGCCGCCATGACAGCCAGCGTCCGCGCCCGGGAAAGCATGCTTCCTATCCTCCTCCTGCCGCTGATGGTGCCTATCTTCGTGGCCGGCGTCGCGCTCACAGCAGCTGTGGTGGATGGGCGTACATTGGGCGATTTCTGGCGGTGGCTGGGCGTCTTGAGCGCATATGATCTGATTTTTGTCACAATCGCGTTTATAGTGTTTGATATGATTTGGCAGGAGAGTTGAAGCGTAAGGCGTGAAACATAAAACGTGGAGCGTGAAGAGGACGGTTTTCGGCACAGGAAAAGGATGAAGGGAATGGGGTTATGAGTAGCGTTTCGACATCTCAAAGCAGAGCAGGAGCTCAGAGCAAGACGGGACGGTCCGGCGTCTGGGATATCCTGATTCTGATCATCAATATCGCGGCGACCATTGGCATGGTGGCGCTCGTGTGGGCGTCCTTGGTCTACGCCAAGCCTGCCACTAATCTGGCCGGCGATGAGCAACTGGCGCAACGGATATTTTATATCCACATGGGCTGTAACGTAGGCGCTCTGATCGCGTTCATCGTCTCCCTCACCGGCAGCGTTCTCTACCTGATCACCCGCAACCTGCGCTGGGATCGGATGAGCCAGGCCAGCATCGAGATCGGCATCATCATCGGTCTGGGCACGGTGATCACCGGTTCAATCTGGGCCAAACCGACCTGGAACACCTTCTGGACCTGGGACCCGCGCCTGACCACGGCCACCATCACCGTCCTGGTTTACGTGGCCTATGTGCTCTTCCGCAACGGCATCGACAACCGGCGCACCCGGGCGCTTTTTGGCAGCATCTACGCCCTCTTCGCCTTCCTCACCATTCCGCTGACCTACTACAGCGCGCGCTGGTTCCGCTCCATCCACCCGGTCGTTTTCAGCGGCGACAACGCCGACGCCCAGGGAGGGTTTGCGGTGGGCTCAACAATGATGCAAACGGTGGCGGTTGGGGCCATCGCCTTTACCCTACTCTTTATCGCTCTGCTGATCGCCCGTTGGCGCCAGTTAAGTATGGAAGACCAACTATTCGAACTTCGAGAGGACTTGGAATCATGATCTATCTGGCTTCTGCATTCATCGTTGTCTGGCTGCTGGTGGGCGGTTATGTGGTCTACATCGGGCAACAGCAGCGACGTCTCAACGCTGAGCTTGACACCCTGAATGAGTTGGTGGAAGAGCGCCAACCCTGACGAGGGGACGTATGCACAGTTACAGCCTGAGGATATCCAGGTGATATAGTAATGGCGAAACCTGATACAGGCAGGTCCCGCCCGCCACTTTGCTCCACTGCAAAAGAGACGGCGGCGCGGCTAAAGCGCTCACGACGGATGTGGGGCATGCACGACTGAAAAAACGATTTACGATCATGAATAACATGGTTTGATATTCGTCGATAGAGGAGAAGTGTGCGATGACACAGATGGTCGAAAGCGCCACAGGCGTGGAGGAACAGACCCAGACGACGCGTCCGCCGGTGGGCGACAGCGATAAGGCGAACAGACTAAACGTTTTTATGCATGCGCTGTTTTTCGTCCTCGGCTTCACCGCGGTCTTTACGTTGATCGGCTCTGCAGCGGGCCTGCTGGGGCGTAATCTGGACTACGAGTTGCTGCGAAACCTGCAACGGTTTGGCGCTATCATGCTGGTTGTCTTTGCACTGGTGACGCTGGGCGTGTTCAACTGGATCATCAACAAAATCCGCTCCAGCACAGACCTGGATGACAACCCGGCGGCCGCAGCCCTGGTCTCGGTCCTGAACTTCTTCAACAGTCTGCTCTACACCGAACGTCGCGTAACCGAAATGCACAAGGTGAAGAAAGGGTGGGGGTATGCCAGCAGCGCGTTGTTGGGCGTCACGTTCAGCGCCGGTTGGGTGCCGTGCGTGGGACCCATCCTGGCCAGCATTCTCTTCCTGGCCACCGATGGGACCACCGTCGCTCAAGGTGCGGCCTTGCTGGCCATTTACAGCCTGGGCTTGGGGATCCCTTTCCTGATTACGGGAGCGGCCTTCAGCACCATGACCAAACTGCTGCGGCGCATGAACCGTCACGCCCACATCGTCAGCATCGTCAGCGGCGTCTTCCTGCTTTATGTGGCCTACCTGCTTTGGTCCGGCAGCTTGGTCACACTGACGACCCAGTTCGCTTTCCTCAACGAGTGGGTCTTTCAACTGGAAGAGGCCATCATTGGTTCATCTGCATCGGGCGCCAATATCGCCAATGCAAGCGTTATGGCCGCCGCCCCCCTGGCCTTCATCGCCGGCTTGATCAGTTTCATCAGCCCATGCGTGTTGCCGCTGGTGCCGGCCTACATCGGCTACCTGAGCGGCGCGGCGGTCAGCGGCAGCAACTAGCCCCATGCTGGTGACGCTTTACACCAAGCCGGATTGTCCGCTCTGCACAGAACTGAAAGCCGATCTCCTGACGTTGCAGGTGGAGATCGGCTTCTCTTTGCAGGAGCGCAATATCGAGACCAACGCTGCCGATTTTGCTCGCTATCGTTACCTGATTCCGGTGCTCGACATCGAGGGCGGCCCTATCCTCTACCCGCCCCATGAGTGGCTATTCGTTCGCCAAGCCCTGTTGGCGGCCAAGGAAAACAGCGCATGAGCGAAAGCGTGGAGGTGGTGGCTGGAAACAGCGACAAGCAAGGCGGATCGAGCGCGAGTCAGGCCGCAGGCGGGCTAGTGGTGTGGATCGCCCGCCATTGGTTGGCCTTCTTCAACACGGCTTGGGGAATCTACGTGCTGACGCCTTTCCTGGCGCCCGTCTTCATGCATCTGGGCTGGTACGCGCCGGCCCGGGTGATCTATGCCGTCTACTCGGTTTTCTGCCACCAATTGCCAGATCACAGCTACTTCGTCTTCGGCCCGCAGGCCGCGCCCTCTTTACCCACATTAGAAGCCGGCGGCATGCCGCCGGGGCTGGGCCTCTTTCAACAACGCCGCTTCGTCGGCAACCCCTTGCTGGGCTACAAAGTGGGCATCTGCCAGCGGGATGTGGCCATCTACGGGTCCATCTTTGTGGGCGGATTGATCTTCGCGCTGGTGCGCAAACGGGTCAAGCCCCTCCCGCTGAAACTCTTTCTCATCCTCCTCATCCCCTTGGCCGTCGATGGCTTGACCCAGATGTTCGGTCTGCGGGTCAGCAACTGGTGGCTGCGCAGCATCACCGGTGCGATATTCGGCTTCGCCGCCGTCTTCCTGGCCTATCCCTATGTGCAGACGGCCATGGATGATGTGATCGAGACGGAGACCCGGCGCATGACCTGAACGCCATTCCCCACCCTGAAAATTCGACAAAGCCGCCTACATCCACTATACTACCGGCTTGTGGAATCGCGGCCTGTCCTCTCAACTGCGCCGGGATTTTCGCACTGACAACGCATATCACGCATGGGATGCTGGCCTGCCAGAGCGGCCATGAAATCAGTGCAAACGAGGAAAGACGGAAATAATGGCAAACATCAAATCCGCTGAAAAACGAGCCCGACAGAATGTGAAGCGCTACGAACGCAACCGCGTCTTGCGCAGCAGCGCGCGTACGGCCATCAAGAACGCCCGCGCCGCCATCGATGATGGCGATCGCGCCGCGGCTGAAAAGGCCGTCCACGTCGCCGTCCGCGCCCTGGACAAGGCCGCCAGCAAGGGCGCTATTCACGCCAACAATGCGGCCCGCCGCAAAAGCCGCATCATGCTCGCGCTCAACAAGATGGAAGCATGACAGGGTGACAAGATGACAAGGTGACAGGGTGACAAGGTGACTCCCGCTACTTAAGTCATCTTGTCATCCTGTCATACTTCCATCCTATCATCCCTTCCCCTCCCACTCACCGCTACGCCCATAATAGTCACACAATCCATTGATCGGACAGACCTCGCACTTCGGAGCGCGGGAGCGACAGATCTCGCGACCATGGCGGATCAGGTTGATGTGCAGCGCGTAGTAGGTCTCCGGCGGGAGTAGGGACTCCCAGATGCGCTTCACTTGTTCGGGGTTGCTCTTGCGAGGCGCGACGCCCAGGCGCTGACTGATGCGCTGCACGTGGGTGTCCACCGGGAATGAACCAGTGTTGAAACAGAAGAGAAGCACAATACTAGCCGTCTTATGCCCGACGCCGGGAAAGCGGGTCAGATAGGCCAACGCTTCTTCGACAGGCATCTCCGCCACATGGTCCAATGAATAGCCCCCCTGCTCATCGTAGATCATCTCCAGGGTGCGGACGATATGGGGAGCCTTCTGATTGTACATGCCGGCCGGCCGAATGGCTATCTTGATCTCCTCCAGCGGTGCGGTGCGGATCGCATCCCAGTCGTCATCGAAACGCTCCATCAATTGGCGGAAGGCGCGGCCGCTGTTGACATCATTCGTGTTCGCACTCAAAATCGTGACAATCAGTTGATCCATAGGCGGTCGGTGGGGGCGCCAGACAGGCTCGTCATAGACCTGGTTCAGGCGGGCGTAGATCTGTTCAGCTTTCCGTTGAAGGTCAACATGGGTGCGTTCGCTCATTATTGCCGCACTTTCTTTCGAATGCCATTCCAATGAGAGCATTCAAGGGAGGAGACGGAAACACCCGAGCCGACGGAATCGTCCTGCCCCTTGAATGCTCCGTTCATGGATTACGGATGGTGATATCCGTGAAGTATTCGTCGTAATTGGCCCCTTCACGCACTACCCGCAGCCGCAGCTTGTGATCGCCATTTGGATAATTAGTGGAATCAAAAGTGGTCAATTCGCCCCAACGCGGTCGTTTGCGCACGCCGAGGAAAGTCGCCTTGTCTTCTGAACCATCGATAAGCAGATCGACCTGATACTTGAGAAATTTAGGGTGCATGGCCAACCCATCCACAGACACTGTCCCGCTGACGGTGGCGCCATCCCGGGGTGATTGGATGCCAATGTCGCCACCGGCGATCGCCAGGGCCTTTTCATATTGATCCGTAGCCAGATAGAGGGACCAGAGCAAGCGCTTAGCCCGCAGCGCCCGCTCGCCGTCGCCCAACTGCGACCACAGAGATGCGACCGCTTCATAGCGCTCGATGGCTTTGTCAAACTCCCCGGCGCTCCGATAAATGCGACCGAGCCGATCGTTGGCGCTGGCCAGGATGCGTGCGTCGTCCGCGCGCTGGCCGGCGGCCACCGCCTGCTCGTAGAGTGCGATAGCCTGGTCGGTCCGCCCCGACTGGTTCTGAATATCCGCCTCGGCCATATAAATGGTCGCGATCTGGCGGTCATCGCCGGCATCTTTGGCCAGCCCCAAGGCCTCGCCATACTGCCGTAAGGCTGCGTCTATCTGGCCGGCCGCGGCCAAGTTGGCGGCGATCAACGCAGAGGAACGGGCGGCCTTTCCCGCTTCGCCAGCCTCAATCCAGGCGTCCACGGCCTGATCGTAGGCCTGGTTGGCGGCTGCAACCTGTTTAGCCTGTCGATACATCGTCCCCTGAGCGTCCCACAAGGTTGCAACCTGTGGCCAGTTCTCGTCCTCCTCCGCCGTCGCAATGGCATCCTGGTAAAGAGCGGCCGCCTTGGTCAACTCACCCAGCGAGGCGTATGCATCGGCCTTGGCTCTGATGATGGCGTCGACCACGGCGGCGTCTTCCTGGGCCTGGGCCGCCTCCAACGCGCGATCGTAATAGTCCAGGGCATCATCCGCCTGATCGAGTTGGACGGAATTAGCGCCGATCTGGCTCAGGACTTTGGCCTGACGCGCATAGTCCTCCTGGGCCGCCCAGAGTTCAGCAGCCTCGGTCAGCGCCTCTGTGGATTGGGTGTAAAGCCCCTGCGCCAGGTAAAGTGCGCTGATGTCGCCCAGCAGTGTGGCCGCCTGGGCGTCATCGCCGGCGGCCTTAGCCTTCTCCAGCGCGGATTCATACGCGGCCAGCGCGGCGCTGCTGTCCGTATCCTTGAAAAGCTCGGCCTGACCCTTGAGGATCCTGGCCGCCAACTGATCGTCACCGCCAGCCCTGGCCGCGTCCACCGCCAGTCCGAAGAAACGCTGCGCCTGCTCCATCTCCTCCATGGTGACCAAATTTGCGGCCAGCACGGACAGAACCCGGGCCGCCTTGGTCATCTGACCTGAGGCTTTGTACGCCTCGCTGGCCTCCAGCAACGCCTGATTGGCCGTCTCTCGCTGGCCCTCCTCCCACAGCAGCTTGCCCTGTTTCTCCAGAATAGAAGCCAGAAGCCTGGAATCTTCGGCGTTCCGGGCCGCGTCCGCGGCAGCCTGATAGTAGATCAGCGCCTGGTCGGGATCGTCCTCCTGAACCAGATCGCCCTGGGCGCGTAGAATTCTGCCGACAAGCGTCTCATCGTCTCCATCCCGGGCCAGCGCCAGGGCTTGATCGTAGTAATCCAGCGCCTGGTCGATGTCACCCAGTTGGGCGTATCCATTGGCGATCGCACTCAGATCGCCCACAACTTTGGCCGGTCGATCCAGACTTTGCCACAACGTCGCACTCTGGGCGTAAAGGTCATTGGCGGCGTCATAATCGCCCTGTACAGCCAGAAGCTTCGCCAGCCGGTCGCCCATGTCCGCGATCTGGCGGGTGTTGTCCGCGCGCCGGGCCGCGTCCAACGCGTCCTGGTAGGCCTGGATCGCGGCCTCGACGTCCTTGGCCTCCCGATACAGATCGCCCTTCACCCGCAGGATCGAAATCTCCAACCCCGGGTCTTTGGCCTTGCGCGCGGCATCCAGGGCTGCGTCCAATGTCGCCAGCGCCTCTTCCTGCTCGCCGAGACGGGCGTAATTGTCCCCCATGGTGGCCAGAACCTTGGCAAGACGCTGGGTTTCGTCCAGTTCCGTCCAGCCCTCCGCCGCGACCTGGAGCAACTCATTGGAGGATTCATACGCTTCCACCCCCCGCTGAAGCAGCCCCATGGTCTCCTGTAACTCCGCGACCCCGTAATCATCGCCCAGGGAACGCGCCACGGCCAGGCCATCCCCGTACGCGGCCAGGGCTTCCTCTGGTTCAGCGGCGTCGCTGTGCAGATCGCCCAGTGCAGTGTAGATCTGGATCATCAGCTGGCGATCGTTGACCGTCTCGGCCGCGTCCAGCGCGGCGTTGAAATCCATCAACGCCTGAGAAACGTCATCCAATCGGAGGCTATTGTCCCCCATGGTAGCAAACGCACGCGCCGCCTTGCCCGGATCGTCCAGTCCCAACCAGAGATCAGCCGCCTCCTGGTAATACTCATTGGAGTCGGCGTAGGCCTCCAGGTTGCGGGAGAGCGCACCCAGGACATCGAGAATATTGGCCAGTTGGCTCTCTTCCTCCAGATCGCGCGCGATCTCAAGCGCCTGTTGGTAGGACGCGAGCGCGGCGGCGTAATCCTTATCGTGGCGTTGCTGCGCGCCTGTTTTGACCAGGTCGCGCACCCGCTCCCTAGGCGTGGGCGTTCCCGCGGGCGTCGCGGTGGGACCAGCAGGCGGCTCCTCCTCCCCCGTCCCCGCGGCTTCCTGAATACGACGAAGGTAATAGCTGCTCAATCTGGCGCCGCCCGCGTCATCCAAGGCCTGGTAGCGTTCCAGAAGGGTCTCAAACATGGCTTGAGCTTCCTCGAAATAACCGTCCAGATAAAGTTGACGGGCGACGAGAAAGGTCGCGTCTGCATCAGGCGTGGGCGTCGCGGTCTGGGGAAGAGGACGGGCATGCACGGGCCTGGAAGCGCTGATCGCGGTGATCGCCAGCAAGATGAAAATCAGCGCGAGTCGCCATGTCAAGGATGGCCGACGCACAGAAAAGAGGTTCATGAATCTACGCTCCAACATGGATTTCAAGGCCATCCCAATATCTTCTCAATCATTGGGGCGAAACGGTGCAAGCAGGTGACGGATGGCCGACGCCTCCCCGCGGGGTTAATCGCCCGCCGAGAGGCTTTCCTTCGCCAACGCCTTTGCGATCAGGCGTAGTCGGCGCACAGCTTTGCCAGCCTGGCCTGACTGTCCTGGAAGCCGCCGGGGCGGTTGCGGGCATGCCAGATAGCGTCGTGCTCAGTCAACAGCGTTTCCAGTTCACCGGCCAGGGCCTGGCGCGCGGCAGGGTCATCCCGCCCCTGCTCCCGATCCAGCAGCCACGTCATGCGTCGGCAGGCATGGATCAACATGTCCGTCGTCCATTCGTACTCCCGGCGGATCAGGCCGGCATCGGGGCGCTGCATATTGCTCTGGGCGATCTGGAGCTTCAGTTCCTCCAACGCGGCCAGCACATCATCCAGTTCCCGGCGTAGGGATTGCCCATCCTCCCGCTCCTGGACCAGCGCTAGCAACTCATCCGGCGATTTCTGCAAGATATGGAAAAGAGACGTCGAGTTGTGGGGGCGATCCGTCATGAGCGTGTAGACGTTGCCCAGTTCATAGGCGACGCGCCCCATGAGGCCGTTGATATCGCGAAATGCATGGCGGTTGAGCGCGTCCGGAATATCTAACGCCCAGGAACCCGCCTGGTCCCAGGCCAGGGCCGCGCCATAATAAAAGCCAAGATAGGCCACGGGGAGCGGCTGCCAGTGACCGTTATCCCCCCATTCCGTGATCAGATAGCCAACCGCGCCGTTCTTCAGGCCATTTTGGGCCGCGTTCTGCAGATTGCCGATCGCGTTCTCCGTACGCCCACCCACTGTGTTCCAGTCCGCAGTCCCAGGGCAGACGTAGAACGGCACGCCGGAAGCGGCGAAAATCGCGCTGTGCTCAGCGAAGGGATGATCGGCCTCATAGCCCCACTCCAATGCGATTGCATCGCGGGGTAACTGGGACGCCAACTCAGGGTTCTCCATGATGATGTCGCCCCAGACCTGCATAGTGCGACCGCGGGCTTCGACCTCACGATAGATCTTGCGCAGGAAGTCGAGATAGACCTGACTACGCCCCCGTTCCTCGACCAAGGCTTTGCTACGCCCCTGCCCCAGATCATAGGTCTCATCGCCGCCGATATTGATCTGACGGCTACTGAAATGGGGCAACAGCTCATCCAGCATGTCCCGGACCAGGTCCAGGCTCTCCGGCACGGCCGGCGAAATGGAGAACGGTCCCTCGCGAAAGAAGCCCCACGGCGTCTGTGCGCCGTCCGGGGCCTCGGCCAGGTGGCTATATTCGGGATGCTCCAGCCAGCGATGCAGGTGGCCGAACGTATTCTGATTGGGAACCAACTCGACGAAACGCTCACGACAATAGGCGTCCAGGGCCAGGATCTCCTCGCCTGTCACGGGGGAGGCGTCGGCCCAAACCAGCGGATGCCTGCGATAGGCGAAGGTATGTTCCGTATAAAGCTGAAACTGATTGATCTTGATCTGGGCCAGCTGATCGACCAGCGCGTAAAGGGTCTCCATGGTGGGAACCTTATCGCGGCTGATGTCCAGCATCACCCCCCGATTGGGGAAGTCGGGCCAATCGTCAATGCGCAGGGTGGGTGCGGTCACGTCCGTTTGGGAGGCGGAAGAGTGGGCGAGGATCTGGCGCAGGGTCTGCACGCCATAGAAAAGGCCGGCCGGATCCTGAGCGATGATGCTGATGCGTTCGCTGCTGATAGTCAACTTATAGCCTTGTGGGTGGCGCACGCTCCCCGGCGCCAGGCTGAGCAACGCACCGACCTGATCCACCGGGACAGCGGTCCCGGCCACGATGGCCCAGTCCGCGCCGGTGCAGGCGCTCAAGGCCTCGCGCAACTGCTGTGCGCTGAAGACGAGCGTCTGGGGATCCGGCCCATCGATGACAATCAGCGCCTCCTGAGGAATGACGAACTCGCCGTCGGTCAGCGTCAACTGGCGGGGTGCGGGAAGGAGTGACAGTGTGTCGGACATGAGATAAGCTCCTGATCTGGTTGGTGAAGGAAACACGCTCCCGAATTTTACCGCACTCCCCGGATTACAGAAAACGCCCGTCGCGTATGCGACAGGCGTTTGTCATAGAGATTCAAGGATTTCCCGATCAACGCAGACGGAGCTTCTGGCCTACATAAATATAGCTCGGGTTGCTGATGTTGTTCAGCGCCATCAACCTACGCACGGTGGTCATGTTCGCTTTTGCGATCTCACTCAGGGTGTCACCCGCCTTCACCGTGTAGTAGTTCCCGGACATGGACGAAGAGCCGGTGGCCGGCGAATAAATATTGGGGATGCAAATGCGCTGCCCCACATAGATCCGACTGGCGTTGCTGATCCCATTGGTCTGGGCCAGGGCATAGGTGTTGACGCCAAAACGGGCGGCAATCGAAGAAAGCGTGTCGCCGGCCATGACCCTGTACATGCCGCTACAGCCGGTCTGACGGGCGCTGACCGGCGGGGGGATGCGCAGCCGCTGGCCCACATAGATGGTGTTGCCCGTCAGGCCATTGGCGGCCTTGATGGCGGCGATGGTGGCGCCGTAATAGCGTGCGATCGCGCCTAGCGTGTCACCAGGACGCACCAGATGATAGCCGCCGCTATAGGACGACGACGTCGCGGCCCCGGCTGACCCCGCGGGCGCAGCATAAGCCGCTACAGGCGCTAGGCTGACCAGCATTGCGAAGAGCAACGCCGCAACAAGGGCCGTGTGACGAACAGCCCTGCGGTTAGTAATGAAGTAAGACATGGTGAACTCCTCCTCAGAGTGAAAGAGTGCCTGCGTAACGTTTCGGGTGAAAGAAATCGAATTTTTTGTGTTGACGCTTCGGGGATCACCTACATTCGAAAAATTCGGTCTCCTCTCCCAAGTCATTGAGCAGATACGTAAGCGGGAACGAAAATTGACCAACAAAGAAGCGCTTTCAGGCCCTTCCGGGCAGATTGCGGATAGTCATCGCCGCCTATACGAACGCGACGTCGAAGAATCCATCTGCCTAATGATGACGCTCATAAGATGATGACGATATCAAAAAGCGTGAAGTTACGGTTGAATTGCGCCAAACGCCAAATCCAACACCCGAAAATCAGCCTATTTCATCGATAGTTACGGAAAAGGAAAGCCCTTGCTATACGAAAGATCACATTCATCCCCTGGATTTCACCCAATATCACCTTGCTATCGGCCAGTGATACGCAATCATTGTACTTCACTCGGTCCGGAAATTCAAACATCATTGTATTTTGCAAAGTATATGTCAAAAATTTAAAAAATCTGCAATATGCATACATTCCCTCCCCCAAACCAGATAGATCAGGCCTCTGTGGTATAATTCGCAGACTTTTTGTCACTGTCTTCATCCGGCGAAGAGAGGTTCTACTGCGGCTGGAAAGGAAACGAATCGCGCCCACCCAATTCGACAGATTCCCGCCAGAGGCGCTTGAATTTCTATGCGAATTTGCCCGAAATAACAACAAACCCTGGTTCGACGCCAACAAGGAGCGCTACAAACGCACCATCGTCGCCTACGCGCCGGCGTTCACGGCCGCAGTGGGCGAACGGCTGAAGAGCAGCGTTTCGCCCGGCATCGTCTATGACGTTTATGAGCGCTGCCGTAACATGGCGCCCCTCCAACAGTGGTTGGTCAGAGTGGAACAGGTGACAAAGAGCCGCTAAACCATATATCGACGCCAACTCGACGTAGTATAATAAGGAGATCGTAAGGAGTGCGGACGCTTTCCGCTTAGTTATGTCATCAAAAATCTGGTATCATACACTCAATGTCAACACACCAATGCAATGTTATGCACCATCCACCCGGCCGTCAGCGCCTGCAGGGAGGTTCAGAATGAAAACATCGTTCCGCTTTGCAACCGGTCTGGCTCTTTTATTCGCCCTGTTATTGGGATTCTTCGGGCGCGCTGCCGCACAGACGACAGACACAACCTCGGAGCCGGCCCGCTACTGCCAGGGCGAAGCGGCGACCATCGTCTACATCGGCTACGACTTCACCATTTCCGGCACGGATGACGCCGATGTGATCTATATCGAAGGCGGTTGGAACTACGTCTATGCCGATGACGGCGACGACAAGGTCTGCATCTTTGGCCACTTCAACACCGTTTACGGTGGCGATGGCAATGACATCCTGGTCGTCGGCGGTCTCTATAACGAGCTCCACGGCGACGCTGGCGACGACGCCTTACAGGTGGACAGCACCACCAATGTCCTGGATGGCGGCGGCGACCCTGGCGATCTCTGTAACAACGGCGGGTGCTGATCGCCCTCAACTGGACAAAAGCGCAACCATAAACGCCAGGGCGAGGGCATTCCCCCCACTCTGGCGTTTTCGCGATCCCACTGCGACTTTCCCGCACCTATTCCAGCATCGATCTCCCACCCCCTTCCCTGTGATCGTTCACTCCCTGTTGTTTGTCCGGTGCAGACTAGAAGCGTATACTACAGGTGGCGCCGCGCGCGAATCCGGTATCAATCACGGCCTGAGCTTCTATGTCCGAATTGACGATTTCATCGATCTATCTCAACAATATCACGTTCACCAGCATCCTGGCCTTCGCCAACAACCTGGCCTCATCGGTGGTGGTGATCCTGGCGTTTTCACTGCTCGCCTATACGCTGACTTACAACTTTCGCACCGCGGTCGCTCGCACCTTCTCGATCATTCTGACCTGCGTCATGGTCGTCTACGCCAGCGAGGTGGCGCTGGATCAGGTGGTCAACGCCCAATCGGCCCAACACTGGCTGCGATTTCAATGGCTTGGCATCGCCCTGTTGCCCGCCGGCTATTACCTTTTCTCGCTGACGGTTCTACAGGTGACCAATTACCGACTCAGCTATCGACGCGGGGTGGGCTATGTCATCGTTGCGCTCGCCGTAGTGAGCATGCTCAGTGGACTCTTTGGAAACCAGATCGTCGAAGAGGTCCACTACGCGCCGCCCCTCAGCTATCTGGATCCCGGCCCCCTGTTCGGCTGGTTTGTGGTCTTTTTCTCCACAGCCGCGATACTGGCCTTTCGCAACCTGTGGAAGGCCCGGCAACGCTGCCTGACTGAGGGAAGCCGCAAACGGATCACCTATCTGTTGATTGGCTTTATCGGGCCGGGCATGGGCGTCTTTCCCTATATGATCAGTCTGAGCCGCTTCAGCGTCAATGCCCATTCCAGCGCCGAAGTACTCATGATCGCACTGGTGGTCAATCTGACCGTCGCCCTACTGCTGGTGTTGCTGGCCTACACAGTGGCCTATTTTGGCGTCTACACCCCCGATCGAGTGGTGCGCTATCGGCTAATACGTTTTCTCATGCGCGGCCCGGCAGTGGCCATCCTGGTCATCCTCTCCATCCAGATCGTACCGATTCTGGCGGGGTGGGTGGGGCTGCCTACAGAAATGGTGCTATTCAGCATCATCACAGGCGTCATCGTCGCCAGCCAACTGCTCCTCAGCGTCAGCAAGGGCTTTGTGGACCGGCTGGTCTACCGGGAAGATCGGACCGAGGTGGCCTGGCTGCGGGAACTGGATCGCCGTTTGCTCACCACCTCCGATCTGCGCCAGTTTCTGGAAAACAGCCTGGCGGCGATCTGCGAACTCCTACGGGTGCCGGCCGGCTTCGTGGCCGCGGTGGTAGGACCGGATCTGATGCTGGAAGGCGTCGTCGGCCCGGACCAAATGCGGGACGAGGTGCAGAATATCCCCGGCTGGTCGGACACACTGAGTCAGGCTCTGAAACAGGAGGACCCGCTCCAGCCCATCTCCCATGCAGGCTATTGGATCTGGCCGCTGCTGGAGACGGGGACGGAGGAGACCGATCGCCGAGTGCTGGGCATTTTAGGGGTTAGGGCGCGCACCGAGACGCCTCTTTTCAGCCAGGACGAACTCGCCGTCCTCGACAAGATGATCGACCGCATCACCCGGGCCCTGGCCGACCGTAAGCTGCAACAAAGCGTCTTCGTCACCCTGCGCCGCATCATCCCAGACATCGATCGCATTCAGCAACTGCGGGGCGTCGTGCCCTATACTTCTGAGGACAGCGACGAAAAACCGGTGGAAGCGCTGCTCAACCCCAGCCCCATCCATAGTCCGGAGTTCGACGCCTGGGTGAAGGACGCACTGAGCCATTATTGGGGCGGGCCAAAACTGACCCAAAGCCCGCTGGTCCAGTTGCGGGTGGTCAACGGCGCGCTGGAGCAGGCGAACGATGACCCGACCAGGGCCTTGCGTCTGATTCTCGGACAGGCCATCGAACGTCTGCGCCCGGACGGCAAGCCAAACCTGAGCGCGCCGGAATGGCTGCTCTATAACATCCTGGAGATGCGTTTCATCCAGGGGCGTAAGGTGCGCGAGATCGCGGACCGGCTGGCCATCAGCGAGAGCGATCTCTACCGCAAACAGCGGGTGGCCATCGGCCAGGTCGCACGGGTGATCACCGAGATGGAACAGGACAACAGCGCCGAACGCGAACTGCGCAATGGAGAACGCCCGCCAACCAATGGAGAAGAACCCGTCCGCACCCTGGAAGCCGATTCCTGAATCTGAAGCCTATGTCGCCATCACGCCGCTCGAACTCAACCAATTTTTCTGACATCCTCGACGAACTGCGCGAGTCATTCAGCAGCGAACTCATCGGTATGATCGTGCTCGTGCTGGGCGTGGGTGCGCTCTTTTCTCTCTTTGCGGGCGATGGGACGCCCTGGCTCACTCACATGATGGGCTGGACCGCGCCTTGGTTCACCTTGGCGGTAATCATCTTCGGTGCGGTGTTGATGTTGCGTGAACGGGCCGGCTACTGGAGCGTAGAGGCGCTGGTAGGGGCGGAGTTGCTCCTGTTGAGCTTGCAAGCGGGTGCGTTTGTGGCCAATAACGCCGCCGTTGACTGGCAGCTCCCAATCAATGGTGTGGATGGGGGCGTCATCGGCTGGGCCGTAGGCAGCCTGTTGATGTCATCCCTGGGGCGCTGGCCCACGGCCCTGCTGCTCCTGATCATGGGCGGCATCGGGCTGGCCTTGTTGCTTTTCTACACGCCCGCCGTCTACGCAGTCCATTGGATCGGACGCATGATCCCGGTCCTGCCCGCGCTATGGGCAGACCTGAACGAGAGTCTGCCCTGGCGGCGGGACGAGTCCATAGCGCTGGGCGACGCCCTACCCATGACGGCAAATTTCGTGCCGGCGGTGGAAAGCCCTGCGCTCGAAGAAAAGGCCGCTGAAACCGCACCCATCCGCTACGTCGATTCGGTGGGGCCAGACGCCCCCGCTCCGTCTCCGACCGGCAAGCAGAAAAGACGTAAGCCGCCAGCGACGAAACCCAGCAGCCGCAAGAAGACGTCGCGGCCCCTGCGCACGGCTGATGAACTGCCGCCCATGGACCTGCTGAAATCGGATTCCGGGGCCTATGCAGAGACGGACGTGCGCGCGTTGAGCCAACTGATCGAATCGACGCTCTACGACTTCAACACGCCCGTCAGGGTGGTGCACGTGGAGAGCGGTCCCACCGTCACCCAGTTCGGCCTGGAACCCCTGTATTTAGAGCGGGCGGGCAAAAAGCGCAAAGTGCGCGTCAACCGCATTGTCAGCCTGGCCGACGACCTGGCCTTGGCCCTGGCCGCGCCCTCGGTGCGCATCGAAGCGCCCGTACCCGGCCAGCCCTATGTAGGCATCGAAGTGCCAAACCCGACGAAAACCCTGGTCAGCCTGCGCGGTATCATGGAAAGCCCGGAGATGCGCAAGGCCAGCGGCGACCTGTTGCTGCCCCTGGGCCGGGACACGGCCGGCCGCCCCATCATCACGGTCCTGGACCGGGCGCCCCACATCCTCATCGCCGGTCAGACCGGTTCGGGCAAGTCGGTCTGTATCAACACCATCATCACCGGCCTGCTCATGCGCCACGGGCCGGAGAGCCTGCGCTTTGTCATGGTCGACCCCAAAATGGTGGAGTTGCCCGGCTATAACGGCATTCCCCACCTGCTCGGCAAGGTGATCACCGACATGGACCAGGTCATGGGCGCGCTCACCTGGTTGCTGTTGCAGATGGACGACCGCTATCAACTCTTCCGGGCCGCGGGCGTGCGCAACATCGACGCCTACAATGCGTTGGCCCGGCGGCGCAAGAGCATGGAACCGCTCCCCTATATTGTGCTCATCGTCGACGAACTGGCCGACCTGATGATGACCGCGGCCGACGATGTGGAGCGCCAGATCACCCGGCTGGCCCAGTTGGCCCGCGCCACCGGCGTCCACCTGATCCTGGCCACCCAGCGCCCCAGCACCGATGTGGTCACCGGCCTGATCAAGGCCAACTTCCCGACGCGCATCGCCTTCTCCGTCACCAGCCAGATCGACAGCCGGGTGATTCTGGATCAGCCGGGGGCCGAACGGCTGCTGGGTCGAGGCGACATGTTGCTCATGCGCCCCGACGCCTCCAAGCTCTTCCGGGTTCAGGGCTGCTTCGTGGGCGACGATGAGATCGACCGCATCGTCGACTTCTGGAAGAATCAGGAGAGCTCCAGCGACGGCTCCGTGGTCCCGCCGTGGAACAGCCTCATGGACCGCATGGAGGACCAGGACGAGTTGCTGCTGGACGCCATCGACATCCTGCGCCACATGGACTCGTGCAGCACCAGCATGCTGCAACGCAAGCTCCGGGTGGGCTATCCCAAGGCCGCCCGCATCATGGAACAGTTGGAGGCCCAGGGCGTGGTTGGGCCAGACATGGGCGGAGGCCAGGGACGGAAGGTGTTGTTGAAGAAGGATGAGGAAGAGGACGATGACGAGTAAAATTTGTCGGACCGAGATTGGGAGATTGAAGAGATTGGAGATTAGAGGTCCGGGGACGCCAATCTCCTCAATCGCCCAATTTCCTTAATTTCAGTTCATAGGGAGCAAACAAGATGAGCGATCACGAGACCATCTTCCTGGGTTTAGACTTGGGCACCACCGGCCTGAAGGTGAGCCTGCTGGATGATGGCGGTCGTCTCATCGGCTCCCGGCACGAGGAGCACCCCATCCATTCGCCCCAGCCCGGCTATGCGGAGCAGGCCCCCCACGCCTGGTGGGATGGGTTCGTCACCTGCTGCCGCGCGCTGGCCGAGCAACACCCGCGCGAATTCGCCAACATCGTCGGCATCGGCCTCTGCGGGCAGATGCACACCCAGGTCTATCTGGATGGCCAGGGACGCGTCCTGCGACCGGCCATCACCTGGATGGACCAGCGGACCACGGAGATCGTCGAGGCCATCAACGGGGATGAAACGGCCCGCGCCTTGGTCTTCCAGGAAACGAGCAACTTCGCCACCACCACCTACACCGCGCCCCAGGTGCAGTGGGTCCAGGAAAACCAGCCGGAGGTGTGGAAGAAGACGGCCCACGTCCTCGTCGCCAAGGACTACATCAAGTACAGGCTTACCGGCCAGTTGGTCACCGATGATTCGGAGGCCAGCGGCACGCTTTTATTTGACACGCGCAAGCGGGCCTGGTCTGAACCCATGTTCGACTTTTTCAGCATCCCCCGAGAGCGCTTCCCCGCTGTGGCCCCGGCCGACGAGATTATCGGCCATGTGAACGCGGAGGCCGCACGCGTCACCGGCCTGCGCACCGGAACCCCTGTGGCCAACGGCAGCTCGGACAACTCAGCCTCGGCCCTGGGCGCGGGCATGATCCACGCCGGCCAGGTGACGCTGATCATCGGCACGGCCGGCGTCATCTCCGTCTGCTCCGACCGCCCCCTGCCCGATGACCAGGGGCGCACCCTCTGTTGGGACTATTGCCTGCGCGACAAGTGGATCACCCTGGGGATCACCCAGACGGCCGGCGAGTCGCTGAACTGGTTCAAAAATGCGTTCGACCGCGGCGACACCGGCGCGCCCGAAGAGAGCGGCGACATCTTCGAGGAGTACAACCAGGCCGTCGCTGGCGTGGCTGACGGCGCGGACGGGCTGATCTTTCTGCCCTACCTGAACGGCGAACGCACGCCCTACTGGGACCCCTTCGCGCGCGGCGTTTTTTACGGCGTCAACCTCTCCACGCGGAAGGCCCATTTCATCAAAGCCATCATGGAAGGCGTCTCCTTTGCGCTGCGGCACAACATCGAAACGGTGGAGTCCCTGGGCATTACCGTGGACCAGGTGCGGGCGGTGGGCGGCGGCCTGCGGAGCCAGGCGTGGCTGGACATCCTGGGCAAGGTCCTGGGCAAGCCCATCGTCACCGTCAGCGCGCCCGACACGGCCAACCTGGGCAACGCGCTGCTCTGTGGACGGGCGTTGGGCCGGTTCACAGACCTGGAGGCAGCAGTGGCGGAGATGGCGACCACCGATCAGGCGATGGATTTCGGACGTCCCGCGGAGATTTACGATCAGCAATACGGAATTTTTCTGGAGCTATACGAACGCCTGGAAGGGACGTTCAAACGTTCCGCCGGCTTGTAATCCGAAAGCGTGTGTGTAAGCATTCCGGGATTCGGCCACAAGATGCGCCACAACGGAAAAGGGCCTGGCCGAATCCCGGAATGCAGTTTCAATCTCGACCCGACTTCAGCCAAATCTGAAACGAAAAAGGTCTCTCTCCGCCTGACCTATACGTCAAGAAGAGAGAGACCTTTCAGTTCACGAGACGTTTACCGCCCGCTCCGGGATCAGGTCACGTAGCGAGGCATGAAGCTCATGTAGCGGAAGTCATCCTTGTAGGGTGACGGCCCGATAAGCTCCACCTTGCCCGTGCCCAGCTTGAAGCGGTAACGGTTGGTGATGGGATCCGGCACGCGATGCACCAGGGAGTTGGTGGCGTTGCCCGGCTCCAGGAAGTCGCTGAAGATCACCCCCGGCTTGACCGATTCGGTGACGATGGCCACGGCCTTGACATCGGCTGTGCCCGTGCGGATGAACCCATTCTCCAACAGCCAGGAGAACTGGATCTCTTCGCCCTTGATGCGGTTGAATCCGCCCGTCTGGATCAGCACGTTGTCGTTGTAGAGACGCACGTAATCGCCGCTTTCGACGCCCAGCGCCTCCGCGTCCTCCGGGTTGATCTCGACGAACGCCTCCGGCCAGCGATTCTCCATGTACGGCTTGCGGAAGTCATCGAAGTGGGACTGCCAGACCTCGTTGATGCGACCATTCGTGATCCAGAACTCGCCATTCTCCCGGTCCGGCTTGATGTACTCGAAGAAGTCCGCGAACAACTCCCACGGGCTCTTGTTGAACATGGCCTTGCCGGTCTGGCTGCGGAAGTGGGTCAGCCATTTCGGATGGATGGATGGACCTTCGGGCGGTCCCAGGACCAAGGACGGATCATGGATGCGCTTGGTGCCCACCAGTTCGCCGTTCTCGATGCGAATGGGCGTCTGGATACCGGTGGTGCCCAGTTCGGCCAGGTACTCGTGACCGGTCTTACCCTCTTGCTTGGCCTTCCAGACCAGCGCGTTGTAGTCCAGCAGACCGCCGCGGCTGAAGCGGGCGGCTTCTTCGAAGACATCGTTGTCGTCTTCCCAGTCGAAGCCCTCGAAGCCCATCTTCTGCGCGAAGCGACTGATGGCCCACCAATCCGGTTTGGCCTCGCCGGGCGCATCGTAGAACTTGCTGTAAAGACGCAGACGACGCTCGGCGTTGCAGCGGGTTCCGTTGTGCTCGCCCCAGGGGGCCGCCGGCAACACGATGTCGGCGATCTCGGTGTTGATGGGTTTCACGGGATAGATATCCGAGTCCATCACCACCATGCCGCCGCTGTCCACACGCTTGATCAGCGTATCGATGATCTCCTGCTTATCGGTGCTGGTGATCTGATGCTCGTTCTCCACCGTCAGTTCCATGAAACGCCGCGCCAGTTCCTGGCTGGCGGCCATGGCCCCGGTCCAGGTGGTGCCGATGACCCAGGCGAAGCGAACGTGGCCCTGATCCACCCAGCGGTCCAGGTCCATTTCCAGCTTACGACGGCCAGGGAGCTTCTCCGGCGACTTGCCGCGAGGATAGCCGGCGAACTTCATCCAGCCGCGCTGATGGCCGCCCAGGCGGGCGATGCGCTGGCCGGGGCGGTTGCCGGCGCCACAGAGCAAGCCCATCGCCGAGTAGCTGGCCGTATTCAGATAGTTGTTGCTCCAGTAATTGCCCTTTTCGAAGCCGAAACTGGCCTTGGGACGTTCGCCGCCCGCGCCCGTGATCATCTCGGCGGCCTGAATCATCTTCTCCTTGGGCACGCCGGTGACCTCGGCGGCCTTGTCCAATTCGGCCCATTCGTAGTTGAGCAGCCAATCCTTGTAGCCCTCGAAGTCTGTGCCCAGCTTGCCCCAGGTGGTGCGCCACTGCCATGGCGTGTTGCGAGTGCCGCGACCCATGCCGGAGTTGATCTCCCAACTGTTGGCGATCCACTGGTCGATGAACTCCTTGTCTTCCCACCCCTGCTCCAGGATGTAGCGACTGATGGCCAGGTGGAGCAGCGTATCAGTGCCGGGCGTGACCTGGAGGAAGAGGCCGCCCCGCTCTTCGGCGAAGGCGACGCCAGCGGTCTTGCGCGGCAGGGCAATGATGAGTTTGGGGCCCTTCATCATGTATTCGGTGAAGACGACGGTCTTGGACTCGTAGGGATCGGTGCCGGAAATGAAGATCACATCCGCCATTTCCCAGTCTTCATAGCTGCTGTTGAAGTTGATCAGGCCGCTGTCGTCCAGGCCGGCCGTGTCATTGCCCATGGCGGGCTTGTCATGCTGGGAGAAAGCCGGCGTCTTGATGGCGCCGAAGGCCAGCTTGGTGATGGCGAAGGTATTCTCGAAGAACTCGTACGAATAGGTCTTCATGGCCCAGGCCGATTCGCCGTAGTTCTCCAGCACGTGCTTGGAGACTGCGGCCATGACGTCCAGCGCCGTATCCCAGTCCACATCTGTCAACTCGCCATTGACCCGGATCTGCGGGTGCAGGATGCGATCCTTGGTGGGACTGTCAGGGTTGTAGACCTTCAGGGCCAGCGTGCCGCCTCGGATGGAGTGATTACCGCCGCGGTTGCCCACCTGGGTTTCGAAGTCGGGTGCGATCACCACGTGGTGATCCTCGCCGTCGACCTGCACGATGTTGTGCTGGTTGGGGCTGACCCAGGGCTGGAAGACCGTCCCGGGCATATTCGCACCCAAGGCGTTCTCATCTGCGGTCGGGCCGCCGTTCTCGGCCGAAGTCGGCCAGGTGTAGATCTTGTATCCGCAACCGACGATGCAGTAGGCGCAGCCCGTGGTCTGCACCTTGGCGTCCTTCGGCGGCAGCGGTACGGAATTTTGAGGTGTATATTCTAGTGGCATAGTCGTCTCCTCCTTAGGCCGTGGGATCCACGCTATTGTCATAGTAGCCGAAAATCAGCCCCATGACGCCGGTGGCGTAGATGTCGTCGCCGTCGACCTCCAACGTGATCTGGGGGAGCCCCAGCGTCGCGTGACCGCTCACGACCATGCCGTGGCGGGTGAGATCGAAGGTGGTCCAGTGAAGCGGGCAGGGGCCGGCCACGCCGGGATCGGCCTGGAACTTGCCAGCCAGCGGACCGCCCTGGTGGGTGCAGAAGCTGTTGAAAGCGACGATGTCGTTTTCCGGCCCCACACCGCCGCCGGCGGGCTTGCCCAGCTTGATCAGGAAATTGGCGGCGTTGGGATGATCCCACGGATAGTTGAAGGCCACAGTGTCGCCGGTCTTCAGCTCGCTGACGCTGGCGATGCGCTTACGCTCGAATTCCGCCGTCTGCGCATAGACCCTGGCCGGCATCCCCCGGCCCCGCATCCAACCGGGCATGGAAAGCAGGGTGATAGCCGCGCCCGTCCCAAACAGGAACTGGCGGCGGGAGACCTGGAAGCCTGTATCGGTGGCGCCACAACTCTCTTCCGTTTGCGGCGTCGTCAAATCATGTTCGCTCATACTAGTTGCCTCCTTCTGATGGAGAATAGACGCCGTAAGGCGGAAGCTCTGGCGCTTCGTCCGTGATCTTATCGCCGCACATACTTTCCAGGAAGGCCACGAGATCGCTCTGCTCTTCCGCGCTCAAGCCCAGCGGATAGATCTGATCGGACTTGTTGGGGGAATCGCCGCCCCCGCCGTTGTAGAAAGCGACAACTTCCTCCAGCGTATTGAAGACGCCATTATGCATATAGGGCGCTGTGTAGCAGAGATCGCGCAGGCTGGGTGTGCGGAACTTGCCCTTGTCGATGTCCTGCTTGGTGACGTAATAGAGACCCAAGTCCTTATCGGTCGTGCGATAGACCTCTTCCGGGACGCCCTTGGCCGCGTTCTCGTAGCGGAAAGTGATCTGCTTCAGTGGGCTATCGTAGAAGTCAGGATGGGTGGGCACGCCCAGATCGTAATAGGAGTCATCGCTGGCCAGAGGGCCGTTGTGGCAGGCGATGCAGTTGGCCTGGTTCATGAACAGTTCGTAGCCCCGCTTGGCCTCTTCGGAGATGGCGCTGTCATCGCCCTCGAAGAAAGCGTCGGCCGGCGCATTCTGGCTGACCAGGGTGCGCTGGTAGGTGGCGACGGCCATCAACGCTTCCTCCCATGTGGGATACTCAGTGCCGAACACATCCTGGAAGCGCTCCACATACTCGGGAATCTGGGCCAGTCGCTCCTCGCCCAACGCTTTATCCAGGTTGCCGGCGACCGCGCCGCCCCAGGCGCCAGAATTCTGCTTCTCAATACTCTTCTTGGCGCCGTCCCAGTTCAGCTTGGTGTAGAAGCCAACGTTGAGAAGGGTGGAGGCGTTGCGCCAGTGGCTGGCGCCGGCCGGGCCAAAGGAAATGGCCGTGGGCACGCCCCAGCCGGCCGCAGCCGGATGGCAACTGTTGCAACTCAGGGAACCGTCCCCAGACATGCGGGGATCGAAGTAGAGCAACTTACCCAACTCCACCTTCTCCGGCGTGATGGCATTGTCAGCCGGAACCGGCACGTCCGGTAGCGGCGCCAGGGGCGGATACGCGTCCTGCGCGGACGCGACGCCCTGGGTGGTCATCATGGGCAGCACAAAGGCTGCGGCGACAATGACCAGTACAGCGCTCGCCACCAACCAGACCCAGCGATGATGGCGTGCGAAGTTCGTTATCTTGTTATCCATAGCTTACTCCCCGCCTTTCAATGTGACCAGGTAACCGACGATGGCGTCGATCTCGTCAGGACTCAGAATGTCAGCCAGGTTCGGCGTCATGACGCCTGCCGGGCAGGGGCCAGTCGGACATTCCTCTGCGATGAACGCATTGGGATCGACGATCGATTCGTGAATGAACTCTTCGGCGCTCATGCCCTCCACCGCATCGGCGGCAATGACGCCGATGTCGGACAGATCGGGGCCAACGACGCCCACAGCGCCCGGCACGTCGGGGATCACGTGACAGGCGATGCAACCCCCCTTGTTGATGGCCGTGATCACTTCATCGCTGGGACCGGCTGGGGTCTCTTCAGCCGCTGCTGCGGGGGCCTCTTCAGCCGCTGCTGCCGGGGCCTCTTCGGCGGGGGCCTTTTCAGCCGTTGCTTCGCTGTCACCCAGAGGCAGGACGCCGTAGTCGGGCAGCATTGGGGCTTCAACCGCAGGCAGGTCGCTGCTCAGGCTCTCCAGGAAGGCCACCAGTTGGGCGACTTCCTCATCGCTCAGGTCCAGCGGCTCCAACCCGGCGGTCTGACCTTCGCCGCCGCCGGCGTTGTAGAAGTTGACCACATCTTCCAGCGTGGCCAGGCTGCCGTCGTGCATGTAGGGAGCGGTGCGCCCCACTTCACGCAGGGTCGGCGTGCGGAAGGCGGCCCAGTCGTCCTCATCCAACGTCATGGCGTAGCGACCCACATCCTCGGTCAGGTTACGATAGTTGGGCGTGCCAAGGGTGCGGAAGAAGCGACGGAAGGTGAGCTGCCGTTCCGGATCGCTGAAGAGTTCAGCGGTGTCCGTACCCACGCCCGTGTTGTAGAATTCGCCATCGCTCATGTACGGCCCGGCGTGACAGGCGGTGCAGCCAGCCTTGCCCGTGAAGAGCTCGTAACCGGCCAGCTCGTCTTCCGAGAAACCGGACGTGTCGCCTTCCAGGGCCTGATCATAGGCCACCGGGGGCGAATTCAGCGTGCTGACGTAGGCCGAGACCGCGTTGAGCACCTTGCCGAAGCTGGGCTCGCCGCCAAAGGCCTCCTGGAAGAGAGCGTCATATTCCGGCACCTGTCGCATGCGCTCCACCATCAGGCGGCCATCATTGGACATGAAGTGGGCCTCGGTGATGTGATCGCGCACCAGGGTGGGCAGGTCGCTGCCGTCCATGCGCCCATCCCAGTAGCGGTAGTCGGCGAAGACGGTGTTGAGCACGGTGGGGGCGTTGCGGAAGTAAGCTGTGGACGGGTAGCCCTCGTTGAGGGCTTCACCATCGGTAAAGGCCAGATCGGGCTGGTGACAGGTGGCGCAACTGCGGGAGTTGTTGTTGGAAAGCCGCTGGTCGAAGAAGAGATACTTGCCCAGGGCAGCCTTGGCCGCGTCTGGCGCACCGCCAGGCAACGGCATGAAGGGTTCCAGCACCGCTTCCGGCGGCATGCTGTCATCCAGCGCGGTCGGCGCAGCTTCGCCTGCGGTCTCGCTTGCTGCTCCGCCCTCTGTTCCCAAGGCTGACAGATAGCCGACGATCGCGTTCAGATCATCCTCGGAGAGGGTCTGTGCGAACGATTGCAGCATGACGCCGGCAGGGCAGTCGCCGCTGGGGCATTCGGGGGCGATAAAGGCGTTCGGGTCGAGGATGGACTCAGTGATGTACTCCTCGGCCGAATAACCATCTATGCGGGTGGCGCCATCGACGCCAATGTTCGAAAGATTGGGGCCAACTTGTCCATTTGCGCCTGGAACCCCGGCGATGGTGTGACAGCCGCCGCAGCCGGCCTTATTGAAGGCGGCGATTGCGTCCTCTGGCGAAGACGCTTGGGCGACGGGCGACGCCGTTTCCACGTTCGCAGTGGATTCGGCTTCCGTCGTTGCAGATTCAGCTTCCGGGGCCGTGGCCTCCGAGACGACTTCAGCACTCTGCCCATTTGCGGATTCCTCTCCGGTGACTGCCGCCTCCGAACTCTTTTCGACGGAGGCTACGGCGTTCGCGTCCTGGGCTTGCACATTCACCATGCGCGTCTGGAACAGCTGCATGAATGTAATGGCAATGACCCCGACGAGAAGCACGCCGAGCAGGGTCCCGAAGATGGCGTAGATGAGGGACAGACGACCCGGTCGATTCTCCTCCATATAGCCACTCCTTTTCTCTTGTGGGTTGTAATGAAAAAGTTTACTGACGGTCAGCAAACCGACTACACAAAACCAGAAAATATGTAACGCAAAACCTAACGCACTGCAATACCGAACGGGCGTCGCCAAGTGGGTGAAGAACCAGATGTCCGGCCCATACACCCATCCGCGACGTCAACACAACTTAACGATAAACTAACAGGCCTGGGGAGGTCAGGAACAGAAAACAGACCGCTCGCGGCGGAGCCAATCCATATTCGTACAATTTAGTGTTGTCAGAGAATACGCTGTGGTTCCGAGAGGCGTTCGCACTACGCCTCTCAGCTATTGGTGGGGATTATAGCGGATTGTGAAGTATTCTACAAATTGTAGGGTTCGTTTTTCGAAAAACTACCGGCCCGGGGGGAAGATATGCAATTCATCCCCCGGCGCCACCTGCATCTCCGTGCCGCCGGCGTAGCTGATATCCTTGCCGTTGAGAAGCACCCGCCACATGGGTTTGATGCGATAGACAGGATCGGTCGTCATCCAGGGCGTGCCGTTGGCGTCCAGCCGCTCCCCCGCCTTCCATTCCAGATCGAAGACGTCGCGACGAGCGTCGGGAAAATAGTTGAAAATCTTCTCCAGCGCGTGCCGGACCCGGTCGCCTTCGTTGAGATGAACGATGACGTCATGCCGTCCGATATCCGTGCGCAGCTTGCCAAAAAAGAGAACCTGTAAGGGAAAATCGCCTGCATCCAGGGCGCGGGCCGCGTTGTAGCCCATGAGCATCAGATGCAGGTGCAGGCTGAGGACCTTATTCCAGCCGGCCAGGGCCGCGGGGACGATGGGGTCGCCGGGCGTCTCCTCTGTCAGAAAGCGGGCGAAGGTGGCGTTGACCAGGCTGATGGTGCCTGTAATGTAGACAGGGGGCACATGGATCTGTCGGGGACCGTGACCGGCATGAATACGGCCGGCGTGGAAGAGATAGCGGGCAAAGTCGTTGCTCAGGTCCATGCCCAACAGACGGGCCAGCCAAACGGTGAAGAACCGACGGCGTTCGGCCAAGTGCGCGGGATCGGCCCCGTTTTCCCAGCCCAGGATGGCGGCAGTCTCCTCTTTCTGGAGCAGGTAGTCGTAAGATCCCACCACCAGTTCAGGGCCGCGCCGGAAAAGCGGCTCCACAGTGGTGAGCATGGCCTCCTGGTCCGCCTCGCCGAACCCCAGAAAGTCGAGCATACGCGCCCACTCCTCCTCTGGCGCGGGGTCCAGATTTTCGAGAAACCAACTCTCCTGGGTCTGACGCTCTTCAAACACTGCAAATGGGTTCATGGGAAGACTCCTTCATCTATCCGACCGCCTGATGAATCCCATTATAGCGCGATTCAGAGAGATGACAAGGTGAGGGGGTGACAAGATTGACGCGGCGAAGGGGCAGGTCACCCAGTCACCGTGTCACCCAGTCACCGTGTCATCCTGTCATCTTGTCATCTTGTCATCTTGTCATCTTGTCAAAAGCCCCCTGCAAACAACCGCCACACCTGAGCCACGAAGAAGGTGACGAGAAAACCCATGGCCACGGGTAGCAGCGTGGCGACTGTTGTCCACTTGCGGCTGCCGGATTCTCTGTACATAGTATAGATGGTGGTGCTACACGGGTTGTGGATCAGGCTGAAGAGCATGGTGTTGATGGCCGTGAGCAACGTCCAGCCGCCTGCGGTCAACACCGCCAGCGTAGTTGCGTCCGAGTTGGCCTCGAACATGACGCCGGCCCCTGCGCCCACGTCACTGATGCCGGTGACTAATATAGTCAGCATGAGGATGGTCGGGATCACGATCTCGTTGGCCGGAATGGCGACAATGAACGCCAGCAAAATCACGCCGTTCAAGCCGATGAGCACGCCCAGGGGGTCCAGTAGATTGATGATGTGCTGGGCCAGGCTGACCCCGCCGATCTGGATGTTGGCGATCAGCCAGATGACCATGCCCGCGGGCAGGGCGAAGATGACGGCCCGCCAGAGCACGTAGATGGTGCGGTCGATCAGGGATGTATACAGCGTTTGTAAAACACGCGGCGGCCGGTAAGGCGGCAACTCCAGGCTGAAGGTGGACACCTCTCCCTTGAGCACCGTCCGCGACAGCGACCAGGAGACCACGAACGTCAACAACACGCCTAACAGGGCCACGGACATCACGGTCAACGCCGAGATGACGCCGGCCAGATAGGCGGGCACCAACAGGCCCACGAAAATGGTGGCCAGCAGAATCTGGGTGGGCCAGCGGCCATTGCAGAGTGCGAAGTTGTTGGTGATCATGGCGATCAGCCGTTCACGCGGGCTGTCGATGATGCGGGTGGCGACGATGCCGGCCGCGTTGCAGCCGAAACCCATCATCATGCTCAGAGATTGCTTGCCGTGCGCGCCCGCCTTCTTGAAGGCGTTATCCAGGTTGAACGCCACCCGGGGCAGATAGCCGAAGTCTTCCAGCAAGGTGAAGAGCGGGAAGAAGATGGCCATGGGCGGCAACATGACGCTCACTACCCAGGCCGTGGCCAGATACGCGCCGTCGATCAGCAGGCCGCTCAGCCACCAGGGGAGATGGATGGCGTCGGCCATGGTGTGTAAGAGGGGGTAGAGCCATCCGATGAGTACGTCGGCGAGCAACTGTGATGGATAGTTAGCGCCCACAATGGTGATCCAGAAGACCAGGGCGAAGAGGGCCAGCATAATGGGGAAGCCCCAGATGCGGCTGGTCACCAGGCGATCGATGGTCTGGTCCAGATCGTAGCGGGGTTTTTCATCGGGTCGGGTCACCACGCTGTCCGCGATCCTGGCGGCCTCGGCGTAGGTGGCCTCCATCAATTTATCGTGGAAATCATCGCCGATCTGCCAACGCATGGCCTGGGCGTGATTGATGATCTCCTTGGAAGTCAACGGTTGGCTGGACGGCTGCTGGACAAGCGCTCCTATATTGTTCATGCCGCGGCTCCCTCCAGGCGCAGGCCGATGTTATCCGCGGTTTCATCGACCCCGGTCCGGCTCAGATCGCCCAGTTCTCCCCGGCGCAGGGCCTGGATGATGCGCTCATCCCCGTCCAGCAGACGGAGGGCCACCCAGCGGGCGTTGGGCAGATCGGGATAGAGGGTCCGGATCTCGCGCTCAAGCTGATCGACGGCGTGCCTCAAATCCGACGGCTCGCTTTGAAAACGGTGGGGTCTGCAGACGGTCTTCCCGGTGGCCACGTCGCTGATGGCCTGGAGCAATCCATCCATGCCTTCGTTATAACGCGCCACCGTGGGAGCCACCGGCACGCCCAGCTTGCGGGCCAGTTGACGCTCATCCACTTGCAGCCCATGCCGCTTGGCCTCGTCCATGAGATTGAGGGCCACCACCACCCGGTCTGTGATCTCCAGAATCTGCAAGACCAGGTTGAGATTGCGCTCCAATCGACTGGCGTCCACCACCACCACGGTGACATCCGGCTGGCCAAAGAGGATAAAATCCCGGGCCACCTCTTCGTCCAGGCTGGTGGCCAGCAGGGAATAGGTGCCAGGCAGATCGACGATTTTGTAGCGCGCGCCGCCGTATTCGAACCCGCCCTCGGCCCGGGCGACTGTCTTGCCCGGCCAGTTGCCCGTATGTTGATGGAGACCAGTCAGCGCGTTGAAAACCGTGCTTTTACCCACGTTGGGGTTGCCGGACAACGCAACCACGTAGTCCCACTCGGTCATATCCACGCCCAGCTTGAACAAATTAGCCGCGTTGTGGACGGCGCAGGTGTTGCAACCAGCGGAGACGGCCGGGAAGGGCTGCATCGTCACCTTATCTTTTTTCATCTTTTTCACAATGCCGGCCGGCGTTTCATCGGTTTGAACTTCATTCGTCTGCGTTCCATCGCTCATGCGGGAACCTCCTGCATCGCTTCTTCCACCGGTTCGATATTGATCAGTTCGGCCTGCTCCTTCCGTAACGCGATCAGCGTGTCACGCACCAGGTATGCAGTCGGGTCGCCGCTGGGGCTAACCATCTCAGCCTTGATCACCGTGCCGGGGACAATGCCCAGGTCCAGCAAACGGCGGCGTTCCGCCCCGCGACATCGGGGCGAGAGGGCGGTTACTTCCCCTTTCTCCCCCGGTTTCAAATCAGCCAGCGTCCACCCCGGCTCCATGGGGATTTCTTTGGGCAGAAGCTGTACGGAAATATTGGCGGCGACAATGGGAGCCAGCACGTGTTCATCGCCATCGGCCCAGAAACGCACCCGATGGGGCGAAACCTCCAGGATATGGACTTCCATCCCCGGATAGAGTCCTTCGGCCGCCAGTTGAGCGTAGACCGCGTCCGGCTCGTCCTCCAGATGAGTGATGCGCGCCGCCTGCCCCGCCTCCATGATCGTCAGAGGCAGACCGTGCTGATTGATGACCCACCCATCAGACGTAGGGATGGGATCGCCATGGGGATCGTAGGTCGGGTTGCCCAACTGCGCGGCCAACTGATCGATTTCGGCCTGAGTCAGTTCATGTTCAACCTGTTCGGCCTGATCATGCCACTGGGTTTCGCCATAGCCGGTCTCATCGGCCAGATAGCGCTCCCACAGCCGGTGGGCGCGGATAATATGGAGCGCGTACTCATGGCCGGC
>JAJRVT010000038.1 GCA_024277175.1 Chloroflexota bacterium | reverse complement strand
GCCGCGGCCCAGATGGCCTTCTCCTTGGTGTGGGTGCCTGAATCGTCACCCCGGGAGACGAAGGGCGCCTCCGCTGCCGCGATCTGCGCAAAGGCCGCTGCCGCGTCGTCCATGCCCTGGATGCCGGCCGGATCGTCCGGGGGACCGACGATGACGAAGTCGTTGTACATCACGTCCTCCCGGCGCACGCCGTGGCCCGCGTCCATGAACGCGTCCTCCCGCGCGCGGGCGTGGACCAACAGCACGTCTGCGTTGCCGTCCTCGCCCAGCTTGAGGGCCGCGCCCGTGCCCACGGCCACCACCTCCACGTCAGCCCCGGTCCGGGTCTCGAAGTCAGGCAGGATCGCGTCCAGCAGTCCCGAATCGTTGGTGCTGGTGGTGGTGGCCAGGGTCAGCGTTCGGCCCTGGAAGGGAAGGGCGACGGTCCCGTCCTCCGCCCCACCCTCCGGCGCAATGGGCTGGCAGCCCGCCAGAAGCAGGATCAGCAACAGAAATGTGGGAATGAAAACCCATTTCGATGATGTCAATTTCGCTCGCATCAGACAACCTCCAAATGTGGGGGAATGTAGGCGCGGCTTGCAGCCGCACATTTTGGTTTATACGGGAAAATCATCGATGATTCCCCCGGAAATGTATGCGTTGCCGGAGGCGTGCGGCTGCAAGCCGTACCTACAATGGCATGATCTATCCTCAATAGATCATCTCCCCGCGTGTGAACGCCCTGGTCCGCGGGTCCGACGGCGCGGTGAAAAAGCGCTCCACATCCGCCACCTCGATGATGCGCCCCTCTAGCAGCAGGGCCACCCGGTGGGCCAACCGCCGGGCCTGGAAGATGTTGTGGGTGACCAGGACGATGGTGGTCCCCTGCTCCTGGTTGAGATCGCTGGCGATGGACTCGATCAGGCCCACGTTGTAGGGGTCCAAGTTGGCGCTGGGCTCGTCCAGCAGCAGCGCGTCCGGGCGCAGGATCATGGCGCGGGCCAGCGCGACCCGCTGGGCCTCCCCGCCGGAGAGGGTGCGGGCTGGCTGGTGGGCCATCTCCGCCAGCCCCACCTGGGCCAGGGTTTCGTCGATGCGCGCGTCCGCGTCCCGCTCCCCCCGCAGGCGCAGCCCATAGGCCACGTTGGCGCGCACGCTCCGCCGCAGCAGGACCGGGCGCTGGAAGACGGTGGTCACCCGGCGGCGGATGTCCAGAGACGGCTGGCGCGCGGCGTCGAAGATCTCCCCATGAAAACGGATCGAGCCGCTGGACGGCGTCTCCAGGAAGTTGAGCAGCCGCAGCAGCGTGCTCTTGCCCGCGCCGCTCGGCCCCACCAGCGCCAGGATCTCGCCCCGCTCAATATCCAGTTCGTCCACCCGCAACACCGACCGCTTGTCGTACTTCTTGGTGATGCCGCGCAGTTCGTAGAGTGTTTCTGACATGATGCAAGGGGCAAGTCGCAAGGGGCAAGTCGCCGCCCCCAATCTCCAATCTCCCCCGAATCTCCCAATCTCCAATCTTCAATCGTCAATCGTCCCTCCTTGCAGCCGCAACATCACCACATTGCTCAGAAAAGTGAGGGAGAGCAGGATGACGCCCAGGGCGATGGCCAGGTCGAACTCGCCTTTGCGGGTTTCCAGGACGATGGCGGTGGTGAGCACCCGGGTCTTGCCCTCGATGTTGCCGCCCACCATCATCACCGCGCCCACCTCGGAGATAATGCCGCCAAAGCCGGCGATGATGGCCACGATCACCCCGGCCCGGGCTTCGGTGATGGCGGCCATGGCGCTCTGCCAGGAGGTCGCGCCCAGGGATTCCACCTGTTGGCGCAGGTTGCGGTCCACGCCCATGACCGCGGCCATGGTGAAGCCGGCCACCAGGGGGACGGCGATGATGATCTGGGCCAGCACCATGGCTCCAGGTGTGAACAGGGCCGGGATCCACGCCGCGTGGAGGCTGCCCAGGGGGCCGCTGCGGGAGAGCATGAGGTAGACGAAGAGGCCCACCACCACCGGTGGGAAGCCCATGCCGGTGTAGAGCAGCACGATGGCGAAGCGCCGCCCCGCGAAGCGGCTCAAGCCCATGAGCGCGCCCAGGGGCACGCCGATCAACGTGCTGAACAGCAACGCGATCCCCGACACCTGGAGGGAAAGCAGCACGATCTCCGTCAACTGGGGGTCGCGGCTGACTATCAATTGGATGGCCTGAATGAGGCCTTGGAGTAAGTCGTTAATGGATCATGCTCCTCATTTTGGAAATTGAAGATTAAAGATTGAAGATTGGATATTCGGAGTTGGCGGCTCCATATGACAGACCCGCAGCATAAGCGCACACATCTCCGCCCACCAATCTTCAATTCTTAATCTTCAATCTTCAAACTCCTCCAACACCACCCCCATCTGCTCGACCCCGTAGCCGCCCAACGCCTCCACCTCGCGCAGGAAGGAGGACGGCGGGTTGCGCAGCAGGGCCAGGAAGGGGGCCAGCAGGTCGCTCTCCATCTGCGCCGCGGGGATGACCAGATCGTAGCGCTCGTGGAAGAGGGGGATGAAGCCCAGGTTGTGGCTGCGGGCCATGGCCTGGATGCCCAACCCGCAGTCGGCCACGCCGCTGGCCACGGCCGCGGCCACGGCCAGGTGGGACGACTCCTCCCGCTCGTAGCCCTGGATGCGGGCCGGATCGATGGCCTGTTGGCCCAGGTGATAGTCCAGCAGCACCCGGGTGCCCGCGCCCCGCTGGCGGTTGACGAAGCGCACGTCCTCCCGCAGCAGATCCGCCAGCCCACGGATTTCCTTGGGATTGTCCCGTTTCACGATCAGCCCCTGGACCCGGGTCACGAAGCCCACCAACGCCACCCGGACGCCGTGGGGCGTCAACAGGCGGCGGATGTAGGGGGCGTTGTACTCGCCGCTCTCGGCGTCGAAGAGATGGGAGCCGGCCAGGTGGGCCTGCCCTTGCTGCAGGGCCAGCAGCCCGCCCAGGCTGCCCACATGGGCCGAGATCAGGGTCAGGCCGGGATGGCGACTGTGAAGCTCATCGCCCAGCAGCTCCAGGGTCACGTCATGGCTGCCAAAGGCCAGGATGGTCCCCGCCGGCTCCGGCGCCGTGACCGCGGGCGCGGGCGACTGCGCGGGCGGCTCCACAAACGGCGCGGCCAGGCCCTGGTTGACCCGTAGCTCCGGGATGGCGGCGTAGCGCGCCGGCTCGGCCGTGACCAGGATCGCGTCCAGGCTCAGTGCGTGCGCGGCCAGGAGCAGGCGATGGCTGTCGGCCGGCGCGTCCTGGGGCGGGAGGTTGGCCGAGACGGGGCCGAGCATGGCCGCGGCCGCGGCGTCGAAATCCACCACGGCCAGAGGGAGCAGAAACTGGTCCAGGGCGCGGCGGTTGCGGGCCGGGGCCTGGCTCTGGTCGGCGCGCGCCTGCAATCTGGCCACGGTAAGGGAGGAAATCCCGATCTCGCCCGGCTGGAAGCGCTCGAAGGCCGGCAGCAGGCGTCGGGGGCGCTGGCGGATCAGGTGCAGGCAGTAGGATTCATCCAGCAGCAGTTTGATGGTTGGCGATGCACTCATAATGGCGGGTCTTCCTGGCTATGGCGATTCAGCGACTTGTTATTGGAACGCGGATTTTATCGGATGGGAGCCGGATTATCACGGATTTTTCAAAAAAAATCCGTGATAATCCGTTTCAATCAGTGCAAATCCGTGTTCCAACGAAGCCCGCTCAGATCGAATCACCTTTCAGCCGCGAAATCAGAACTGAAGCGCTCCAGGCTGTCGAAGAGGGTCTGCCAGGGCGCGTGGTAGGGTATGAGCGCGACAGCGTCGCCCATGCGCCGGATGAAGACCCGGTCGCCCTCGAAGCGGAACTCCTTGGGCAGGCGCACGGCCTGGCTGGCTCCGTTGGGGAAGAGTTTGGCGGTTTGCATGGACAATCTCCCAGAGACGCAAAACTGTAGGCGCGGTTTGCAGCCGCACGATCTCGCGTGAATATATATTCTGAGTATATATCACGTGGAGCAAAAAAGAGAAAATCCAACGTAGGTCACCCATCCTTGGGTGACGAAGGTGCGGGGCAAAACGGGGTGGATGGAGGGCAAAATCGTCCGGCAGGGATGCCGGGCCTTACCGACGTTTCCGCAACGTGTCCAGTCGATCCCGATCGATGCGAGCCTTGCGTAAAATCCCGGCCAGAGTTCCAATTTTTACAATGCGACCGGCATGGACAGGAACAGGGATAGTTACGACTTCACCATCGGGGAAAGTCTTTTGAAGAATAAAGTGGCTCCCCTTGATGCGGGCAAGTTCAAAGCCATCCCGCTCCATTGCCTGCACCAACGTTCGCCCATCGATGCGTGGCAATCTAGGCATAGACCATCAGTTCCACTTCTCTGCGGATAGCCGGTTTGGGGCGCAGATGGAGATTGTCCAGCCCGACAACTTCGATGTAACCTTCCACCGCCTCGCGTAGATTGGCGATGGATTCGGTCACTGTCTCACCCTGGGTGTAAATGTCGAGTTCCGGACAATATACGGAGTAGCCGCCTTCCTCTTCGTCAGGTGTGAGTTCGGCAGTGACGGTCAAATGATAGGGAGTCTTGACCGGATACTTTCCCATATCTGTGGTATCCATGTGTGATCTCCTGGATATATTCGTGGCGTCATTCTTGTTTCGTCTCAGAATTATATCCTATCCGACCCAAAATCTCTAGCAAGGTTTGTCGGCGAATGTAGGTCACCCATCCCTGGGTGACGAAGGCGCGGGATGGAGAGGAGCGGATGGAAGGCGGGGATTCGTCCGGCAGGGATGCCGGACCTACGTCGTTTGCGCGCATTTTGTCGCGTTGACCATCTGAATTAAGCAGGTATAATAGGGTAAGATGGTTTGCTCGGCTGATGAATGGACCACAGCCCGACGAGGCTCACCTTGGCTCTTTTGACTCGCATACAAATCGAAAATGCGTTACGACGACTCGGAGAATTGGCGTTAGACCATGGCGAGACCATTGAGTTGTTAGCCGTCGGCGGCGTCGTGATGGTATTGGCTTATGATGCTCGGCTGGCCACCCATGACGTTGATGTTGTCCTGTTGCGACCGGAATTGTCACGCTTCGTGCGTGACTTAGTCGGGCAGGTAGCCGATGAATTGGAGTGGCCTGCTGATTGGTTGAATGATGGAGCCAAAGGGTTCTTGACGGGGTTGAGCGATGGCGGTGTGATCTATGCCGCACCTGGAATCGTTGTGCACCGTCCGGCTCCAGAACAGATGTTGGCCATGAAGCTCTCCGCCTGGCGAGATGATGTAGATATTCAGGACGCCAGGCGTTTGCTTCAGGAATTGGTGGGGGGTAGCAGCAAAGATCAGGAAACGCTCTGGACCTGGGTCGAGCCTTTCCTTGTGCCAGGCCAGCAACTGAAAGCGCGCTACGCATTTCTTGATCTGTGGGAGTCTATCTATGGCAACGATTGAACAGATCGCCGCCGCGGTTTTACGCGATGATAATTTGGAGACCCGCTCGCTTGTTCAGGATTTCTTGCGCAGTCAGCCTGTGCTGGCTGACGTGCCTCCACCTGATACGGATGATTACACACTGTTGGTGGTGGCTGCCGCCCTCCTGGAACTTTTCTCGCTGCGAACGGAGCAGCCCGCGCCGGAATGGACGCGACGGGTGGGTCCGGTGGAGCAGCCTCTCTACCTGTTGAAATCGGCGGCTCACATGCGCCGATTGCGCGAACTGTGCCGGGACGCGGCCCCGGAACCCCTGCGCCGTCGTCGTCTGTACGCCCCGCCCGATTATCTGACCTTTGCTTGATGGCTGGTCACCCATCCCTGGGTGACGAAGTAGCGGGATGAAGAGGAGCGGATGGAAGGCGGGGATTCGTCCGGCAGGGATGCCGGACCTACGCTGGCGTGGGCGGATGTAGCCGCAACGAACCGAAGAGGGCCTTGCGCAGGCCGACCGTGTTGCCGAAACGCACGTGATTCACCCATCCCTGGACGCTGGCGTTGAGGTCATCCAGCGAAAGCTGGCCGGCCGCGTAGGCGTTGGCCAGCCGGCGCAGCTTGCGCGCATAGTGGACGCCCTTGCGCCGCTTCAGACGGCGGCGGTCGGGGTAGATGACGAAGCCCAGGAAGGGGACGCCTTCGCTCACCGGCCGCGGGTGGGCCCCCGGATGGAGGGCCAGGCGCAGGCGGGCGAGGCGGGCCTGGATGGCCCCATACCAGGCCCAAAGGATGGGCTTGTCGTCCGCGAAGAGCAGGAAGTCATCCACATAGCGCAGGTAGGCCTTGCAGCGTAGCTCCCGTTTGATGAAGTGATCGAAGGGGTTGAGATAGCAGTTGGCCCAGAACTGGGAGGTGAGGTTGCCGATGGGCAACCCCCGGGGATGGCAGGCGGCCAGCAGATCGTCGCCGGGAAAGTAGACCATGTCGTACTGTTCGTGAAGCACGCCCGCGCCGCTGGCCAGGATCTGGTCCGCCAGCCACAGGACCCGGGGATCATCGATCTTGCGCGCCAGGGTCGCACGCAGGACCGCGTGATCGATGGCGGGGAAGAACTGGCGGATGTCGCACTGGAGCACATAGGCGTGGCGACGGGTGAAGTGCTGGCAGCGGTCCAGCGCCCGGTGGGTCCCCTTGCCCACCCGGTTGGCGTAGGAATCGGCGATGAACGAGCGCTCGAAGATGGGTTCGGTGAGATTGCAGAGGGCGTGGTGCACCACCCTGTCCCGGAAGGGCGCGGCCGAGATGAGACGGCGCTTGGGTTCGTGGATGTAGAAGCTCACGTAGCCGCCCGGCCGGTAGGTCTGGTCCTGAAGCTCCGCGTGCAGGGCCAGCAGGTTGTCCTCCAGGCGATATTCGAACGCAGCCACGTTGGCGTGGCCGCGCTTGCCTTTGCTGGCCTTGCGATAGGCCAGGAGCAGGTTTTCCCAGGAGATGAGTTGATCGTACATGGCGTGGTCCGCAAACCAGAAACCGAGTTTTTGTCAAAAACTCGGTTTCTCTCAGCGTGGCCTTTACGCGAGTGGTCCCGACCCAGGGACGGACCCAGGGGCCGGGACCGTTGTTATTCGCCCGAGATCCTCACCACGAACGGCGGATCTGCGGCCAGGGACAGGCTCCGCCATGATTCGCCTCGGCCGGGAAGCGATGAACGCCGCCCGGCATTTCCGGCAGGCAAGAAGTTCGACTTTTGACAAAAGTCGAACTTCTGCGGGCGCCTTCGTGAATCATGTGGGGCGCAGCACCACAACCCGAAACCCGTTGTTGTTGTTCCTGTTGTTTGGGTTGTTCCTGTTACGGACCGCACAGCGCTGCGAGCCTGCCCCCGCATCGTCGGTCGTAATGACCGGATAGATGCCGGTGCAATTTGTAACACAACATTCATGTTGTTGCCGGCCAGGCCTTGCTTGGCCCAGCTTCGCAACATGAATGTTGCGGTACAGGGGAATCAACGGCCGGCCTGGGCGGACTTCTTCCAGCCGCCCAGGAGACGACCGATCTCGTTCACCATTTTAGAGACGTGCCGGTATTGGTCGGAAGACAGCCAGGTCCAACGGTGGGCCAGGCGCAGGTAGAGCCGCACCTTGGCCAGGGCCTCATCGGCCAGGGTCAACTTCTCCAGCCGCTGGGGACCCCGGCGCACTTTGGCTTCTTCCAGCCGCTCGCGCAGGTCGAACGCGGCGTCGAGCAGGCGCTGGGTGAACGAATGCCGGTGGGCCCGGGGGAAGTTGTTGGTGGCCGGCAGCAGCCAGGTGAGAAAATCGAAGGTGCGGGTGAAGATCACCATCTCCTGTTCGGCCAACGTCTGGTCCTTCCTGACACCTGCCAATCACAACAGCGAATTCAGACAGCCCACACAAGAAACCGAATTTTTGTCAAAAACTCGGTTTCTGACGCCTTCAAAAAAATTCGAATCGCCTACCGGCGATAAACGTTTGCAGGGGGGACGCCCCCCTGCACCCCCCAGAGATCAGACCCCCAGCCGTTCAGTGATCAGCAGATCAGCGATCAGTGGGGACATGGGGGGCGCAGCACCACAACCCGAAACCCGAGGCCGCTGAGCCAGCTGTCCGGGTCGTCCCAGTCACGGACCGCACAGCGCCCCAGCTTGGCGTCATTGTACCACGAAGCGCCGCGAACTGCACGCCGCGTTTTTTCGTCGGGATCGAGCGCCTCCCGGCCGTCGGCGGGATCGTAAGGGTAGCCAAACTCAGGCGTCCGCCAATCCGTCCCCCACAGGCTGCGGGTCCACTCCCAGACGTTGCCGCTCAACTCCTCCACCCCAGATGGCGTGCTTCCGCCGGGGAAACAGCCCACCGGGCTGGTGGTCTCCAGACCAGTCTCCTTGCAGTTGGCCCAGTTCGGGTCCGGCTCCTCGCCCCAGGGATAGATCCGGCCCTTCGCGGCCCGGGCCGCGCGCGCCCATTCGGCTTCGGATGGCAGGGTCGCTTCCTCCCCCGGTTTCAACAGCCCCTTTGTCTCCATCTGCTCACTCAGCCAGCGGCTGAAGGCTAGAGCCTCGTACCAGGTGATCCCCACCACCGGATGGTTGGGCAAGTTGAAGGGCTCGCCGAAGTTTCTGGGAGCCGTGGCCTCCTCTGTGTCGAACAATTCGATCTCCTGTTTGCTCTCATCTTTCCAACGATAGAGACCCCGAATCGCCTTGCCATCCCGCCACCAGCCGGCCGCCTGGGCTTCCATCCAATAACGCGCCTCCTGATAGCCGCCGTCCTCCACAAAGACCTGGAACTGGGCGTTGGTGACGGGAAAGCGGCTGATGCGGAAGGCGTAGCCCAGGTCCAGGGTGTGTTGGGGCTTCTCGTCGTCGTAGCCATCGTCGCTGCCCATGATGAACGGCCCCGCGGAAATTTCGACCCACTCGATCTGCAAGGGATCCAGCACCTCTGCCCGCGGGTCGCCCAGTTTGGCCAACACCCGGCCGGCCGCAGCCCGTTCCAGGGCCGTCAGCGTCCCATCCTCGCGCAGGGCCTGCCGCAGCCAGTCCTGCACCCGCTCCAGCACGGCCAGGCCCGCGTCCTGCTGGCGCACGCCCACCAGCCCGATCTCCAGCAGGGCCTCGCCGGCCAGGGTGGCGTTCAGCCAGCGATTTTTCTGCGAACGATCGCATTTCTCCACCCCCCGCGGACAGAGGTTGTTGACCGCGGCGATGGCCTGGCCCGCGCCCTGGGTGCGCGCGGCGTGGCCCGCGGCCAGCAGAAAGACCTCCCGCCACTGGCTGCGGTCCTCGTTCACCAACTCCACCGCGACCGCGGGGTAGTTCGGCTCCCGGATGAGGTGGCAGGCGGCCAGAAACTCCTGGAAGGTGCGGTGGGGGAAGGTGTAGGCGTCCGTCTTGTGGCGGATCAACAGCCCGGCCCGCTCCCGGATGTAGTCCACGAAGAGGCCGGCCCGGTTCCAGTCCCCGGCCAGGTGGGGCTGTAGCCACTGGCGCAGGTCGCCCTCGCCGATGTCCACGGTCCGCTCCTCCCGTTCCTCGCCCTGCTGCGCGCGATGGGCCTGGTAGGCCACGTGGTAGAGGCTGGCCTGGAGGTTGTACATCTTCAGGTTGGGGTCGCCCAGTTGCTCGATGATGTCCGGCTGGTCGGCCCGGCCCTCCCAGCGTTTCAGCAGCAGGTCCACGGCGTCTGCGTAGAGCTCGGTGCGGTCGTCGGGCAGCTTGCCCCCGAAGGCGTGTAGTTGGGTGATGACGGTCAACAACAGGGGGCGCTCGGCCATCTCGCGCAGGTCCCGGCGCTTGATCTTGCGCTGCAGGTCGTCGATACGCCGCTGAGCCTCGGCCGCGGTGAAGCGCCCTCGCTCGGCCAGTTGGCGGTACCAGTTCTCCACGAAGCGGTCGCTCTGTTCCGGACTGAAGGGGGCCAGGGTGGTCTCGTGAAATCCGGAAAGTATCCACGGCTGGCCCACATAGGCGTAGGGCCGGCAGGTGACCAGATAGCGGTGCCAACCATAGCGGCTGCGCAGATGGTTGACCATGTTCACGATTTGCTGCCGCTGGCTCGTGGGGACTTCATCCAGCCCGTCCAGCAGGAAGAGCAGGGTCTCGTCCTCGTCCTTGATGGCCGCCAGCAACTCCTCGGCGAAGCCCTCCAGCGCCATCTCCTCCAGCCAGTGGCGCAAATAGCGGAAGAGCAGGGCAGCATTTCCGGTCTTGATTTTCTTCTCCGCAGCGAAGACGGCCAGATAGCGCAACTCCACGCGGACGGGAAGCCGCGCCCCCTGAGTCCAGCCCTCCAGTTTGGCCAGCCAGGGGTCCCGGTCCTCGGCCAGGTTGGCCTGGGCCAGCATGTAGGTCAGGTGTTTGACGAAGGTGGACTTGCCGGAGCCGGGGTCGCCCATGACCAGCAGGTAGGGGTGTCCGTCGGCCATCTCCTGGATGGGCACCCGCTCGGCCTCGTGGATGCGGGCCATGAAGGCGCGCAGTTCCTCTTCCCGCTCCATGTGGCGGATGACGGTGGTGTCCAGGTCCGTGTAGACCTCGGCCAGGCGCAGGTCCGCACCCTTGTCGGGGTCGGCCAAATCGAGGTTGATGACGCTCCAGGGCAGCAGGTTGGCCTCCCGAGCCGTTTCCCGCAGATAGGCTTCACGCAGGGACGCGGCGGGCGGCGGTCCGCTGTATTCCGTGATCCAGTTGTTGACCACGATCTGGACCAGGTGGTTGATGTCGCCCCCGGCCGCAACGCCGCCGCTCGTCGCAACCACGCTCCCTTCCTGGGCGATGATGCCGGAGCCGCTGATCTGGGCGTTGAGTTGGTGGATGCGCTGCTGGGGCAGCTGATCCAGGTGGCGAGCCTCCAACGCGTCCAGCACGTCCTGCTGAAAACGCAGGTCCTGGTAGCGCTCCAGGATGGGTCCCCAGATCGCATCCCCGATCAGGGCTCGCTCCAGCGCGTTGAAGAAGCGGCGGAAGGCCAGCCGGTGGGCGGGTAGCTGCTCTTCCCAAACGGCTGCCATCGCGGCCACGTCGAAACCGGTCACCGGGTCGATCAGCGCGGCCACCACCTCTTCCTGGAAGCGGGGTTCGTGTAGCAGGGGAGACAGAGTCGTGTTCCCGGACGCCTGCACGGCCGCGTCCAGCGCGGCCTGCATGGCCGCCTCCCGTTCTTTGGCGGACGTGTGCAGCAACCGTTCTTTCAGATCGCGCACCGCGTCCTCGAAGCCGGCGGCGGCGATCACGCCAAATCCGGCTTCCAGCGCGGCGCCCAGCAGCAGTGTCCAACTCATGATGGTCTCTTTCCCGTGGGTGTGGCTGGCCTGTACGACAACATTCATGTTGTCGCCAGCCAGGCAAAGGCCAGGCTTGGCAACATGAATGTTGCGGTACAGAATTTCGTCTCATATTGTACGCCGGTTTGGAGAGGGTGACAAGGGAAGAAATTATCGCGTTACGTGCCGGGGACGGGCCAGAAGCTTTCCGGTCAGCGGAATCGCCCTGGCCCGTCCCCGGCACGTTCACCAAGCGGGTCGGATGCGTAGGTCACCCATCCCTGGGTGACGAAAGGGCGGGATGGAGAGGGACGGATGGAGGGCGGGGTTCGTCCGGCAGGGATGCCGGACCTACCCGCCGCCGCGGAGGGTCTTCCAGTGGAGCTTCTCGAACATGGCGTCCAGCGCGTCCTGGTCGCCGCTGAAGTGGACGGTGGAGCCGCCGATAACCAGGGAGCCGATGTGATTGGGTTTGGCCTTGGTCACCCGGGCCTGCCAGCCGTCTGCCACCATGAAATTTTCTTCCGTTTCGACCGCACCCACGGACGTGAGATAGTCTTTCATGAGCCAGTCGGGCACGCCGTAGTAATCGTGGGTCATCTGCGTCGTATCCGGTTCGCCGGCCGCAAGGTCGCCGCTGCCGCCACCCACCGGCGGGAAGATGCGCACCTCCGCGTCCTCGGGGATGGGCATATCCAGTCCGCCCAGATAGCGCACGTCCCGCCCGTTGAGGAAGATGTGGATATTGTTGCGCAGATTCCCCTCCCGGTCATAGAGTTCGGGCTTGATCTCCGGCCAACGCAGGACCAGTTCGTCGATCAGATCGCGGAAGGTGTCGCCGGGACCGGTGTCCAGGGAAACGACGGCCCCGCCGACAATGGGACGTAAGGTTGCGTAGAGTCTGACATTCATGTTTGAGTTTACCTGTTGTTTGAATAGACGGGGATGATAGGGAACGCGGATGGTGCGGATGCAACCAGATTTTCACTGATTTTTTTCGAAATCCGACACCTGAACGCCACCTTCAAGCCGTTCGAGATCAGCCCGCAATCCTTGACCGATATAAGTGCGCATCAACGACTGATAGCCGGTAAAGCCAAGCAGCGGAGCGATTCGCTTCAATTCATCCACCACGTCTTCGGGCATCCGTATACTGATGGAGACCATGGGGCGATTTTCGGTTAGGCGCTGTTTGAGTTTATCCATTTTCATAGCAATGTTGGTGCGGTGACCTTCATGAAGCTGTCAGAATGGGTTATATTTTACCACATCAAATCGAGTGAATGAGTATGCCCGCCAACAAACGCCAGGGGAAGAGATTGGGAGATTGGGGATTCGTCGGGCTGAACGCCAATCTCTTAACCTCCAATCTCTCAATATCCAATCTCTCAATCCCCAATCTCCGCCAACACCTCACCCATCCGCGTGGTCTCGTAACCGCCCAGCGCCTCCACCGCGGCCACGAAATCGCCCTCCCGGTCGCGGATGAGGGCCAGCAGGGGAGCCAGCAGATCGCTCTCGTAGTGCTCCACGGGGATGATCAGATCGTAGCGTTCGTTGAGCAGGGGCACGAAGTCCAGGTCCAGGGCGCGGGCCGCGCCCTGGATGCCCAACCCGCAGTCGGCCGCGCCGCTTTTGACGGCCGCGGCCACGGCCAGGTGGGTGTACTCCTGGCGGCTGTAGCCCTCGATTTTACGCGGGTTGAACTTGCGTTTCTTGAGCTCGTAGTCCAGCAGCACCCGGGTCCCCGCGCCCCGCTGGCGGTTGATGAAGACCACGTCATCCCGCAGCAGGTCCTCCAGCGACTGGATGTTCTTGGGGTTGCCTTTGGGCACGATCAGCCCCTGCTGGCGGTTGACGAAGCCCAGGACCACCACCCGAATGCCGTGGGGCGTGAGCAGGCGCTGGATGTAGTCCACATTGTAGCGCCCCGTCTCCTCGTCCAGCAGGTGGGAGCCGGCGAAGTGGGCCTCGCCCCGCTGCAACGCCAGCAGGCCGCCCAGGCTGCCCACGTGCGCGGACGAGAGGGTCAGGTCGTGGCGGCGACGGCGCAGGTGATCGGCCAGCAGGTCCAGGGTCAGGTCGTGGGAGCCGATGGCCACGATGGTGTTGCGGATGGACTCCAGCGGGCGCAGCAGCTCCACGTCCACCAGTTCGCCGGCGTGGTGGCCCTCGGAGAAGCGGGGGATCTTGACGATGCCATCGGCCTTGACCAGGGACATGATCACACCCGCGCCGCCGTGGAGGGGCGTGGCCACGATGCGCTCGCCCACCTGGCCCAGGGTCACGCGCAGGAAGTCGTCCTCGCCCATGGGGGAGAGCACCTTGCGGGTCATGGCCGCCTGGATCACGGGCCGGGCCGGCGGCTCCACGCCCTGCCAGCGGTAGAGGAGGGGCTTGACCAGCAGGTCGAAGGTCATGGCCGCGGAGGCCGGGTAGCCGGGGATGCCCACCAGCGCCTTGCCCCTGGCCGCGCCCAGGATCACCGGATGGCCGGGGCGGATGGCGATGCCATGCACGCAAAGCTGCCCCAGCTCGCGCACGATGGCCGCGGTATAATCCTCCGTGCCCGCGGACGAGCCGGCGTTGATGACCACCAGATCGTGGGTTTCCAGGGCCTGGGCCACTGCCGCCTTGATGGTCTCGTAGTCGTCGCTGCGGATGGGCAGCCGGGTGACTGCGCATCCCGCCTCCTCCGCGGCCGCGCCCAGCATGAGGGAGTTGTACTCGATGATGTCGCCCGGCTTCAGGGGCTCGCCCGGGGGGACCAGTTCCGTGCCCGTGGGCTGGATCGCGACCCGGGGCCGGCGGTAGACGGTGACTTCCGTGTGGCCGCAGCCCGCGATCGCGCCCAGGTCCTGGGGGCGCAGGCGATGGTTGGCCGGTAGCACCAGCTCGGTCGCCACCATGTCTTCGCCCATGGGGCGCACATCCTGCCAGGGGGCCACCGCGGCCATGATCTCGATCTCCGGGCCGCCGGGCGCGTCCTCGTAAAGCTGGGTGTGCTCCACCATAATGACCGCGTTCTTGCCCGGCGGCAGGGGATCGCCGGTGTCGACCACAATGGCCTGGCTGCCCACCTTGAGCCGTTTGGGGCTGGTCTCGGTGGCGCCGTGGGTCTCCTCGGCGCGCACCGCGTAGCCGTCCATAGCCGAAGCGTGGTAGTGGGGCGAGGAGATCTTGGCCCAGACCGGCTCGGCCGTCACCCGGTCCCGGGCCTCGGTCAGAGGGATGGTCTCGGTTCCCAGGGGATCCAGGAGGCCGTTCTCGTCCAATAGCGCGTTCCAGGCGTCGATGGCCTGGTCCAGCGCGATGTCATGTAAGTAGATGTTACGTTCAGTCATAAGCGTCTTCGATCGTGTGGATTTTGACGCAAAGACGCAATGGCGCAGAGGAGCGCAAAGAAAAGCCAAGTTCTCTTTGCGTTTCTCTGCGTCTTCGCGACTCTGCGTCAAACTTTTGCGACTTTGCGTCAAACCGTTGTATTCGTCCAGTATCCGCCATCATAGCAGATCATATTCGGATGGCAAATGCGGCCCGCCTGTGACAGTTCCGTTTTGGGGATTGACAACGCCCTGCGCGGGACGTAGAATTCATCCATGATCATTGGCGTCATCCGAACATCGCTGAGATGTTTTTCATGACCGGAGGAAAATTCCCATGAGCAAGTCGCGCAAATCCAGGAAAAAATCACGTCGGCCAAACCTGTCACCGCTGAGCCTGTTGCGTCCCCGGCTGGACGGGCTTTGGGGATCGCCCGACTGGCCGGCCAAGGAGGACGCCGCGCGTCAGGGGGATCTGACCGCCGTGACCAAGGGCGTCAAGCCCATCGACTTTCTCCCCGTGATGCTCAGGGCCTACACTGCTACGTCGCCCGCTGCCCGGGCAAGCCTGGATCAGACCATGCCCGCGTGGCTGGAGGCCAACGGCCATGGAGACGATCTGCAAACGATCCTCGAACGCCATCTGCTCGATCCTGAAGAGACGAAAACCGCCATCGCCTGGCTACAGGCCATGGGCGTCGACGCATCCTCGCTGGCGGAGGAGAAGAGCACATTCTATCGCGCTTTCCTGGGGGAAGACGATCTGGGATCCCAGGGCGTATACATCTTCTTCTGGTACGCCAACCGCAGGCGCAATCGCGTGAAGGGGCTGAGTCTCTTGATCGACTACAATCCTCCCTGGGAGGGGGCGGTCAAAGATGGCATCCTCTTCCCCCAGCGCTCGCCCGAGGACGCCATCCGCGAGTTCGTCGATATGTGGCCGGATCGCAGGGTTGAACTGGAAGATCTCGATCCTGTCGAGGCGAAAAAGACGTTAATCGAACTCTTTATGACCAATCGGGAGGCGGGCGTGCGCCTGCACCGGGACGTCGCGGTCATGCGTAACGAGATCGCCCGCCATATCCTCAGCCTGCCCGACGGCCCGGACACGCCTCCCTTCACCCTGGATGATTTCGACGAACTGGCCAGGGAGGGGAAGCGGGCTGAAGAGATCATGCATTTCGAGCAGACAGTCGGGCGTCGCGTGCGCCTGCCGGACGGCGAAGAGATGCTGGTGATAGGCGCGGATCAGGACGACGACCTTTTCGATAACGTAACTATTCAGGCTAGGTCACAAAACAGGTAGAGGGATAAAGGGCTGACCGATCAAAGCATTATAGAGAGCAGTAATGACATTACCCCCTTGTTTGCGGACGGTGGAGATGTAACTGCGAATGGCACAGAAAG
>JAJRVT010000003.1 GCA_024277175.1 Chloroflexota bacterium | reverse complement strand
CGAGAGATGGCCGAGCGGCAGCGTTCCCGGGACGCCATGAGCCGGGTGCGGCGCAAGCTGGTCACCGAAACCCTGCCCTTCCCCGGCCGCTTCCGCATGGCCTACACCGCGGGCAAATGGACCCGCCCTCTGCATGGGTTGACGCCCGCCCCCCTACGCAGCATGCTGGACCTGCTGCCACCCACCCTGCCCAAGGCCGAACCGTTGCCGGATCGGGTCCCGGCCCAGGGCGAACGGAGGGCCAGGGTCGCGCTGCTGACCGGCTGCGTGCAACAGGTGCTGGATCCCGAGATCAACTGGGCCACGGTACGCGTGCTGGCCGCCAACAGCGTAGAAGTAGTCATCCCCCAACGCCAGGGCTGCTGCTGCGCGCTCTCCATGCACGTGGGCGAGGGCGAGCAGGCTCGGTCCATGGCTCAGCACAATTTCGACGTCTTCCCCGACGACGTGGACGCGGTCATCTCCAACGCGGCCGGCTGCGGCTCCGGCATGCGCGAGTACCCGCTGCTCTTCAAAGGCCACCCAGGCGAGGGCGAGGCGGTGACGTTCGCGGCCAAGGTCAAGGACATCAGCGTCTTCCTGGACGAGCTGGGGCTGATCGAGCCGCCGCCCCTGCCGGAGCCTGTCACCGTGGCCTATCACGACGCCTGTCACCTGGCCCATGCCCAGGGGATCACCGCGGAGCCGCGCCGGTTGCTGGCGGCCATCGGCAACCTGACCGTGGTCGAAGTCCCCGAAGGCGAGCTCTGCTGCGGCTCCGCGGGCACGTACAACCTGGAGCAGCCAGAGCTGGCCAACCAGCTTGGCGAACGCAAGGCCCGCAACATCCTCTCCACCGGCGCGCAGGCTGTGGTCATGGGCAACATCGGCTGCATGACCCAGATCCAGACGCACCTGGAGCGGCAGGGCCAGCCGTTGCCGGTGCTGCATACGGTGGAGGTGTTGGATATGGCGTATAGAAAATTGAGGATTGAGGATTGAGGATTGGAAGTTCGAAGATTGGGGGGAGATTCACCGTCTCCCAATCAGAACGCACCCTCACAAGAAATTCCTCTGTTGAATTGCATGAACGTCTGTGCTATACTCCGTGCATGGAACGATACCAACTCAACCCCCACGATCATCTGTTCCGCTTCGCCTTCTCCCAGGCTCACTCTCTGGCCGCCAGTCCCCAGGTAGGCCGGGAGGAGTTTGTGGAGATAGCCGGGCAATTGGTCCCGGATGAGGGAAAGGACGAGATGATGAGCATTGCTGAAATCTGGTTCCGGGATGGTTTGGAGCAAGGGCTTGAGCAAGGGCTTGAACAAGGCATCGAAGAGGGGCGACTCCGGCTATTGGAGGCGGTATTGGGATTGCTAACGGCTCGGTTTGGCCCGTTGCCAGCAACGGTGGAGGAGCGACTTTCACAGGCGACAATGGAACAGTTGCAACAAGTCAACATCGCCGTGCTTGATTTTGCCGATCTGGATGATTTGTGTCGGTTCGTGCAATCGTTGTCTGAGGATGAGGAATAGCAGAGAGGAAGAACCGCTCAGTCCGCGTTCTATCCATCTGTTGTGGAGAAACCCATGTCGAAATTCGTTCAGATCAAAACTGAGTTGCGCGATCTGGCCATGATCAAACGCAGCCTGGATGACTTGCAACTGCACTACAGCGAAGACAGCGAGTACGTCCACCGCTGGAGCGGACGCCGGGTGCAGACGCCGCTGTTGGTCCGGGATGGCTACCTGACCTTTGGCCTGCGCGCGGACGAGGAAGGCGTCTACGAAGTGGTGGGCGACGACATGCAGATGGCCCGCATCCAGAGCAGGCTTCAACAGATCCAGCAGCGCTACGCCTATCACAAGGTGCTGGCCGAGGTGGAGCAGGCCGGCTTCAACCTGGTGGAAGAACGGATCGGCGACGACAACGTCATCCGCCTGACCGTCCGCCGCTGGCAGTAGGCGCAGGAGGCGATCCATGCACAAAGAAGAGATCGAGATCGCGGTGCTACCCGATGGCCGGGTGGAGTACGCCATCAAGGGCGTGAAGGGGAGCGCGTGCGAGGACATCAGCGCGTTGCTGGAACGACTGGGCCAGGTGGAGCGGGAAGAGCGCACCGCAGAATACTATGAACAGGACGACCATGTCGGCATCCATGTCAGCCAGGCCTGAGCGCACGGGTGAGGCCGGGAACAGCGAAGAGACCCTGGCCCCCTTCCTCGCGCTGCCCACGGAAACTGAAATCTACATCTTGCCCGATGGCCGGGTGATCGTGGCCGATCTGCCCGTGGAACTGACCCCGCTCACCGACGCGTTGGGAAGCGAACCCAGAGAAGTTCCGACGCGCCCATGACCGATAGCAACATCACCCTGACCGAACCGGGTTCCAGCCCCGGGATCCGCATCCTGCAACTCTATGAACACATCGAACTCTACAGCCAGGACGATCCTCCCCGCAACAGCCTCTTCGTGCTGGGCCGCCCGCCTCTGAGCGTGCTCAACGACGCCCAGGAACAGTTGCTGATCATCGACCCGCCGGGCGACGCCTCCAGCCGCTTCAAGCTGGAAGGCGCGGTGGCCGTCCTCTTCACCGATCCGGACCGTGAGATCGACCTGCCCCGGCTGACCGCGGCCCGGGAGGGCGTGGCCCACATCCAGGTGGGCCAGCACTTTCTGGACGTCTACAACCAGCCCCACAGCACCATAGTTCACCTGCCCGCCCTGGGGATCATCTGCGGCGGCGACTTTGGCAGTGACGTGACCCTGCCCCGCCTCGCGCCCGGCTCCAGCGGCGGCGGCGAGCTGGACACGCTGCGCCTACTAGCCGGCCTGCTCAAGCGCCGGCTGCAACTCTACATCCCCCGCATCGGCGAGCCGGTCAGCGACCAAGTACGTGCGTTGGAGCAACTGGCCGAGGACGTGGCCTACATCCTGGGCATGCAGCGGGTGATCCCGCCCATGGCCCAGCGGGGCGACGCGTTCGAGGCTGTGGGCGCGCTGAGTGATTCCCTGCTGCCGGGCAGCCGACGCTCGCCCTTGGCCCGCGCCGTGCATGAAGAGAATCTGCGCACCCTGTTTCGGGCGACGCAGGCGGCATAGTCGTCAACAGGGGGCCAGAGGAGTCGGATGCCAATGTCTCGCCTCCATCCCATGTCCAAGCTATCCCGATGGCTGGGCGCCATCGTCCTGGGCGCGCTTCTGATCTGGACGTTGTTTCCCCTTTGGTGGGCGCTCGCCCTCTCCATCAAGCAACCTCAGGACTTTTTCACGGCCAAATTCATCCCCTTCTGGCAGTTTCGCCCCACCCTGGACAACTGGCGCGCGGAGTGGATTTGGTTCGACGACCCTGCCGGGCTGGGGCGCGGGCTGGCCAACAGCGCGCTGGTAGCCGCCGCAACCGCTCTGATCAGCCTGGTCTTGGGTGGACTGGCCGCGTTCGGGCTGATCCTCCGTCGTTACAATGGTCTGCCAGTGTGGCGGCTGGTCACACTGATCCTGCTGCCCCGGGTGCTGACGCCCATCATTTGGGCGCTGCCGTTCTCTCTGCTGATGGTCCGATTCCACCTCCAGGACACCCGGCTGGCCCTGATTTTCGCCCATACGACCCTGACTCTGCCCCTGGCGGTTCTGATCTTACACAGCGCGATGAAGGACATCCCCATGGAATTGCTGGATGCGGCCCGTGTGGACGGCGCCAACTGGCTCACGGCTTTGGGGCGGATCGTTGCGCCCTTGCTGGCGCCGGCAGCACTGGCCACGGGCGCGCTCTGCATCGTCCAAAGTTGGAATGAGTTCCTCTTCGCCCTCATGAACGTCCAGCAGCGCGCCCAGACCGCGCCATTGGCCATTGCCTCTCTGATCACCAAGGACGGCATCGAATTCAAGTTCGTCGGCGCACACCTGGTGATGGTGATGCTGCCCCCGCTGCTCCTGGCGCTGGCGGCCCAGCAAGTCATTGTGCGCGGTCTGAGCCTGGGTGCGCTCACAGATTGACTTCGCTCCCCCTCAAGAGACCCGCCAGTTTGCCGCTCCCGCTCGGATGTGGTACGGTGAGTGAAGTCTGTTGTTGATAGCTGTCCCCGCACGAACGTAGCGACTTAGCGTCAGTTGTGTAACCCACCACGATCAACACGACCATGTTTACGCCGACCCCGGCTTTGGGAGCCGGATCGGACCGCGCGTTTCCACTTCTTGTTGTAGTCGTATTTTTTCCAAGGGAGATGAAGAACCAAATGAGTAACGATGTATCCGCCGCGTATGCGGGGTGGCCGGCTATAGTCACCAAGTATCGAGAGCCGAACATGCGTAAAAGCATCTGGCAACTGGCCAACTCTTTCGGTGGCCTTTTCGTGTGTTGGACATTGATGTATTTCAGTCTGGATGTGAGCTATTGGTTGACGTTGCTGCTGGCGATCCCCGCGGGCGGCTTTCTGGTGCGCATTTTCATCATCCAGCATGACTGCGGCCACGGCTCGTTTTTCAAATCGAAACGCGCCAACAACATCACCGGGCGGGTGTGCAGCGTCTTCACCATGACGGCCTACCGCTACTGGCGCAAAACCCACGCTGTCCACCACGCGCATCACGCCGAGTTGGAAGAACGGGGCACCGGCGACATGTGGACCATGACCGTGGACGAATATCTGGCCGCGCCCTGGTGGACGCGGGCGGCCTATCGGGTTTTCCGCAACCCCTTCTTCCTCTTTGGCCTGGCGCCCACGCTCAACTTCGTCGTTTTGCAACGCTTCCCCCTTGGCGTGCACAAAGAATGGCATCACGGCGAGCGCGCCTCCGTCATGTGGACGAATCTGGCCCTCCTCGTCGTCCTGACAGCGGTCAGCCTGCTGATCGGGTTCTGGACCATGGTGGCCATCCTGTTGCCGAGCATCGTCATCGCCTCCAGCGCCGGCACCTGGCTCTTCTATGTCCAGCACCAGTTCGAGCGCACCTACTGGGAGCATACGCCCCAGTGGGAGTACACCCTGGCCGCCATGAAGGGCAGTTCCTACTACAAACTGCCCAAGGTGCTCCAGTGGTTCACGGGCAACATCGGCTTTCACCATATCCACCACCTGAGCCCGCGCATCCCCAACTACAACCTCCAGGCCTGCCATGACGAGAACCCCCTCTTCCAGCGGGTGACCGAGATCACCCTGCGCAGCAGCGTGCGCACGATTCCGTTGGCGCTGTGGGATGAAAAGCGAGACGAATTGGTGACCTTCAAAGAGGCGTTACAGCAGCAGCCGGAGATGACGCCTACAACCTAATGAGCATTCCGGGATCCAGCCACAAGATGCACCGCAACGGAGGATGATCTGGCCGAATCCCGGAATGGGGTTCCAACTCATTCTGGACACACCCAAATGAAACGTCCCCAAAAAAATAGAGGGCCTGGCTTTCTGATGAAAGCCAGGCCCTCTATTTTTACAGCATGGCGACTATCCAGGCTTAGTTCCCCTTCCCTCGTTTTTGGCGCTCACGCGCCCGGCTCCAGGCCAACGCAATCCCCAAAATGATGGCCAGCGCAAGCGAAGTTTCCCAATCAGCGGCGCCCGCGCCATGGAAAATAAGATTCCACAGATACGTGACCCCTGTGATTACGACAAAGGCCATCAGAAATGAGCCGATAAAATCGATGAGTGCGTTTCTGACGTCCATTTTATCCTCTGTCGTTGCTATACCCTGAGACCACGCACTACACTCACCCAAACAGCCCGCCTTGGGCCGGCTGCTCATCGTAGGGAACGCCCATGTGCCCGTAAGCCGCGCGCGTGGCCACCCGTCCCCGGGGCGTGCGGTCCAGGAACCCCAGTTGCAGCAGATACGGCTCCACCACGTCCATGATGGTGTCGCCCTCTTCGCTGATGCTGGCGGACAGGGTGTCCAGCCCCACGGGGCCGCCGCCGAATTTGTTGATGATGGCGTCCAGCACCCGGCGATCCAGATCATCCAGCCCCAGTTCGTCGATCTCCTGCAAAGCCAGGGCCTGGCGCGCCACCAACTGATCCACGTGGCCATCGGCCCGCACCAGCGCGAAGTCCCGCACCCGGCGCAGCAGGCGCAGAGAGATGCGCGGCGTGCCCCGGGAGCGGCGCGCGATCTCGTGCGCGCCCTGGACGTCCACGTTCACGTCCAGCAGGCGGGCCGCGCGGCTGACGATCTGCTCCAGCGCGGGCACGGAGTAGAAGTCGAAGCGCTCCACCACGCCGAAGCGGGCGCGCAGGGGGGATGTCATCAATGCCAGGCGGGTGGTGGCCCCGACCACAGTGAACTTGGGCAGGCTGAGCTGGATGTTGCGGGCCGCGGGTCCGCTGCCGACCACGATGTTGAGGGAGTAATCCTCCATGGCCGGGTAAAGGATCTCCTCCACGGCGCGGCCCAGGCGGTGGATCTCGTCGATGAAGAGGATGTCGCCCTTGCGCAGGTTGGTGAGGATCGCGGCCAGATCGCCGGCCTTCTCGATGGCCGGCCCGGCCGTCACCTTAAGGTTGGCGTTCATCTCATGGGCCAGGATGTGGCTGAGGGTGGTCTTACCCAGGCCCGGCGGCCCGTAGAGGAGCACGTGGTCCAGGGCGTCGCCGCGCAGGCGGGCCGCCTCTACCAGGATGCTAATCTTGTTCCGCAGCCGGTCCTGGCCGATCATCTCATCCAGAGATCTGGGGCGCAGCGCGTAGTCAATCTTCTTTTCGCCGCCCTGGGGCGCGCCCGAGATCGCGCGTTGGCCCTGTTTGTGCGCGGGGGCGGGTTGGTTGCTGATGCTGCGTTCGTCCGCCATGTGAGTTCGTTACGCCTGTTCCGTTGTGGCTGCACGTTTGTTCTACTATCTGTCGTCATTATAGCAGATAAGCGAGATGCAGCGAAACCGATTTCCCACCTGGGTGACTGTTCAGCCGGGCTTCGTTTGAACGCGTATTTGTGCGGATCAACGCGAATTTTCACGGATTGTTCGTAAGAATCCGTGAAAATCCGCTTCCCTCTGTCAAAATCCGCGCTCCAATAAAGGCCGCCCCCCAATCATTCCCGCGCAAAGTTTTCGCAAAGTATGGCTTGACCTTTACCCTAAAAGCTGCTATAACCTGTCTAATCTCAAATGCATGCTGTTACTGTGAGCATAGCTTATCAACCATAGACGGTGCGCCTGGTCCCCGGACGCCTGGCCCTGTCTCAGCGAGGAGGCAAGGAGTAGACGATATGCCACGGAAAAAATTCATCGAGAAAGAGAAAAAAATCCTGGAAGAGGAGCGAGTTCAAGTGCTCGAAGAGTTGGAGCATCTGCGCGAGTTCATGCAAACCGAGGTGGACGTCGAGCCGGACGAAGGAGACGCCGAGATTTTCGAACGCGAGAAAAACGCGGCGTTGATCAGCGTGATGGAGAATAAGCTCAAGGATATCGAAGCCGCGCTGCGCTCCATCGAAAAGGGCAGCTATGGCATCTGCGAGCGCTGCGGACAGCCCATCGAACTGGAACGTCTGGAAGTCAAACCGGACGCCACTCTGTGTGTGAAATGTCAGGAGGAAGTGGAGCGTCTGGCCCGTCGCGGTCGAGGATCGCGCCCCTTCAATTGGTGATAGATCGCGGATTGGGGAGGCGGCGCTTTGCGTCCACGATGTGAATAGCTAGTCTCCTCAATCCGCGCTTCTCTTCTTCGATTCTGGTTCGTCCAGGTTAGGAGTCGCTCGCAGATGAAACAGCAAGATCGGAAAGGAGCTGACGCTCCTGCGCCTTCAGGTGCGCGCGTCCTGTCGCATCCGCTCGTCCGTCATAAACTGACGCTCCTGCGCAGAAAGAGCACAAAACCAAAAAAATTTCGCGAGCTGATCAGCGAGTTGGCTGTCATGCTCGTCTACGAAGCGACCCGGGACCTCCCCCTGCATCCGGAGCCGGTGGAAACGCCCCTGACCATGACCGAGGGCGCGACCATGGGCGAAAAGATCGGTCTGATCCCCATTTTGCGCGCCGGGCTCGGCATGGTGGAGGGGGCGTGGAAGCTGCTGCCCCAGGCCGAGGTCTGGCATTTGGGGCTTTACCGGGACGAGCGCACCCTGGCTCCCGTGGAATACTATAATAAGCTGCCCACGGACCCCACGGTCCAACTCTGTCTGCTGCTGGATCCCATGCTGGCCACCGGTGGTTCAGCCATCGCCGCGGTGGACGTTCTCAAGCGCTGGGGCGTCTCGCGGGTGAAATTTCTCTGTATCATCGCCGCCCCTGAGGGCGTCCAGGCGTTGCATCAGGTTCACCCCGACGTGGAGATCTACGCCGCGGTCGTAGACGATCGTCTGACCGGTCCTGGCGATCCTTTCCCCACCGGCTTCATCTGGCCCGGCCTAGGTGACGCCGGCGATCGCCAATTCGGAACAGGATAGGTCCGACATCCTTATCGGACGAACCCCGCCTTCCATTCTTTTTTCATCCCTTACCACCTCCTGGCCGTGCGAGTGCGTCCCATGCCCCCCAAGGGCGGGAGCGTCGCTTCATAGCCCCACGGCTTTAGCCTCGCGCAGGCTGCGCCGATCCGCCCGGGCCCACACGGCCGGCGACCTTTCGCTAGGCGCGCTCAACGCCAGCGTGCAGGGCTGGGTTAATCGCGTGCGTTTCGGCAACACGGCGGGACTGCGCAAGACGCTCTTTGGTTCGTTGGCCCTGCATCCGTCCACGCGGATCATCAGAAACCGGGCTTTGGACAAAAATTCGATTTCCTTCCTGCCAGCCTCGCCAGCGTAGGCCTGACGCCCCAGCCAAACAACCGCCATTATTAGACTTACAAAATTCAAACATTTTGGGACTTGACAAACGTGACGCACTGCGTTATACTGGGGCCATAACGCGATGCGTCACAAGCGTGCGTTATCAAGAAACGCAACTGAACCGGGTAAGTCATGCGGTCGAAACGCCGCTCATGCAGAGAGTACAAAAGGAGTGCACCATGAACATCGAGATCAAACTGCGCAACCCCCAGGAACAATTCGGCAACGTCGAAAATGTGCGCGATATTGCCCATAAGGCCATTCTGGCCTACGCCGGCCTGTGGGGCATGGCCTATGATTCCGCCAAGTACGGGCTTGAGAACAGCCAGGAATTGCTGGAAAAGGCCGAAAAACGCGGCGAGGAGATGGAACAGGAATTCAGCAAGTGGTACGATCGCTACCTCGAGCAGGCCTCGGGGGAGTTCAGCAAACTGCTGGAACGCTACGGTGAGAATTTCGAAGGCGTGAAAGAAGTCATCACCGAGAACACCAAAGGCGTGAAGGACGTCGTCACCGGGAACACCAAGGGCGTCACCGATAAAGTCCTGTCCGCCGTCCGCCCCGGCTCCAACGGCAAGGATGTGCAGGGGACCGTCATCGAAGTGGCTGAAGCCGTCGCAGAAACGGTCGAGAATGTGGTCAAGGCGCCTTTCGACGGTTACGACAGCCTGACCGCCAAAGAGCTAATCGCCAAGTTCGATGGCATGGATGATAAGGCCTTGGAGATGATTCGCGACTACGAAGCGGCCACCAAGAACCGCATCACCGTACTGCGCGAGATCGATGAACGTTTGCAGGCTGTGACCGCTTAAATTTCGTCAATAGCTCGGTATTTTCTCAATATTTCAGGGCGAAAGAAGTCAGGGTTTTACGTCGGGACGCAGAGATTCGGAAAACCCTGGTTTCCCCCCAAACAATTGAGAAAATACATGGCTCGCCTGAAAAGGCATATAAAAAAGGACGGCGCTTCCCCCGAAGCGTCGTCCTTTGCAATTTCAACTTTCGTTTTCAGTCTGCGTTCAGTTTCACTCCTCGCGAACAAGCTCGCCGCCCACCATCAGGGTCACCAACTCGTCGATGGAGGTCTCCTCGATGCGGCGTTCGCCCACCTTATTTCCTCGCCGCATGATCACCACCCGATCGGCCACAGCGAACACATCCTGAAGGTTGTGGCTGATGATCAACACAGGGACGTTCTGCTCGCGCAGGGTGTTCACCAAGTGCAGCACTTTACGCTGTTCGGGCACGCCCAGAGCGGCGGTGGGTTCGTCCATGATCATCAACCGCGCGTTCCAGTAGACGGCGCGGGCGATGGCCACGGCCTGGCGCTGTCCGCCTGACATTTCCCGGATCGGCTTACGCAGATTGGGAATGTGGATGTCCAGCCGATCCAGCACCGACTGGGACTCGGTTAACATCAGCTTGCGATCCACCGCCTTCAGAAACCCCAAAGATCGCCGCATGGGTTCGCGGCCCAGAAAGATATTCACGGATGCATCCAGATTCTCGCACAGCGCCAGATCCTGATAGATGGTCTCCACGCCCAGGCGTCGGGCCTCCAGCGGCGACACGAAAGTGGTCTCCTCGCCATCCAGGAAAATCTTACCGTCATCCGGCCGGTAGACGCCGGAGATCATCTTGATCAAGGTGGACTTGCCGGCGCCGTTGTCGCCGATGAGTCCCACCACTTCGCCGGCGTAAACGTTCATATCCATATGGTCGACAGCCGTCAGACCGCCAAAGCGCTTGGTCAAGCCGGCCACGCGCAGGGTTGGTTCGCGTTTCGTTTGTTCTGCCATGATCTATTCCGCCACCTGTTCTTTCGCCTGGTCCACGAGGACGGCCAGGATAATCACTACGCCGACGGCCACGAACTGCCAGAAGGGGTTGATGCCGAGGATCACCAGGCCGTTCTGGATCACTGCGATGATCAGTGCGCCGATCACCGTGCCGATAATGGTGCCCTCACCGCCAAAGAGAGATGCGCCGCCAATGACGACCGCAGCGATGGAGTCCAGGAGTAAGGCCTCGCCGGAATTGGCGGCGCCGTTGGTGAAGCGCATGTTATAGAGAACGCCAGCCAGGGCTGCGGAGCCGGCAGAAAGCATATAGAGTGCGATCACCCGACGATCCACGGGGATGCCGGCGCGCACGGCCGCCTCCTGATTGCCGCCGATGGCGTAGGTGTGCAAGCCAAAACGGGAGCGTTTCAACAGCCAGTGGGCCGCCAACACCAGGATGATGGCGTATGTCACCGGGTGGGGCAAAATGCCAGTCAGTTGACGAAGCTCAACGCCGGTGACGCCGGCCGGGGGCTGTAGAAAAGAGAATCCGCTACCCGGGTAGTGATAAAACAGATAGCCGTTGCCAACGCGCCCTAGACCGGGGATAGAGACGGGAATCGGCATGCCCTCGGACATCAGGAAGCCGATGCCGCGCGCGATGCCAAACATGCCCAGGGTGACGATGAAGGGAGGCACCTTCAGCTTGGCGATGATCAGCCCGTTGATCAGGCCGGGGATCAGCCCCACAAACAGCCCTGCAGCCAGCCCGGTCAGGACGATAAGAGGAAGGGGCGTGTCGGCCGGCAACGAAGTCATGGCCAAGGCGCCGGCCACCGACGCCAACCCCATGACAAAGCCGGTGGAGAGATCGATGCCGGCGGCGATGATGACGAACGTCTGTCCCAAGGCCATAATAAGTAAAATGGCCACATTGGCGGCGACGGCTTGGAAGTTGAACAGGCTAAAGAAACCATCGCCTGTCAACGAAAAGAAAATGATCAGAACTAGTAAAAAAAGCCAGGCCCAGATCCGGCTCAGCGTGCGCATCACATGGGCGGAATTTTCTCCAGACATGGGATCGACCACACATTCCGTTATGTTGACTGACTGCGGTATTGACTAACTGGGTTGACGAAAGCCTGGCTTGGTCGCACCGGAAGCGGTAACTCCGGTGCGACCAAGCCAGGCTTTGCTAACAAACTGTCAGAGAAACAAGGGAACGCTTACTCACTCTTGTAGATGGCTTTCTGCGCTTCTTCGCTGTCCACGTTATCCATGGTGATGACGACATAGCCGGTGGGGAAGCGAGGTTCGATGGCGTCCATGTTCCCTTCCATGGCATCCACCGCATATTCCACCGCCACCTGGCCCATCTGATAGGGCAACTGGGCGATCACCAGGTCCACCACGCCATTGCGCAGGTCTTCGATAGCTGATTCAGGGGCATCGAAGTTGGCGATCTTGACCACGCCCTGCAAGCCGGCGTTGCTGACGGCCTGGGCCGCGCCGCGGGCGCTGAAGAGATTGGTGCCGAAGATGCCGCCCAGGTCCGGCTCTCGCTGGAGCACGGCCGTGGTCTGTTCTGCAGCTTTGGAGGAGTTGTCGTCATTGTAATCCACGCCAACCAGCTCCACACCGTCCACCGCGTCGATCTCTTCCTTACAACCTTCTTCGCGCTGATCGGTGGTGCTGACGCCGGGGACCGTATTCTGGATATAGAGCTTGCCCTGGCCGCCGATGGCCTCGACCAACGCCTCGCAGGCGATCTTGCCGCCCTCAACGTTATCCGAGCCGATGTAGGAGAGTGGGAAGGTGACCGGGCCGTTCACGTAGTCGCCATCGCCGATGAAAGTATCCACCGACAGGATCTTGATACCGGCGTCATTGGCGCGCTGCAACGGTTCGATCATGGCCTGCTTGTCGTTGGCCGCGATGGCCATGACATCCACACCGCGTGCGATCATGGCGTCTACGATCGCAGTCTGCTTGACCGCATCCCAGTCCGGCGGGCCGTCTACGATCAGGTTAACGCCCAACTCGTCGGCCTTGTCCTGCGCGCCTTTAGCCATGGTGATATAGAATGCGTCACCCTGCACGCCGATCACCAGGGCCATGGTGATTCCCCCTTCACCGCCACTTTCAGCCGGGGCCGCGGCTTCTTCTGCCGGCGCGGCCTCCTCTGCCGGTGCAGCCGGCGCAACAGGCGCCGTACAGGCGCTCAGGACCAATGCAAGGAACAATCCAACCGCCACTAACAGCCATCCAGTTCGACGTTGTGCAAACACAGTCT
>JAJRVT010000037.1 GCA_024277175.1 Chloroflexota bacterium | reverse complement strand
CAGCTGCAATCACCGGATTGGCGGATGAGAACCTTGGGACTGAGACGTCCTGATTTTGGGGGTATAACTTTGTTAAGGTGCTTCGGGGTATGACTTTAATCCGAAATCCGGGGGGTATAACTTTATGATGGCTTACAGCATCCCTCAAACATTGCTTGACTGACATCCAATCCTGCTCAGACAGATGACCGATAACGCGAACGGCTTTTACAGGCATCGTAACCAGAAACGAGCGGAATGCAGATGGTTTTTGTAAATTGGCCTGCTCCCAATCGATCAGCCGATGATCGCTTGAATGCTTGGCGCTGGCGACTTGGCTGGTCACCAAACCCCAAATGACATCTGGCCGCGTGCGATGATAGGCAGCAGAGGATACCACAACAGCAGGACGACGTTTTGTAACCTGTACACCTGGAAATTCGACGATCACGACATCTCCGGATTCAGCCATTTTCAGCGTCTCCCCATCCTGACTGCAAGGCATAGCTTATACTTGCTGCGCTGATATCTCGCACATCTTCCTCACTCCAGACATCACTTTCATCGACTATTTCTGAGGAACCATAACGACTCTGCAAGAAAAGGACATAATCACGCACAGCCACGATTTTTTCAGGTGGAAGATCAATCAAAATTTGCGCAATTTGTTCAATTTGCGGATTAGCCATTTTGCGGTTTATGTTGACACTCATCGAGACGCTCCATCATCAAAATAGCGATAGCAAGCCGAATGTTTTCTAGAAGGCAGTATAGCACCTACTTCCCTTCCTAACAAGACGCAAGGAAAAATTCCTGGAAGCATTTACTCTGATGCTTGCAACACCCGCCGCAGATTGCTATACTTGGATTAATCGTCAACACGCCCTATTCTCTCAGGAGGAACCCATGACCTTTCGCATCGCCGCCTGCCAGATGAACTCGCGCGCGGACAAGGACGTCAACCTGGCCACGGCCGAACGACTGATCGACGATGCCGCGCGCCTGGGTGCGGACCTGGTCGCGCTGCCGGAGATGTTCAACATGCTGGGCACGCGCACCCATGTTCGCGAGGGTGCGGAGCCGTTGATGGGCCCCAGCGCCCGCTTCCTCCAGACCAAGGCCAGAGAGCACGGTATCTACGTCCACGGCGGCAGCATGCCCATCCTGGTGGATGAGGGCGAAGCCGGCGCCGGCAAAGTCTGGAACATGACCCTGGTCTTCGACCCGGCGGGGGAACTCATCGCCCGCTACGCCAAGATCCACCTCTTCGACATCGATATCCGCGGCCAGGTGGCCGAAAACGAGTCATCCACCTTCGAGGCCGGCCGGGAGATGGTTACCTTCGACACCGATCATGGCCGCTTCGGTCTGACCATCTGCTACGACATCCGTTTTCCCGAACTCTACCGGGCCCTGACCCTGGACGGCGCGCGGGTGATCTTCCAGCCGTCGGCCTTCACCCTCTACACGGGCAAGGACCACTGGGAGGCCCTGATCCGGGCGCGGGCCATCGAGAACCAGGTCTTCATGGTCTCGCCGGCCCAGATCGGCGAGCACCCGCCGGGCAAGTACTGCTTCGGCAACGCCATGATCGTGGACCCGTGGGGCACGGTCCTGGCCCGCGCACCCGAACGGGAATGCGTCATCTTCGCGGATATCGACTACGATTATCAGGAAAAGGTCCGCGCCCAATTGCCGTCGTTACAGCATCGGCGGCCGGATGTATATGGGGGAAAGAACCTGATTGATCAGCTAAGTGAGTCCATCCAAATCAGCCGCAAATATACCCGGGATGAACTCAATGAACGGCGATAATTTCTTCCTGGACACGAATGTTTATCATCACAAATCTATTTCTGAATAGCCAGAATACGGCTCAAACCGTATCTACTGAAACCGATCAATGACCGCCACGCCCGCGGTGTTGAACTCGCCCATCCCTTGCAAAATCTTCACGCCCTCGGCCAGGGTCACCCGCTGCTGGATGAGCAATTGAGGCTGTAGCTTGCCGGCCACGATCAGGTCCAGCACGTGTGGATAGCGGTAGGCCTGCATGCCGTGGCTGCCCAGGATCTCCAACTCGTTGGCGATGACCAGCCCCATGGGCACGGGCGGCTGGCTGTGCTCCGCGGCCATCAGCCCCACCTGGATGTGACGCCCCCGCTTGCGCAGGCTGTGGATGGAGTTGACGCAGGTGACCGCGCTGCCCAACGCGTCCAGGGAAAGATGCGCGCCGCCCCCGGTGATTTCACGGATGGCGGCGGGCGCGTCATCCACCGTACGCGCGTCGACCACGGCCTGCGCGCCCACTGCGCGCGCCAACGCCAGCGCGTCCGGGTTGATATCCACGCCCACCACCTGCGCGCCGGCCGCGTTGGCGATCATGATCGCGGATAGCCCCACGCCGCCGCAGCCGTGGACCGCCACCCACTCGCCCGCGGCCACCCGCCCCTGGTCGATGACGGCCCGGAACGCGGTGATGAAGCGGCACCCCAGGCTGGCCGCGGTGACGAAGTCCAGTTCGTCGGGCAGGCGCACCAGGTTGACGTCCGCGTACTTGATCTCCACGAACTCGGCGAACGAGCCCCAGTGGGTGAAGCCGGGCTGGAACTGGAAATCGCAGACCTGGTGGTTGCCGGAGAGGCACTGTTCGCAATGGCCGCAGCCGCCCACGAAGGGGACCGTCACCCGGTCGCCCGGTCGCCAGCGGGTCACATCCCGTCCCACCGCCTCCACCACGCCGGCCAGTTCGTGGCCCGGCACATGGGGCAGGGTGATGTCCGGGTCGTGCCCTTGCCAGCCGTGCCAGTCGCTGCGACAGATGCCGTTGGCCTCCACCCGCACCACCACCGCGCCGGCGTCCGGCGTGGGATCGGGTAGGCGGACCACCCGGATGGGGCCACGAAATTCTTCGTAATAGGCGGCATTCATCTATTCATCCCCCTCGATCAGTCGCCGCAGCGCGCGGATCAGCAGGCGGTGCTCCACGTTGTGGATGCGCTTGGTGAGCGTCTCTATGTCATCGCTGGGGTAGATGGGGACGGCTTCGGAGGCGATGACCGGCCCTGCGTCCACGGCCTCGTCCGGAACCAGATGCACCATGACGCCCGTCTCCTTGATCTCCCCCCGCTGGAAGGCCTCGAACGCGTCCTGGATCGCGTGCGCGCCGGGAAACTGGCCGGGCAGGGCCGGGTGCAGGTTGACTACCCGGTAGGGAAAGCGGTCCAGGAAGTCGGAACTGAGGATGAGCATCCAGCCGGCCAACACCACCAGGTCCGGCTTGTACTCTTCCACCAGCCGGGCCAGGTCAGCGTCATATTCCCGACGGTCGCGTCCGGCATCTTTGTAGGGTTTGAGGGGGTGGTAGACGGTGGGAATGCCAGCCTTCTCCGCCCGCTGAAGACCGTAGGCCGCCTTGCGGTTGGAGACCACGACCGCGATCTCTGCGTCCAAAAAACCGCCGCGGCAGGCGTCGATGATGGCCTGCAAATTGGATCCGTTGCCGGAGATGAGTACAGCCAGTTTGGCAGTCATATGTCCTCACTTTGGATAGAACGCGGATTTGTAACTATTTCACCATAGACCGCGGATTGGGCGGATTGAGCGGGTCAAAACGGATTTTTTCAAAAAAATCCGTGAATATCAGCCTAATCCGCTCAATCCGCGGTCTATCGTGAATAGTTACTTATATTCTATGAATCATGACCCGCGGCTGATCACCGGAGCGGTCGACCAGGTGGCCGATATGGATGACCGCGGGCAGGGCGGTCCGGGCCGCGGCCAGTTGGTCGGCGGGGACGATGGCCACCATGCCCACGCCCATGTTGAAGACCCGGTAGGCCTCGGCCAGGCTCATGCCGCTCCACGCCACCAGATGACGGAAGACGGGCGGGACGGTCCAGCTATCGACGTCGATCTCCGCGGCCAGGCGCTCGGGCAGGATGCGAGGGACGTTGTCATAGAAGCCGCCGCCGGTGATGTGGGCCAGACCGTGGATGGTCACACCGCCCGTCTCCAGGCGATCCACGTCGTCCAGATAGCAGTGATGGGGCGCGAGTAGGGCGTCGGCCAGGGTTTGGCCATCAGCCAGCCCCATCTCCAGGTCCTGCCCGGCTACGACCTGGCGGATCAGGGAGAAGCCGTTGGTGTGGGGACCGCTGGAAGGCAGGCCCAGAAGCGCGTCCCCGGCCTGCATCTGGGCCTGCCGCGGCCAGAGCGTGTCCCGGTCCGCCAGTCCCACCACCGTGCCGGCCAGATCGAAGGCGCCCTCGGCGTAGACGCCCGGCATCTCGGCCGTCTCCCCGCCCAGGAGCGCGCAGCCCGCGGCCTGGCAGGCGTTGGCCACGCCCGTCACCACCGCGGCCACGGCTTCGGGAACCAGCTTGGAGGTGGCGATGTAGTCCAGAAAAAAGAGGGGTCGCGCGTGCTGAACCAGGATGTCATCGATGCAATGGTTGACGATGTCATGGCCGACGCCCTCCCAGCGGCCCAGCTGCGCGGCCAGCTTCACCTTGGTGCCCACGCCGTCGGTGGAGGCTACCAGCACCGGCCGCGGCGGCAGGTCCTCCAGCGCGTAGAGGCCGCCGAAGCCGCCCACATCCGCCAGCACCGCCGGCGTGTGGGTGGCGCGCACGGCCGCCTTCATCAGCGCCACCGCGCGCCCTGCGGCGTCGATGTCCACGCCGGCCTGTTTGTAATGGTCTGCATCGCTCATGGAACACTCCGAACGTAAAGACGTAAAACGTGAGGCGTGGCGGGTTACTCGCCCCCCAACCCCCAATCTGGGGGAGATGTCATCCGTTTCCCGGCCCCCAATCCGGGGGAGACGTCACCCTGTCACCCCCTCATCCTGTCATCTTGTCACGAATGAACCGCCGCACTCCCTCATTCAGCGCGGCCAGGGACGGCTCGTGGACGTACATCATGTGGCCGGCTTCGTAGTAGCTCATCTCGATGTGCTCCCGGAGGGTGGGATCCAGGTGCAGGTGGTTGATGGTGTATTCGGTGGCGAAGTAGGGCGTGGCCAGATCGTAGTAGCCATTGGCCACGTAGACGCGCAGGAAAGGGTTCTTGGTCATGGCCGCGCGCAGGGTCTCGCCCACGTCCAGGAACTGATTCTGGTACTTGCCGTAGTCCCAGCGTTCGTAGAGGCCGGTCAGAACCTCGTAGGGCAGGTCGCTTTCGAAGCCCAGTTCCCGGCGCACGTAGTCGTTGAGCGTAGCCGTGTACGCGCCCAGAAGCGCGGCCGCGCTGGGATCGTACTCATAATTTTCGCCGGCCGCGTCCTTGTCGATGCCCTTGAAGCGGCTGTCCAGACGGCCCACCGTGCGCCGCTCGTCCCGCAGCAGTTCCTTGACGAAGCGGGCGATGTTGATGCGCAGGTTGGTCTGCTCGATGTAGCGGGGGGAGAGGCCGGTGTAGCGGGCCAGTTTCTCCACTACGGCGTCCCGTTCGTTCGCGGAGAGGGCTGCGCCCTTGAAGAGCGCGGCCGCGTACTCGCCGGCGGCGAAGGCTTCCACCTCATCCAGGGTGGCCCGCAGATCGGCCTGGAGATCGTCAGGCAGCCGGCCGTGATACCAGGCCGTGGCCGCATAGGTGGGCAGGAAGAGAATGTACGGCAGTTCGTTGCCGTCGGTGAAGCGCAGGGTCTGGAAATTGAGGACCACCGACACCAGCGCGATGCCGTTGAGGTACATGCCATGGCGGTCCTGGAGATAGCCGGAGAGGCCGGCCGCGCGGGTGGTGCCATAGCTCTCGCCGATGAGATATTTGGGCGACAGCCAGCGGCCATAGCGAGTGACGAAGAGACGGATGAAATCGCCCACCGACTCGATGTCCTGGTCCACGCCGTGGAATTCTTTGGCCTTCTCGCCGGGTGCGGGCCGGCTGAAGCCGGTGCTCACCGGGTCAATGAAGAGGATGTCGGCCACATCCAGCAGCGAGTGTTCGTTGTCGATCAGCCGGTAGGGCGGCGGCTGGAGATTGTCTACGTCGCCGGACAGGACTCGACGGGGGCCAAGCATGCCCAGGTGCAGCCAGACCGATGACGAACCCGGCCCGCCGTTGAAGGAAATCAGGAGCGGGCGCTCCTCCACGTTGGCCACGCCCTGCTTGAAGTAGGCCGTGAAGTAGATGGAGGCCCGGGGCTTTGGCGGTTCGTCCTGCTTGCCGCCCTTGAGCGCGATGGTCCCGGTGACGGCCTTGTACTCGATGGCCTGCCCGCCGATGGTCACCGAGTGCTCGCTCTCGACGATGTTGTCCTTGATTTCATCCTTGGCTTCGGGTTTGATTTCGGTCTCTTCCCCGGCTTTGTCTTTCTTCTCTTCTTCGCTCATGCGATTGAGTTTCTCCTGAATGTGTGGTGAAGCAATATACAGCAACATTCATGTTGCCCTGCGTCCCTGATCGACGCGGATCGTGCGGCAGGGCGACTTGTACGGCAACATTCATGTTGCCCCTCTGCCCCCCCCCCATGATCGTGCGGCAGGGATGCTGCACCTACGCGATGAAGACGGCGTCGCCCACCTGGATCCGGGCCTCGCCGCCGTCCAGTTGGGCCAGGAAGCCGCGCGTGCCGCCGTCTAAAAATTGCAGCGCCTCTTTGATCATCTCCGGGGGCGGGTAGGCGTCCAGCGCCAGGGCGAAGCGGCTGAAGGGGGCGCAGGGCGCGGCCACGATGATGTGATCCAGACGCACCTCCCGCCCGTCCCGGGTGGCGATGACCAGCCCTGGCTGCAACTCGTCTTCGGTCCAGATGCGGTCGGACGCGATGAGGATGCCTTCGCCGGCCACGCCATCGGCCAGGTGCGGACCATAGCGGTCGCGCATGCGCCGGTAGTGGGCCGTGAAGTTGAAGGAGATGGCGTTGCTCTCTCCCCGCCGCCGGGACTGGGGATGGCGCGCGTGGTGGACGTCCATGAAGGTCTGGCCGTCGTCCAGGCCGATGACGCCCTCCCGGGTCAGGCGCATGGCGGGCGTGACGCGAATGGGTCCGGGATCATAGACGCGGTAGGGTTTCTGGCCCAGCTTCAGGGGCGATGTCTGGGCTTGGAGGCGGATGATGTGGCCGATGGGTTGCATGATGGATAATGGTCAATTGTCAATGGCTAATTGCCAAGGGTCAATTGTTGGCGGATGATGGCCTGAGCTCGTTTGTCCCGGTAGGCTTGGAGTTGGACGCGCAGATCGGGGCGGGTGGCGGCCAGGATGGCGATGGCGAAGAGCGCGGCGTTGATCGCGCCGGCCTTGCCGATGGCCATGGTCGCCACGGGAATGCCGGCCGGCATCTGCACGATGGAGAGCAGCGAGTCCATGCCGTTGAGCGCGGGGCTCTGGACGGGCACGCCGATGACGGGGAGCAGGGTGTGGCCCGCGATCACGCCCGCCAGGTGGGCCGCGCCCCCCGCGCCGGCGATGATCATCTCCACGCCCCGGTCCGCGGCTGTGCGCGCGTACTCGGCAGTCAGCTCGGGCGTGCGGTGGGCCGACAACACCCGGGCCTCGTAGGCCACGCCAAAGTCTTCCAATGTCTTTGCCGTGTGCATCATGCACGGCTCCCAGTCCGAACTGCTGCCCATGATAATGCCCACCAAGGGCGCTTCTGAAGTTGACATGCGTTACTCCTACTCCGATGGGTCGAACCTAAAAATATTTTTTCACCACAAAGCCCCTAGTCGAGCCTGGTCGGCTCAATTCCTCCTAGAAGAAACTGGGGGAATGAGTTTCTTAGTAGACACGAAGGACACAAAGAAAAGCTCTTATCCAAATTGATATCCTCTGTTCACCCAGTAGAGCCAATCTTCAACGGCCTCCTGCGTTTGTTTATCGGCGTGAAGCGCCTGCAACTGTGACAGAGGAACGCCTAGGCCCTCTTTCTCCCAACGCATCATCACGAACATTTCTCGTTCACATTCTTCTGCTGGAGCCATGTCCAGCACATCTATCACATCTCCCACTTTCAGAGGAGAGATTGCCCTCTTGACGATGCATCTGGCGCGAAAAGGAAAACGTAGCGCATCGTCGAGATAATAGTACCATCCCATCGCCTGCTCTTCTGCACCGTAAGCATCCACGATGATTTCCGTGTACATACGCTCCTCACGCGCCTCATCTTTCTCCACCCTGGACATAGCCTCTCTCCTTTCGCCCCGATTCATCTTACTCACGCTGGATAACGAGGCTTCATTATCTGCCCTGTAACCCAGTCACCCCGTCACCTTGTCATCCACCCACGCGCGCAGATTGCGCTCAATTCGCTCGGCCGCGGGCGTCTCTCCCGGCTGAAACTCGCGGCCGGTCAGCCGTTCGTAGGCCCCAATGTAGCGCTGCGCGGCCTGGACGGCCAGTTCGGGGGGCAGGGGGAAGGGATCGCCGTCACCCCGGTAGCCGTGGGCCGCGTAGTAGAGACGGATAAATTCCTTGTCGAAGTTCTCCGGCTCCTGGCCCGCGGCCCGGCGCGATTCATAGGTCTCCGCGATCCAGAAGCGGCTGGAGTCGGGCGTGTGCACCTCATCGATGAGCACCGTCTCCCCCGCTGGCGTGACGCCGAATTCGTACTTGGTATCCACCAGGATCAGGCCGGCCTGGCGGGCGATAGCCTGGCCACGCGCGAAGACGGCCAACGCCGCCTGGCAGATCTGCTCCCAGCGCGCCGGCTCCACCAGCCCCATCTCCACCACCTGCGCGCTGGTGATGCGCTCGTCATGGCCGCCGTCGGTGGCCTTGGTGGTGGGGGTGATGATGGGTTCAGGCAGGGGGTCGTTCTTGGAGAGACCATCGGGAAAGTCCATGCCGTAGATGGTGCGCTTGCCCTGGCTGTACTGATACCAGAGCGCGGTCTTGGTCACGCCGCTGATGTAGCCGCGGACGATCACTTCCACGGGCAGGGGTTCGCAGGCTTGGGCCACGGTCACGTTGGGGTCAGGCGTGGCGATCAGGTGGTTGCCGATGATGTCGCGGGTCTCTTCGAACCAGAACGCGGCCAGTTGGTTGAGCACCTGCCCCTTGAAGGGAACCAGGCCCAGGATGCGGTCGAAGGCCGAAAGCCGGTCGGTGGTGATGAGGATCAGTTGGTCGTCGTGGCGGTAGATGTCCCGGACCTTGCCCCGGGTGCGCTCACCCAGGAAGGGCAGGTCCACGCCGTCCAGCGCCTGGTCTAAGGCTTGTTCGATCGTTTGTTGGTCAATCATCAGGATTTCTTATCCTTTCTTTTTCCGCGCATCGCTCTTCTGATGCGCCCCTTCTTATCCACCCATATGGCATCATCGAACATGTTGGAGACGGCATACATGTCTTCATCTTCGTCGTCATCGGCCAGTAGCTCCGGCGGAACCGTCTCGAGAAACTCACCGATAAACCGCAATAAGATATAGATGATGGCGGCAACAATGATCACGCCCAATAACATAGCCTGCCAGGCATCGAAGGAGGTGACCAGCGTCAGCAGCCATCCAATCAGGACGCCAATGCCTGTGGCGATAGGCGGACCAAATAGCAAATGATTCAGAAGGTTCCCGAAAGGGGTAAATCGAATGTTGCCAAATCCAACGAACAGCACCACCGAGGCGATGGTGATCAAGACCATGGTCTGCCATAAATCCAGAGGCGTGATCAATGTGAATATCCAGCCGTACGCCAGAATAAGGACGCCAGCCATCAACGCGAGTAGCAAGACAATCAACATGAAAAGCAAAGTCTCTGAGAATGATTTCAACACAGTTAGCGTCCTGTTCTCTGAAATAGGATAATACCATTACGCAGCGATCATACACTGAAAGAGCGCCAGCCCCAACTGTCCGCCGCCGCCCAGCGGATTCTGAATCGGCAGAATGTGATCCTCCGGGTGGGGCATGAGCCCGACTACGTTGCCCCGCCGGTTGCAGAGGCCGGCGATGTCGGCCACCGAGCCATTGGGGTTCACAGGATAGCGGCCGTTGGCCGGATTTCCCAGCGCATCCACGTAGCGGAACGCGACCAGGTTTTCAGATTCCAGCCACGCCAGGGTCGCCTGGTCTTTGATCTTGAAGGATCCCTCGCCGTGGGCCACCGGGCAGAAGATCAGGTCGTCGATCTGTCCGAGGAAGCCGGCTGTAGCTCCCGGGTTGGCCCGCAGATGCACCCAACGACACTCGAAGCGGCCGCGGTCATTCTCCGTCAGCGTCACCACCCGCCCGCCGATCTCGGCCAGGCGTTCGCTGTGCAGGCGTTCCCGCTCGGCCGCAGAAGGGTGGACGCCGGGCAGGATGCCGGCCTTCACCAGCACCTGGAAGCCGTTGCAGATCCCCAGCACCGGCTTGCCCGCGTCCACGAACGCGTGCACCTGGTCATGGAAGAAGACCTGAATGTCCAGGGCCCAGCGCACGCCCGCGCCCAGCGCGTCGCCATAGGAGAAGCCGCCGGGCAGAAGCAGCATATCATAGTCCGCCATCCGTCGCTCGCCCCGCCGCAACTGGTTGAGATGCACGATCTCAGGCGCGCCGCCGGCCAGCTCGCAGGCCATGGCCGCTTCGCCGTCCCGGTTGGTCCCCGGCGCGTGCATGATCAAGACCGATGGTTTGGCCATCACGCCACCTCCTCCGCCTTCCACGCCCGGACCAAGCCATTGACCGGCAAATCCAGGACTGTTTCACCGCCGCCATCCAGCACGATCAGGCGGCCATCGTCCGTCACCTCACCCAGGGGGATGAAGGTCTGGCCCTGGAAATGGGCCTCCAGCACGGCCGCGTCCTCCCGCGCGACCTCCACCAACAGCCGCCCATTGCTCTCGCTGAAGAGGAAATCCAGCGTCGCGAGCGGCGACGCCGGCAGGGTGACGTGAACGCCCAGCCGACCGGCCAGGGCCATCTCGGCCAGGGCCACGGCCAGCCCACCCTCGCTCAGATCGTGGCAGGCGCGCACCAGGCCACGGCGGATGGCCTGGTGCAACAGCCGGTAGCGGGCCAGCGGCTCCTCGGGCATGGCCGGCGGGTCGCCTCCCTCTATGCCCAGTGCGTGGTAGAGGAGGGAGCCGCCCAGTTCGCCCCGGGTTTCGCCCAGGAGATAGAGCCGGTCGCCGGCCTGCTTCAGGTCGGACGTCACCACCTGGGCCATGTCCGGGACCACGCTGATGGCCGAGATGAGCAGGGTCCCCGGAATGGGTTCGCCGTTGAACTCGTTGTAAAGGCTATCCTTGCCCGAAATGAAGGGCGTCCCATAGGTCGTGGCCCCGTCATAGCAGCCTTGGCAGGCCCGCACCAGCGCGCCCAGACGGTCGGGGTAGGTGGGGTTGCCCCAGCAGAAGTTGTCCAGAATGGCGATGCGGTCCGGGTCCGCGCCCACGGCCACCGCGTTGCGCATGGCCTCGTCGATGGCGCTGATGGCCATGGCGTAGGGGTCCCGCTTGCCCAGCAGCGGGTTCAGGCCATTACTCAGCGCCACGGCCTGGGGGTGATCCCACGCGCCCAGGGGCTTGAGGACCGCGGCGTCGGTGGGGCCGTCCATGGCCGGGCCGGTGAACGGACGCACCAGGGTCCCCCCGCGCACCTCGTGGTCGTAGGTTCGCACTACTTTTTCTTTGGACGCCACGGAAGGGTGGGGGAGCAGATCGAGCAACAATTGACAAGGTGACAAGGTGACCGGATGACCGGATGATTCTCCCCCAGGATTGGGGGCCGAGGGGCGCGCCTCGGTGACAGGGTGACCGGACGACTCTCCCCCAGGATTGGGGGCCGGGGGGCGTGATTTGCCACCTATCCCTTCCCGATAAACCGCGATCATGCGCCGGCGGGGCAGGCCGTCGTGGAGGAAGTCCATGGGCAGGTCGGCCACGATCTCGCCCTGGTAGCGGACGCGCAGTTGACGGTCGCCGGTGAAGAAGCCCAGGACGCTCAACTCCACATTCCAGGCGTCGGCCAGCTTTTGGAGCGCGCCCAGCTTGGCCGGCGGCACGGCCAACACCATCCGCTCCTGGGCTTCGGAGATCCAGATCTCCCACGGGGTCAGGCCGGGATATTTGAGGGGTGCCTGGGTCAGCTCCACATCCACGCCCAGTTCCTCGCCCATCTCGCCGATGGCCGAGGAGAAGCCGCCCGCGCCGCAGTCGGTGATGGCATTGTAGAGCCGTTCATCTCGCGCCCGCTCCACCAGCTCGATGAGTCCCTTCTCGGTGATGGGATCGCCGATCTGGACCGCGCTGCCCACCAGCTCCCCGGTCTCGTGGGTCAGTTCCGCAGAAGAGAAGGTCGCGCCGTGGATGCCGTCCCGCCCGGTGCGCCCGCCCACAACCACCACCAGATCGCCCTGCTGGGCCGCGGTGGGGTGGCTGCCATGGGGGAGCAGGCCCACGCAGCCGCAGAAAACCAGGGGGTTGCCCAGATAGCCCCGGTCGTAGACGATGGCCCCGTTGACTGTGGGCAGCCCCAACTTGTTGCCGTAGTCGCCGATGCCCGCGACCACGCCTTCGGCAATGCGCCGGGGGTGGAGCACGCCTTCGGGCAGTTGTTCATAGGGGAGGTCCTGGGGGGCGAAGCAGAGCGCGTCCGTGACCGCGATGGGCCGGGCCGAGACGCCCAGGATGTCCCGCACCACGCCGCCCACACCCGTGTTGGCCCCGCCGAACGGCTCCAGCGCGGAGGGGTGATTGTGGGTCTCGGCTTTGAAGGCCAAGTCGTGGGTCTCGTCGAAGGCGATGATGCCGGCGTCGTCCACAAAGGCCGAGCGGAGCCAGCCGGGATCGATCGCTTCGGTCGCGGCGCGGATGTACTGGTTGAGCAGGCCGTCCACCTCTTCCCGGCCGATGACGTTGCCGTCCGCGTCCTTCCAGGTGAAGTCGATGCGGGCGCGGAAGGTCTTGTGGACGCAGTGCTCGGACCAGGTCTGGGCCAGGGTCTCCAACTCCACGTCGGTGGGGTCCCGCCCCAGATCGGCGTAGAAAGTCTGGATAACGCGCATCTCGTCCTGGTCCAGGGAAAGGAGACGATCCCGGCTCAGAGCCATGAGCGCGTCCTCGTCCAGCCCGCGCACGGGAACGGTCTCCACCGCTCCGCGGGCCTGGGTCGCGGCCCCGAAGACGGGCGGAATGGGGCCGAGGCTGTAGTGCTCCACCGTCTCGTTGGAGAGCAGGCCGCGGGCCAGGCGGCGCAGGTCTTCCTCGGAGAGATCGCCCGTCAGTTCGTAGCGGATGGCGGTGGCCACCTCACACGGCGGCAGGCCAAGCTCCGCCATGCCCCGGGCCAGCTCGCGCGCGGCCACATCGGTGACGCCAGGACGGGGAGCCACCTCGATGACGTGGACGTCCGCGGGTGAAGGCGGCTCCTCTGTGGAGAGATCGATCCAGGTGGCCTGTTCGGTCACCGGGTCGGCCAAAAGTGAAGTGCAGAGCCGTTCGATCGACTCTG
>JAJRVT010000036.1 GCA_024277175.1 Chloroflexota bacterium | reverse complement strand
CTGACCAATCTGGGAACGATGTTGTCAGGATTGGGACGACATGAGGAGGCGCTGGCGGCCACGGAGAAGGCGGTAGAGAGATACCGGCAGTTGACGGGGACTGCTCCCCAGGCCTTTTTGCCCGATCTGGCCATGAGCCTGACCAATCTGGGAACGATGTTGTCAGGATTGGGACGACATGAGGAGGCGCTGGCGGCCACGGAGAAGGCGGTAGAGAGATACCGGCAGTTGACGGGGACTGCTCCCCAGGCCTTTTTGCCCGATCTGGCCACAAGTCTGAACAATCTGGGGATGATGTTGTCGGGTTTGGGACGGCGAGAGGAGGCGCTGGCGGCCACGGAGGAGGCGGTGGAGATTCGGCGGCAGTTGTCTACACGCCGTCCCCAAGCCTTTTTGCCCGATCTGACCACAAGTCTGAACAATCTAGTGAATGCATTGTCGGGTTTGGGACGGCGGGAGGAGGCGCTGGCGGCCACGGAGGAGGCGCTGGCAATTCGGCGGCAGTTGTCTGCGCGCCGTCCCCAAGCCTTTTTGCCCGATCTGGCGAACAGTCTCGGAGCGCAAGGGACGGTACTGCAGGGCATGGAACGTCACGCCGCGGCCGCCGACGCTTTCGGCGAGGGCATTCGCCTGCTCACGCCCTTGTTCTTACGCCTTCCCCAGGCCTTCGCCCCACTTATTCTCAAACTTACTCGCAACTATCTTCAAGCCTGCCAAGCCGCAGGCCGCGAGCCGGACGAGGCCCTGCTGGGGCCGGTGGTCGAGGCATTGCAGCGCTTGCAGGGGCCGGGAAACGGTTGAGGCCACAAGGTGTTTTGATGCAGGGCCAGGGACGATGTTCACAATGTTTGTTATATCATAGCTTCCTGTTAGTTATGGATGACGTTCATATTTTCGTGGTAAATCCAAAAGAACGTGTTATATGGCGGTTATATTTGCGCGAGCGGTTATCCGGTAACAGCGCGCTGTTATTTTTACACATTGCGTTCATACCAGGTCCCTTTTTTGGCGCCATGTCGGATAAGCTGGCCTGCTTTGGTTAGCCGGGTCAGCAAGCGATACGCCTGGTCTGGTGATAGTTGGCACAATTCCGCCGCCTCCCGCCGGGTGATCCGGCCATGGGTCTTCACATATTGCAGCACCATCTGTTCCTGTTGCGGGCGTTCAAAACCACGCTGACGCACGTAGGCGGCCTTCTCGCCCAGCCGCCGGTAGGTGGCCGCGGACAGATGCCAGGTGTGCCCTTTTTTGACGCCCCGGCCCTCCACCAGTCCCGCCTCCACCAGGCGGTTCAACACGGCTCGCGCTTCACTGTCGGGTTTTTGGATGAACGTTGCTGCAGCGTGCGTTGTGGTCCGTCGCTCGCGCCACAAAGCATTGAGGATCAGGAGTTCATCCAGGCTCAGCAAGCGCCCGGCCCGGCTTTCCTCCACCACCAGCCGCACGAAATCCAGGTTGGCCTCGCCGCCCGGCAGCACCAGCACCACGCCAGTGTCGGTGCTTCGTTCATAGGATGGCGCCGGCCGGCCATTGCGCACCTGCTCATAGAAAATGGTGTCAATGCCGCGTGCGGTGCGTTCCACGATGCCGACCCGCTTGAAAGCATCGGCCAGCAGGGGATTGCGCGGTCGCGGCGGGGTGACCAGGAGATTGTCCAGGCGAACGCCCTCCGGGAAACCGCCCGGGCTGGCGATCTCGATATGATCTTCATGCCACTGGATGTGAATCGCGCCCAGCCGGGTGTAGTCGCGATGGATGAGGGCATTGGCCACGCCCTCGCGAAAAGCAGCTGGCGGATAATCGGGCACGCCGATGCGAAGCATGCCCACCAATAACTCCTGCTCACGATTGCGGGCGTTGAAGCGTGACTCGATCTCTTCCATCACCCGCAACAGCGGCCAGCGAAAGAAATCGTTGACCTCAACCTGGGCCCCGCGCAGGACCTGAAAAGCGACTTCATGCGTGGGAAGGTAGCTGCGCAAAGCCTCTTCCCGGCCAAACAGCAACAGTCCTAAAACACGAATCGCCGGACCGGACGGTCCCATCTCCACCGCCCCCAGCACCCTGGCCAATTCTTCATCCGCCAGGGCCAGGAGCGCCGCATCGCTGCGACCGCTATTTTCCCGAATGCTCCGCCGCAGCCGTTCGATTTCCAGGGGGTCCAGATCATCCCATGTAGCCCCTGACACCACCAATGCAGTGTAGTCCAACGCGCCCCTTTCCGCCTGACGGGCTTGCATCTCATGGAAATGGAAGGGGACGCATGCGGGTCTGCCATCTCCACCCAATGCGCGACGGAGATAACGCCCGTCCGCCGTGCCCACAGGGGTAGGCGTTGCGGGCACCTGAATGGCGATTACATCATGTCCCCGAACCGGAACCACTTCCACCAGAACAGACAGGGAGGGAGGGGCGGGTGCGGGCCGCGATCAGGGCGGCCAATCTGGCGGGGTCCGTATGTTCCGCCTCATGACGCGGGCGGGCGCCGGTGATTTGCCCATCATCCTCGACGCCTATCAGGAGCCAGGCTGGCTCTTCACCCAACCGATTGGCCAGACAGATCACTGTATCGACCAGGTCCCGATCGTTGAGCGGCGCTTTTGCTTCCCCTTTGAACTCGACAGTCAGCGATTCACCCGCCGCCGCTAACGCTTTGACGCGATTTGGCGTTATCATTATTCGCCCTCCCTGATTCTAACTTTTTCTGTGATTGCATCTTGCACCATGCATAACAGCGAATTCAGACGGCAACGAATCTGACTCTCCGTGACTGAGAACGCTTGATATTGGACGAAAACCGACAAAAACGCGAACAATAATTCGCTCCTGTCGGGGAGCCCTCTGGGCCCCGTTGTTGTGATTCACCGCGTGACTATTCAGCGACCATCAGCGGAACGCGGATTTTCACGGACGGGGACAGATTTTCACGGATTTTTTCTGAAAAATCCGTGAAAATCCGTTTCAATCCGCGGGAATCCGCGTTCCCCCGAACGAAGCCCGCCTGAACAGATACGTTAAACCCAGAAAAAATCCGTGCAGATCCGCCCAATCAGCGGTCTATCGGCCATAACGGCTCTTCCAGGAACTGCATGGGATCCACGGCCACGCCGTCGATGCGCAGCTCCCAGTGGAGATGGGGACCGGTGCTGCGCCCGCTGTTTCCCACCTGCGCGATCTCCTGGCCCGGCGCGACCGTCTCCCCGGGCGCAGCCTCGATCTTGTCCAGATGAAAATAGTTGGTATAGACGCCCTCGCCGTGGTCCAGCACCAGCACGTGGCCGAAGATGGTCAGCAGGTCGCTGAAGACCACGGTGCCGGTAATGGGCGCGTGGACCGGCGCGCCCACGGGCGCGCCAAAGTCCTGGCCGGTGTGGAAGTTGATCAGCAGGCCGTTGTTATAGTCCCGCCGCGTGCCAAAGGAGCTGGTGGTGGCGTATTCGGGACCCAGGGGGCGGGTGAAGGGCGACCGCCAGCGTTCCCCAGGCGTAACCGGCTCCCAGAGCGTGGCCAGAAACGCCTCCTCCGCGCCGCGAACGGCCGGGTCCAGGGAATCCATCTTGTCCTCAGGCACCTGGATGGTCTGGAAGCCGTAGCCGCCGTCGAGCACGTTCACCGTCCACGTGCGGGTGACGGGAACGCCCTGCCGGGTGGCGTAGGTCACTGTGATGGGCTGCGCGCCCGGCTCCTGCACGGCCGACGAAGGCAGCAGCGCCTCCAGCCGCGCGGGGTCGCCGTCCACAGGGAAGAGGGGCAGTGCCCGCCCGTCCCAGACGACCGTGGGCGAGAGAGGGCGCGCGCTGGTCAGGCGGATGTAGCCGGTGTGGCCCTGCTCCAGCTCGGGCGGATAGCCGAAGCCGGTGACGGATCCGAAGCGCAGGGGTGCGGGGGGAACGGCCTCCACCGGCGCGGAAATGGGCTGGCCGGGGAAGAGGCGGGCCGTGACCGTGACGCCGTTGACCGCGGCCAGCACCTCCGGATCCTGGGCCAGCCGCGCGGCCAGCGTGCCCAGGGTCTCCCCCGGCCGCGCGTAGACCCGCGCGGTCTCGCCCACGCCCAGGAGCAAGAGCGCGGCCTTGCCGGGGATGCGCAACTCCTGGCCCACCTGGATCAGGGCTGGATCCGCGATCTGGTTCAGTTCCACCAGTGCGTCCAGGGGCACGTCGAAGCGGGCCGCGATCGCGGCCAGGGTGTCGCCGGCCACCACGGTATAGGTGGCGCTATAGGTGGACGCGGCCGGCGGTTCCTGGCTTTGGGCCGTAGCCGCGCGCGGCGTCATGATGGCGATCAGCGCGCCCAGTAAGCAGAGACTGAGGGCGATAGCGGTCCAGCCGTGGAGGCTACGCCGCTGGGTCGTTGTCAAGTTCACTGTAAACGCTGGCTTTCAACACGCCGATATAGGGCAAATTGCGATAGATCTCGTCGTAGTCCAGGCCATAGCCGACCACGAATTCGTTGGGGATGGAGAAGCCGGTCCAGTCCACGGGGATGTCCACCTCCCTGCGTTCCGGCTTGTCCAGCAGGGCCACGATGCGCAGAGTGGCCGGGTTGCGCTGCTCCAGCAGGCCAATCAGGTAGTTGAGGGTGTGGCCGCTGTCGATGATGTCCTCCACGATCAGCAGATTGCGCCCTACGATGGGCTCCTCCAAATCCTTGAGGATGCGAACCACGCCCGTGCTCTGGACGCTGGCCCCGTAGCTGCTGGTGGCCATGAAATCGATCTCGTGGGGAATGCTCACGGCCCGGCAAAGGTCGGCCATGAACATGATGCTCCCCTTGAGCACTGAGATCATGAGCAGGTCCTGGCCCCGGTAGGCCTCGCTGATGGCGGCCCCCAGTTCCTTGACCCGTTTTTGTAGCGTCTCCTCATCGATCAGGATGTGATCGATGTCATCGTGCAGCGATCCTTTGACCTGGCGCATGGCGTCCTCCCTGAAATTGGCTGTATATCGGTGTCTGATAGAACACGGATGGAGCGGATTGGGCGGATTCTCACGGATTTTTCAGAAAAATCCGGCGGTTTCCGCTTAATCCGCCAAATCCGCGTTCTGTTTTGTGCTATTCTCTCACCATGGGCGCATCATCCACGGGGCCGGCGACGCGCACCAGGGGATCGTAAATCCAGCCGCTTCCCCCAGGAAAATCGACCTTCCACCAGTGGGGGATATGGACGTGGCGACCGGTGATGGGCAGGGCATCACCAGCCTTGGCCTGCCCCACGATCTCATACTTGGTCCCCGGGCCGGCCCGCAGATTGACCAGGCTCGCCTCCACGTACGCGGTCGGGTGGTCCGGGTCCGCGGTCGGGGCCTGGCTGGCGCCTCCCCCAAGTTGGGAACCGGAGGGCGCCACGCTGGCCGCGGCGACATTCCCCCCAGATTGGGGGCCAGGGGGCGCTGCCCCAGATTGGGGGCCAGGGGGCGCTGCACCGCCAGCAGCCTTGAACTGCCGGCTCCAGCTTGCGGTCAGGTCCAGGTACTGGCGACCGTAGGCCGCGCTGGGTTCAATGTAGGTGCCTTCGGGCCATTCGTTGAAGCTGGTGATCACCACCCAGTCGGGCTGGCTGGCCATGGCGGCCTGCCACGAGCGAGCGTAGTACGCGCCGCCTTCCCGGTCAGTGGCAAAACCGCTGCCGGGGCGGATGCGCACGTCATTGTAGCCGGGCATGACCGTGGCCGCCCAATACTTGTAGACACCCGTCGCCTCGGCCATGGCCCGGACCCGATCCGCGAACTTCTGGTTCGTGTAATAGAGATCCGCCGGAGGATTCCAGGTGTTGGAGTAGAGGAAGTGGCCGTCGAAGACGCTCAGGTAGGAAGTGTCCACACCTTCGTTGATCCAAAGTTGGCTGTAGTTGGGGTCGGCCTGGCTGCGGACGCCCCGCCAGGCGTCCACGCTGTAAAGGGAGGAACGCCAGAAGAAGACCACCGGTCGGCCATCCACCCGCAGGTACGCGGGGTGATTCATGTGGGTCTGGCCGGCCCGTTGCAACGCGTTACTGATGGACTCCGGTCCGCCCAGGAAGGGCGAATCGGTCTCGAAGAGGATGCCAATCTTGAAGTTGCGGGCCGCGGCCTCGTCCAGGAGCGCGGCCAGGTTGGCCTCGGTCTGGTTGCCGTCCGGCCCGTACCAGGCTACCAGGAAGCCGTCGATGCCGGCCTGTTTGGCCTCTTCGATGTGGCGGCCCATGGCGGCCCGGTCCCGGCTCACGTAGGGCTGCGCGGGCAGGTCGCTTAGCTTGTCATAGGTCCAGGTGTTTTCATCGAACCAGGTGTAGTAGAAGGCCAGCGCCAGGGGATCGCCGCTACGCTGGGGCAGGGGCGCGGCGCTGGCCTTGCCGGCCGATCCGATCAGCAGACCGATGATGGCGATCGCGATCAGTAGCAGCACGGTCAGCGCGATGCGCCAGCCCAGGTGCAGTTGCTTCCCCGGCTCGGACGGGTCCGCCAGGGTGGGGGCGAGCGCATGGATGGTGCGAAAACGACGCTTCCTGTTCATAGCGGGAGATCGTATCACGCCGCGTTGTTACGGCCAAATCCGAGGGGAGAGATGATGCGGATTTTTGGGGCTATACAGCCATCGTAGGTGCGGTTTGGAACCGCACATCTCTGGTGGCCAGTTCATGCGGTTCCAAACCGCACCTACAGTAGGTCACCCATCCCTGAGTGACGAACGCCGCCAAACCGAAATCCCGATGACGATCGAAATCGTGCGGCATTCCTGCCGCACCTACGCCTCGCTACGTCCCAGGCAAGGCAACCGGCTGACCGCAGGCAGGGCCAGCAGTTCGCTCAACATCATGGCCGTCGCGCCCCAGACGATCTGCCCTTGAATGCTGAAGTAGGGCACGGTGACCTCACGACCCCGCAACTCCCACATCTCTTCACAGCGGTTACGGGGATCCAAGAAGTTGGCCAGGGGCGCTTCGATCAGCTTGGCCACTTCATAGGGATCGCAATGGAATGCAGGCCGATAGTCGGTCCAACCCACCACCGGCTGCACCAGATAGTTGCTGGCCGAGACGTAGAGTTCGGTAAGATAGCCGAACACCGTGACCGCGCTGGGGTGGACGCCCACCTCTTCATAGGCCTCGCGCAGGGCCGTAGCCGTCATATCCGCGTCCATCTCCTCGCAGCCGCCGCCGGGCAGCCCGATCTGGCCGCTGTGAACGCCGTTGTAGCTGGCGCGCAGGATCAGCGGCAGATGCACCCGATTTTTCCAAGGATAGAAAAGCATGAGCACCGCGCCGTGGCGGGCGTCGTCGTTTGGTTGATCACGGTATTCAGCCCCGGGGCGGGGGCGCGGGGCCATACGCCACTGGGCGCCCCGGCCGGGGAGCGGGCGGGTCAGATCATGGCGTAGCTGGCGCAGGAAGGGTTCATAGCGTTCGACGCGTTCGATCATAGCAGGTCATTATACCACGCGGCAGACAAGACCCTTCAGATATTGCCCCTCCGGGAAAGTGACCGCGACTGGGTGATCGGCTCCCTGGTGCAGCCACTCCAGGATCTGGACCGAACGCCTGGCATCGATGGCCGCGCCGAAGATCACTTTCTGGAAAAGGGCGGCGTCGATCAGGCCGCTGCAACTGAAGGTGGCCAGGACGCCCCCCGGCCGCAGCAGGCCCATGGCCAGCAGGTTGATGTCCTTGTAGCCGCGCAGCGCGCGGTCTACGCTGCGCTTGCTGGTGGCGAATTTGGGCGGATCCAGGATGATGACGTCGAAGTGCGGTCCACCCGCAGCCCGCCAGTCGCGCAGGATCTGGAAGGCGTCGCCGGCCAGGCTCTCGGACTGTGCGTCCGGGTCGAAACCATTGAGGCGCAGGTTCTCCTCGCCCAGTTCCAACGCGGGGATGCTGGCGTCGATGTTGGTGACATGGGTCGCGCCCCGGGCCAACGCGTAGACGCCGAACGCGCCCGTGTAGCTGAAGACGTTGAGGATCTCTTTCCCATGACAGTAGGCGGCCACCCTGGCCCGGTTGGCCCGCTGGTCGGCGTAGAAACCCGTCTTCTGGCCGCCCGCCAGATCCACCAGAAAGCGCAGTCCGTTTTCCTGCACCTCCACCTGCGAAGGTGGCGCATCCCCGGCCAGCAGGCCGGACGCCTCGCCCAGCCCCTCCTGCTTACGCTGGACCATGTCGCTGCGTTCGAGCACGCCCGCACAGCCGGTCAGTTCCTGGAGGTGGCCCGTAAGCATGGCCTTACGGCGATCAATGCCCAGAGCGCCTGCCTGCAACACCAGGTAATCGGCGTAGCGGTCCACGGTCAGACCAGGCAGGTAGTCGCTCTCTGCGTGAACCAGACGGTAGACGTCGGTGTCGCGTCCGGCCACGTCACACCGGGCGCGGATGGCCTGGGCCAGGCGGTTGCGCCAGAACGCGTCGTTGATGACCTCGTCCGGATCCCAACTGAGCAGGCGCACCTGGATCTGGCTCCTGCGGTTGAGGTAGCCCCAGGCCAGCCACGCCCCCCTGGCGTCCGTGACCGGGACGATGTCGCCATCCGCGAACTCCTTCGGGATGCGCCGGATCGCGCCGCTGTAGACCCAGGGGTGGCGCTGGCGCACCGGTTTTTCCCGGCCCGGTTTCAGCGTCACCGCCGGGGCGCGGCCGCCCTGGTCTTCATTCCCGCCTGTCTCGCTCATGTTGTGCTCGTTTCCTTGTTCAGTTCCCAGCCATACTGATTGATGGTGATGCGCTCCGTAGGCAGATGTACGACCATGGTCTCAGGGTCATAAGAGAACTCGACCGGCCCCTCGGCGGTGGTGAAAACGCCTGTCACGGCCTGGGGGCTGCGCTCCTTGAAACGCACGCTATAGCCCCGGTAGATCAACCAGTGGGTCAATGGTTTTACATTTGCTCGCATGGCTCGTCCATCGTTCCTTCGTTGTACAAAGTGTATTGTGCACATGACAATTGACCATTCACAATTGATCATCGTTCTTTCTCAGGTCTGAGCCGCCCAGGGAGATGAGCCCGGAAGCGATGCGGCGCAAACAGCGGTTCAGATCGCGCTCGATCTCACTGGGCGCAACGTGAAGCAGTCGCCAGCGATCGGGCAAGGGTAAATGGGGCGCTTCATGGGCGCTGCTCGTCTCCCGACACTGGACGCCCAGATAGCCGCCGCTGGCCCGCAGGGTGATGTCCACCGGCTCTCCGGCCACGATACGATTGGGGAGGGGACGCAGCCGGTGCTCTCGCAGCGCGTGCCAGAGGGTCTCGAACGGGTCCTCCTGGTAGAAAAGATCACGCACATCAGCCGCGTTATAGAGCCGGTCCAAGGTGGTGGAGATGAAGGTGATCCGACGCATGGAGGCTGACGGCACCGGCCGCTCCAGCCGCTGAAGCGGGCCGATATCGATGCGAAAATAGTAGTCGTCGGCCCGGGGGTGGTCGTCCTCCTCCGGCATCAGCTCACGCCGAGTCAGCAGGTGATAGCGACGGGTAGGCGCGTAGTAGGTCACGGTCTGGACGTCCGGCCCGCCCTTGAATGCGCCCGTCTGGTAAAAGGCCAGGTAGTCCGCGCCGATACGCCGGGGTGCGCGGCGCTGGGGGATGCGATACCAGCCCTCGCTGGCCGCGCGGCGGAAATCCTCATGATTGTTCATGACGGCGACCAGCACGGTGCGCCGCCGGGCTTCTACGGTTGCAGCAGTTTCATAGGGCATGGGGGACCTGCCTTGTGTTTGTGTGATTGACAATACCGATATAGTATAGCACACATACCCAGTCAAGCGTGCTGATCCATACTATATCGTAACGGCGCCATACGGGCAAGGCCGTCCTAATCCATGGGTGCATTCGGAGTTGGGGGCGAAATTTACCTGCTTCGAACGTGCCGGGGAATTCCGAACTCCCCGGCACATGCCAGCGCCCCCAAATCAGAATGCACCCCTAATCCATAAGGCGAAATTTTTCATGATGCGGTCAACAAAAAAGATCATTGAAGCGCCGTCGTCCGCCTCCCCTGATGTCACAGTCGAGCCGGAAAGCGATAACCGGCGCCCAGCGGACGAGGCTTTCCACACTGACCAAGTGTTGACCGTGGTCGGCGCACATTTCCTACATGACACCTTTTCAGCCTTCCTGAATCCACTGTTGGTGGTGATCAAGGAAATGTTGGGGGTGAACAACACCATGGCCGGCTTGCTGGTCGTCATCACCCAGTTGCCCAGCGTTCTCAACCCCTTCATCGGCTATATGGCGGACCGGGTGAGCGTGCGCTATTTCGTCATCTTCGCGCCGGCGGTCACGGCCACGCTCATGAGCTCGTTGGGCCTGGTTCACAGCTACATCGCCCTGGCCATGATCCTGCTGGCCACGGGCGTGAGCATCGCCGCCTTCCACGCGCCGGCCCCGGCCATGATCGCACGGGTAGCGGGCAACCGGGTCGGCACTGGCATGAGCTTCTTCATGGCCGGCGGCGAACTGGGGCGAACGGTCGGACCTATGGTGGTGGCCTACGCGGTGGCCTGGTGGGGGCTGGACGGCATCTGGCGTCTGGCCGTCATCGGCTGGATCACGTCCGCGGTCCTTTTCTGGCGGCTGCACAACGTCAAGGCGCGCCCTGGTCTCCACCAGCAGGCCTCACTTCGAGGGATGCTCCCCCAGATAGGACGCATCTTTCCCACCCTGGCGTGGATCATGGGCCCCAAGGCCCTGCTCATGGCCTCGCTGACCGTCTATCTGCCCATCTACATGAGCGACGTCAAGGGCGCGAACCTGACGATAGCTGCGCTCTCGTTGACCCTTCTGGAAGGGGCAGGCTTCGTCGGTGCGCTGCTCACCGGCACGGTCAGCGATCGCATTGGCCGGGCGCGCATGTTGCTCATCGTGCTCACGCTGGCGCCCATTTTGCTAACGATCTTTTTGTTGGGGCCCATCTGGCTGGCCGTCCTTGCGCTCATCGGCCTGGGGCTGACTGCGATCTCGCCCACGCCGGTGATGCTGGCCGTGGTGCAGGACCAGTTTCCCATCAACCGGGCCACGGCCAACGGTCTCTATATGTTCCTGAACTTCCTGATCCGGGCCGTCGCCATCGCCATCGTAGGGCTGATGGCCGACCGGCTGGGACTGACGCCCGCGTTCCTGATCAGCGGCGTCATCGCCCTGCTCAGCATCCCAGCCGTTTTCCGCCTGCCGGAGCAGAAGGCGAGCGCGTAAAGAGCAGCGACTGTCGTTGGAACGCGGATTTTCACAGATGGAGTCGAATTTTCACGGATTTTTTCAGAAAAAATCCGTGAAAACCTGTTTTAAATCCGCGAAAATCCGCGTTCCAATCAAACCCGATCGACCGAGACTTCCCAGGAGATTCATATGTCCGCCCAAGATCAACCATCATCCCTCCCCCGTTTTCATATCGAATCCCTGCTGGCCGCCCGCCTCTTTCTGGAGCCGCAGGTGGCGGACGACCGGCTCTACTTTATCAGCGATCTCTCCGGCCGGCTGAGTCTCTACGCCATGGACGTGGGCGGCTCCGTGCCGGATCCCCTGCTGCCGCCCAACATCGCCCTCCAGAACCCACACCTGATGGGCGGCGATCCCTTCGTCATCCTGCCTGCGTTGGGAAAAATCATGGTCATGATCGACCAGGACGGGGACGAAAACTACCAGCCCATGTTCATCCCCCTGGACGGCGGCATTCCGGAGCCGGTCTTCGGCGACCGCTTCGCCGGCAAGCAGGTGGTCTGTGGCCCGGTGAACGAGGCCGGCAGCCGGGCCGTTCTCACCGTGGACCGACGCACCGAGCCGGTCACCGACGCCTATCTGGCCGACCTGAACGCCGGGGAGCTGATCCACCTGGGCGGCAGCGCCTATGGCAACTATCCCCTGGCCGCCAACCCGGACCTCTCCCGCGTCGCGCTGGTGGATATGATCACCTTTGGCGACCACATCCTCTACGGCTGGCGAACGGGCGACGATGAGCGCAGCCTGCTCCACGGCGTCCCCCTAGACCAACGCCAACCGGACCAGACGGTCCCGCTGACCGGCTTTGGCGCGGGCGAGTTCACGCCGGGCGGCGGGCTGCTGCTGGTCACAGCCCTCTTCGACGACCAGTACGGGCTGGGCTACCTGTCCCTGGACGCACCCGAAGACGTCCAGCCGGTGGAGATCCACGGCGTGGTCCACACAGGCGCGGGCGAACTGGAGCGGCTCATGCAAGGTCGTGACGGCCGCTACCTGCTCATTTACAACATCGACGGCTGCTCGTGGGTCTATGAAGGGCGCTTTGACGAAGAGTCTTTGAGCTTCACCATTGAGAGCGTCCTCTGCGGGCAGGGCGAGCTGAGCGACGGCGTGCTGGAGTCCATCCACCTGGACGAGGCGGGTGGGCGCTACGCGTTCGCTTTTTCCACGGCCACCTCGCCGGCCCAGCTCTACGTGGTCGACGGCGAAAGAACCAGCCGCCAGACCAATGAGCGGGTTCTGGGCATTGCGCCCGATCTGCTGGCCCCGGGCGAGGACGCGTCCTATGAGAGCTTCGATGGGCTGCGCATCTCGGCCCGGCTTTACACGCCCAGCCCCAAGTTGGGGTATGAGGGGCCGCGTCCCCTGGTCTACTATATCCACGGCGGCCCCCAGAGCCAGGAGCGGCCCGACTTCACCTGGTTTTCCATGCCCCTGATCCAGTTTCTCACCCTCAACGGCTTTGCGGTCTTCGTTCCCAACGTGCGCGGCAGCAGCGGCTACGGCATCGCCTACATGAAGATGGTGGACCACGACTGGGGCGGACAGGACCGGCTGGACCACGTGGCCGCGTTCGAGAAGCTGCGCGCCGACCCGCGACTGGACATGGACCGGGCCGGCGTCATGGGGCGCTCCTATGGCGGCTACATGACCCTGACCCAGGTGGGCCGCCATCCGGATCTGTGGAAGGCCGGCGTGGGTATGTTCGGCCCCTACAACCTCATCACCTTCATCGAGCGCCTGCCAGAGACGTGGAAAACCTACTTCTATCTGGCCGTGGGTCACCCGGAGCGGGACCGGGACTTTCTGGTCGAGCGTTCGCCCAGCACCCATTTGCACAACCTGGCCTGTCCCCTGCTGGTGATCCAGGGGGCCAACGATCCCCGGGTGGTGGAGCAGGAATCGCGCGATCTGGTGGCCCGGTTGCAGGCCGCCGGCAAGCAGGTGGAGTTGCTGGTCTTCGAGGACGAGGGCCACGACGTGATCAAGTACAAGAACAAGGTGACCGTCTACAACCGCATCACCGAGTTCTTCAAGCGACATTTGGGATAGAACGCGGAAACGCCGGATTGGGCGGATGTGCACGGATTTTTTCAAAATCCGGCTTTTATCCGTTCAATCCGGCGTTTCCGCGTTCTATCATGAAATCAGAAAGAATCCATGAAGCAACCGGAACGAAATTCAGAGGACGCCCCCCTGTCTATGGAGGACCTGGCGGCATTGACGCCGGGCGAGAAGGACGAATACATCAGCCGGGTCCGGGCCGAGGGGCGGCTGCTCACCTCCGAGGAGCAGTACGCGCTCTTCGGGCCGGGACCGGAAGCGCTAAAAGTCAAAAGCGAGCCTGAAATCGAGGTCGAGGAGATGGAGCCGGCTCCACTTCAGCCGGCTCAGCGGGCGCGCCTGGAGCAGGACTTCTTTCCCGAACTGGGTGACCGGGCCGCGCCCGCTCCCCGGCTGGTGCAGGGGATCATCTTCGACCTGGACGACACCCTGGCCCACCTCGCCCGCCCCCGGGAGGAGCTGATGGCCGAGGGCGCGCGCCAGGCCGAGGCCTACATGCGTTCCACAGGCATGGACGATCTGCCCGACGACATCGCCGAGAACATGGTCAAGGCCCGCCTATTCGCCGAGCAAAAGTCGGAGGAGGAGAAGGAGGAGCACATCGCCGACGACGCCATGAGCTTCCTGCTCCAGTTCAACGGCTACCCGGCCAGCAAGATGGACCCGGACGTCCTGCGGCGGGCGGTGGAGATCTTCTACGCGCCGGAGATGACGGCCTGGCGGCTCAACCCCGGCGCGCGGGAGGCGCTAGCTGCGCTCCACCAGGCCGGCTACAAGCTGGCCATCCTGGCCAACTACAACTGCGACCGCATTTTCCAGCGCACCGTAGACTACCTGGGCATCCGAGCGTTCTTCGACGTCTGTCTATGCAGCGCCGCGGTCGAATACCGCAAACCCGACCCCGCCCTCTTCGAGATCGTGCTGGAACGCTGGGACGCGTTGCCCTACGAGGTGGTGGTGGTGGGCGACAGCCTGATCCACGACATCCAGGGCGGGCTGGAGATCGGCGCGCTGACCGTCCAGGTCGCCACCGCGACCGTGGCCCAGGTGCGTTTCGACAACGAGCAAACCGCCGATCGCATCGTCCCCGACGCGGTGATCGAGGACCTGGGCCTGCTGCCCACATTGGTGGAGGAGTGGAGTTGATCTTTGACGCAAAGACGCGATGGCGCAAAGGAACGCAGAGAAAAGCGAAAATCTTTGCGTCCCTTTGCGTCACCGCGCCTTTGCGTCAAAATTAAAAGGAGCGAACCATGGCGCGGAGGAGGATGGCGAGATGGCTGTTGGCTGTGGCGTTGTTGGCCATGGCCGGGCTTGGCGTGCGCGCGGTGCAGCCGGTGCTGGGCCAGTCCGCGCCTGCGGAGGGAAACGTCTTCCTGCCCATCGTGCGCAACGCCTCCCCGCCTTCAGGCGACGACCGGGAGTGGGACCCGCGGCTGGACCAGCGGGGTGCGGTGCTGATCGAAGCCACGGTGACGCCGGGCCAGGGCTACTGGCGGCTGATCCGGGCCCGCTGGTATGACGAGGCGGAGTCCGCTGGCCGCCACCATATTTTCGTGGATGTGCTGGACGAAGACGACGTCCGCGAGGTGGGCGTCCCGGTGCTCATCACCTGGCCGGACGACTCCGAGATCGTCACCACCGAGGCCAAGCCGGGGGAGGAGTACGCGACCAACTTCGCCATGTTTTCCCTCGCGCCCGCGTACGCGGCCCAGCCCGATAATGGCGCGCCGGCCGATAGGGTGGATGGCATGGGCATGGGAACCATCGAGGATCCAACCCACGCTGTCCACACCAGCTATGGCCTGGTCTGGCGCTGGACCGTGGCCGGTGAAACGCCCCAGCCCACGCCTTCCCCAACCGTGACGGCCACCGTGACGCCGACAGGAACCGTGACGCCGACAGTGACGGTGACGGTGACGACAACGCCGACGATCACGCCCACATTCACCCCGACGCCCACGCCCACATCCACGCCCACGCCGGATCCGGGCTACGCCTTCAGCCGCGCGGTGGTGGAAAGTTGCGCGCCCAACGATGGCGGAACCCGGATCGAGGGCGTAGTTTACCAGAACGGACAGCCGGCCAACGGCTATCGGGTGGTCTTCAGTTGGCAGCCTGACGGAGAGTGGAGCACGTCGCCTACGGCCAGCGGGCCCAATCCGCCCGGCGCGTACACCCACATCATCAGTTCCGGGTTCGCCACCGCCGGCGACTGGTGGGTCTGGATCGTGGATGAGGACGACACGCGCATCTCGCCCATGGCGTCGTTCCACAGCGACGGGCCGGGCGGGAGTTGCAATGTGGCGACTATTAACTTTTATGGACCATAATCAGATGAATTCGTCCGCGGCCCGTTCGCTGATGGTGCGCCCCTTGCCGGATCGCCTGCGCCGGTCCCGGGGCTTGCGCACCCGCTCACCCATGCGTTCGATGGCCTGCTTCTCCACCACGGGGTAGGCCGCGAAGAGGGCCACATCCGCCTCCACGTTGTCCAGATAGAGCCGCTCCCGGCGCAGGGTGCGCGCGAAATCATCCAGCCCCAGCGCATCCACCACCTCATCCGGGCGACCGGTCGCGCCGGGCCGCTGCTGCACGCGCAGGAAGATGCGGTGATGTTCGGCCTCCGGCTCATAACCCTCATAGCGCAGTTCGAAGACCAGAGGGCGCAGGTTGTAGGCGTACTTGCGCCCCTTGCGCTCCCGCTCGCGCCAGATATCCGTTTTGGCCAGGAAGGCGTCGATGCGCTCCACGAGCAGACTCCCATCCAATTCGCCCGGCTCCGCGTAGATGAGGATAGAGTAGTCGGCTCCGATCAGGTGATTTTGCAGCGCCTCACTCTTGAAAGGCGCCTCCCGGATGGCGTGGATGGCCACGCCCGGCGGCAGCTTGGCCTGCATGCGCGCAGCCAGCTCGTCCAGGGGCAGACGCGGGCTGAAGGTGATGTCCACCCACTCGTTCGCGCCGGTGATGCCCACGCCCAGGGGAGAGGCGAACTGGATGTGGGGCTGAGGGTTGTAGCCGTTCTTGTAGAGCAGGGGCAGATCGGCCCGGCGCAGAGTTCGCTCCCAGAGGCGGAACTCGTCCTGGTGGGAGATAAATTTGATGCGTTCGCCCTTTTCATAGGTGATGCGAACCCGGATTCGGTCTGGCGTGGTCTCTGACGTGCTCATGATGATTAGACCTCTTCTGAATGCGCAGGGGACGGACCACAACGACTTCGGACACCGGGGATGCCCCGGTCCGTCCCCTGTGCGTGATGTGTTGATGCACCATTTTCTTTGACATTTCGCGCCCATAGGCATACGATGGCGAGTCGAATGCGTCCCACGCCATCCGCCAACCCTCTCGAACAGTCGGGTCCCATGGCGTGGGATGGACGGGTTAAACAATCAAGGGTTAACAGTCAACTGATAACGATTAACGCGTGGCGGCGGCTGTTCACCGTTGATTGATTATTATCCGTTACTTGTTCGTTCGTCCGTCCCACGCCCGGCGGGGAGGTGGGGTGACAAAATTGCGTGCGGGCGTGAAACGCACTCCTCCACTATCAGAATAGGCGATCGTAATGACGATGAGAACCGAGAGCGCCACCGATGCGTCCGTCACAGCCAGAAAGGGCTTTGGCGAGTTCGTTGCGCTCATGGCCATGATGATGTCCCTCACCGCGCTGGCCACCGACGCCATGCTGCCCGCGCTGGGCGCCATCGGCGCGGACCTGGGCGTGGGCCGGGCCAATGAGACCCAGATGGTGGTCTCGCTCCTCTTCCTGGGCATGGCCGTGGGGCAGATCTTCTACGGTCCCCTGTCGGACAGCTTTGGCCGCAAGCCGGCCATCTACGCCGGCTATGCACTCTTCATCGCCGGCTGTTTGCTCTCTATCTTCGCCGGCGCGTTCCAGATGATGCTGATCGGGCGGCTGTTGCAGGGCCTGGGCGCGGCCGCTCCCCGCAGCGTTTCGGTGGCGCTGATCCGGGACAAGTACGAAGGGCGGCTCATGGCCAAGGTCATGTCCTTCATCATGGTCATCTTCATCCTCGTGCCCATCATCGCCCCCACCATGGGCCAGGTCGTGCTCATGGTCGCGAGCTGGCGTTTCATTTTCGTTGTCTTCCTGCTCCTGGCCCTGACCACCGTTCTCTGGTTCGCGCTGCGTCAGCGGGAGACCTTGTCCCCTGACCAGCGTCTGCCCTTCTCGGCCGGGCGCATCCTGGCCGCCTTCCGGGAGGTGATCACCAATCGGATCGCCCTGGGCTACACCATTGCCGCCGGGCTCATCTCCGGGGGCTTTCTCGGCTATCTCAACTCCGCGCAGCAGGTCTTTCAAATCCAGTACGGGCTTGGGCCGCGCTTCCCTCTCTATTTCGCTGGTCTGGCTCTGGCCCTGGGGACCGCCTCCTACATGAACGGGCGGCTGGTCATGCGCTATGGCATGCGCCTGCTTTCCACTGTCTCATCGTGGACCCTGGGCGGGCTTTCCGTCCTCTTTCTGGCCTTCGCCTGGCTGCAAGCGGGCCATCCGCCTCTGTGGATCTTCACCATCTACATGCTGGTTTCCTTCTTCTGCGTAGGCATCCTCTTCGGCAACCTGAACGCCCTGGCCATGGAACCTCTGGGCCACATCGCCGGCGTGGGTGCGGCCGTGGTCGGCGCGCTTTCCCTCCTCATCGCCACCCTCCTGGGCATGTTCATCGGCCAGAGCTACAACGGCACCGTCCTGCCCTTGGTCACCGGCTTCGCGGTGCTGGCCCTCCTGGCCGTGGCCGTCATGCGCTGGGCAGGGAGCGGCAAGGTGACAAGATGACAGGGTGACAAGGTGACGACCATGAACGTTCTTAACGTAGCCGAGGCAAGGGCCCAATTTCACCGCCTAATCGATGACGTTGCGTCTGCCCATGAACCTATCCTGATTACCGGGAAACGGAACAACGCTGTCCTGATTTCCGAGGAGGATTGGGACGCCATCCATGAAACTCTGCACTTGCTCTCCATTCCTGGCATGGGGGAATCCATTCAAAGTGGCCTGAAGACAGACATTTCTGCATGCAGCGAAAAATCGGATTGGGCGAACGCAGATAAATAACTATACATTTTGCGTATCGGTCAGAGGGGTGATGAGAACGAACCATTTTTCGAGACCCTCCAACCGTTGGAAGCGTTGCTCCAAGAACTGCATCTGTTTGTGAGTAAGTTTG
>JAJRVT010000035.1 GCA_024277175.1 Chloroflexota bacterium | reverse complement strand
GGGCTGACGATTCCCGTTGCTTGATACGACTTGCTTGACGTTCATATTCGACTCCTTGTTCGATAGAATTCTACAGTAATTTCTTCGAACAAGTTGTCTCACCTATTATAGGCACATAGGGGGGTACCATCGACATGATCGAGATTCTAAAACCGATCGCTACGGCAAAAGGTATTCGTGGATTGCCTTCTTTGAAATGTATGGAATTTGTGAGTCTCATCAATTACTCGACGAATGGCGCAGAGATGAGCGCACGTCGGACACTGATATTGACCCAAGTTTTCCAGAGCCTGCAAAACTTTGGACTCCTCATATCAACACGCTCTTTTCAGACGATACGAAGTCGCCCAAACAATGGCTTGTTCATGGGCCAACGCCAGATTACAGTCATTTGTTGGATAAACTATCGGAGGTTGATGGGCAAGCCGGCCCATGGACACTTTTAGATGGCTATATTCGGGAGTATTCGGTCGAATACGATCAACGCATTTTCACCTTTGTGCGCAGTTTGCTTATCGATCCTGCTCAAAAAGAGCGATTGGTTGCTGAATTCTACGCTACCCAATACCCTGGCAACGATGCAATTCCCCGACCGCACGGGGACTATTACACGTATGGTGGGGAAATACCGTGGTCTAACCGGTTTGGTACACCAATGCGGGATGAAAGTGGAGCAGTCCAACGGAATTTACAACAGGCATTCTCATACCGGGCAGGCGGAGAATGGATTGGAATTCCTGTTGAAATTCCGATTTGGGATTGGAATTGGGAAAGTTATCATAGCCAACTTAATCAAATCAGTGGTATCACTATACCATCGCCCTCAATTTGTGAATCCCTTAGCTTAACTAACAGGCGTGGGGAGTGGGATTTTTATGATAGTGATGGAAACGTAGCGACACTTTATCGTGCGTCACATATGGATGACAAAAGCATCAAAGCAAACTTTCTTTACATCCGCACCGACCTGCTTCGCCAATATTTGGTTGATACGGAACAAACCCTATTATGGTTACTTTGGGGTGAACGAGGTTTTGATGAGTCTCATTTTGACATGGTTGAGCAACTAAGAAGCGATTATCAAGTCCATGCTAACATTCACAAGCAAGTTTTTTTGTATTTAGGATGGAATTAGAACGACTCATATCGTATAATTGCCCCCCAATAACTGGACTATGTGCAATTTTTACTTATCGCCTCCATTGGCACGTGGTCCAGTTATTGGGGGGCAATTATACTTCGCCGGACCATAAGTGTAAACTTAAGGATTCTGACCTGTCATTCTAAGCAAAAAACGGAGCGAAGAATCTTGTCTCACTCTGGATGTGAGGTTTCTCCTATCCATTGAGAGTGCCAACCATATTGCTTAAGTTTACACTTATGTTCGCCGGACTACTCCCCCCGGGGTGGACTCTCGACGAGCTTTTCATCAAATCAGAAAGTAGTGATGATCCGACAGGAAGACTCTCGAAAATACAGAGGGCTTCAAGCCATAGATTTTATTGCATGGGTTATTTTTCAAAAATATGCGGCGGGAGATGAACGTTTCTATGCGAGTATCCAGGACAAAATCGTCATCGAGGAAAAAGTAAGCTACTGAAGCGCGGCCAACCGCCGCCGCGCCATATAGACCCGCGGTGCGCAGATCCCCCGTGGTCACCCAGCCGGCCAGGAACGCGCCGCAGTAGGCGTTGCCCGCGCCCGTAGGGTCCACCACCGCCGTCTCCACCGCGGGGATATGCCAGCGCTCGCCCGTCTCCCCGTGGTAGACGATGGATCCCTCCTCAGCCAGCCTCAAAATGACACTTCGCGCCGGCTTCAGTAGATCACGATCTGCATATCTGCATTTTGCGGATACAAGCAGACGATCAATTGTGCTATAATGCTGATCATGGTGCGAATAGATTGGCACAGATAGAGTCAACGTGAATTCATTTGACGCACAGCAAGGAAAAGGTCAAGTGCATACATCCGCCTTAAGCATCCCGAAAGAAAGATTGGCTGATTTCTGCAACCGTTGGAGAATCCAGGAATTGGCGCTTTTTGGCTCTGTGCTACGCAAGGATTTCACTGCCGACAGTGACGTGGATGTCCTGGTTACATTTACGGACGATACAGAATGGAGTCTTCTCGATCACATCCAGATGGAACGTGAACTCGCAAGCCTGTTCGAACGCGAGGTGGATCTCATCAGCAAGCGCGCTGTGGAACAGAGTCACAATTGGATGCGCAGACGTGAGATTTTAGACAACGCGCAGGTTCTCTTCTCTGTACGTGAGGCCACTTATGCGTAGGGATGAGACGACTCTGCTCGACATCGCCGAAGCCGCTCGCCTGATCGAGGAGTTTATTGGCGACATAACAAAGGCCGAATTTCTTGCCGATCTCAAGACTCAGTCTTCCGTTCTGTACCAGTTATTGGTGCTCGGCGAAGCCGTCAAGCGGCTGTCGGCTGAATTCCGTTCGCAACATGATGCGATTCCATGGTCGCTCATGGCCGGCATGCGTGATCATCTGATCCATGCATATGACATCGTCGACTGGGAGGAAGTCTGGAATACGGTCACCAAGGACATTCCAGCGTTATCGACTCAGATCGATCCCCTGTTACCGAAGAAGCCGGACGCATAGATTCGCCAGATTGAATCGCCGGGTTGCAGCATCTGCAATACAATGCCATCGTGATGTTTCATTGGCCGGAGATGCGTATCAACCGCCGCCGAGCCTCCGCGCGCAACCCGGCCCGCGGGCGGGGCAATCCCACCTGCTCCACCAGAAAACTGGCCGCGACCGCGCCGTATAACCCCGCGGTGCGCAGATCGCCGGTAGTCACCCAGCCGGCCAGGAACGCGCCGCAGTAAGCGTTGCCCGCGCCCGTGGGTTCCACCACCATAGTCTCCACCGCGGGGATGCGCCAGCGCTCGCCCGTTTCCTCATGGTAGACGATGGCTCCCTCCTCTTCACCCTTTCCCCATTTCATCAAAAAAGCGAAATTCCCCGACAAGAGAAGGGTAACGCTTGACGTTATTATCGTATGGCGTTATGATGGAGCTATGATAAAGAGTTTCGCAGACAAAGAAGCAGCGAAGTTGTTTGGGCGGCAACGGTCAAGAAAGTTGCCACCGGATCTCCAGTATAAGGCGCGATTGAAATTGGAGATCCTAGATGCTGCTGAAGCGTTAGCAGATTTGAGAGTCCCACCAGGGAACAGGTTGGAGAGATTATCGGGAGATCGAGAAGGGCAATACAGCATTCGGATAAACCGACAATGGCGCATTTGTTTCCAATGGAGAAGCGGGAATGCGTATCATGTTGAGATAGTGGATTATCACAAAGGATAAAAGAGATGAATGAAGGAAGATTAGCTCCAATCCATCCGGGTGAGATTTTGATGGAAGAATTTCTAAAACCGATGGAGATCAGTCAATATCGATTGGCGAAGGATATCAATGTGTCCCCAAGGCGGATCAATGAGATTGTGCATAGGAAACGAGCGATCACACCGGATACAGCGCTGAGACTGTCAAGATACTTTGGGATGTCGGAGCGCTTCTGGCTGAACTTGCAGTCACGGTATGATATTGAGGTAGAGAAGGACAAATTGGCGGACAGATTGGATAAGGAAGTGCAAGTGTATACAGCGGCAGCCGCATAATTGATGGCGTCGCAACCTCGCAGATCGGGCAACCGAAAAAGGACGCCCTGCTTACTGAATCCCAGCCAGCCGCCGCCGGGCCCCCTCGCGCAGCCCGGCCCGCGGGCGGGGCAGGCCCACCTGCTCCACCAGAAAACTGGCCGCGACCGCGCCGTATAGCCCCGCGGCGCGCAGATCACCCGTGTTCACCCAGCCGACCAGGAACGCGCCGCAGTAGGCGTTGCCCGCGCCCGTGGGGTCCACCACCGCCGTCTCCACCGCGGGAATATGCCAGCGCTCGCCCGTCTCCCCATGGTAGACGATGGACCCCTCTTCCGCTAGCCTCAAAATGACGACCTCCGCGCCGGCGTCGGCCAGCTTGTGGAGCAGATCGTCCGGCTCCCTCAGCCCGGTCATGGTGCGGGCCTCGTGGAGGTTGGGCGAGAAGATATGTCCGGCTGAAACCAGGGCGCGCAGTTCGTCATCCGTCAGCAGACGGTCCGCGTCCTTGAACGTCTCCACGCTGACAGTCACGCCGTGCTCCCGCAGTTCGTGGATCAGGTCCAGGGCCGGGTTTTCGGGATGGATGCCCAGGTGAAAGCCCTTGGCCTGCTGGTACGAGGCCGGCAACTGGTCGAAGGCGATACGTAGCTGGATGCCGACCGCCAGTTCCTTGTGCCGCCAGACCTGGGCGCGCCGGTCCTCCTCGTCATAGATCTGCCAGGCGCGTAGGGTGGGCAGGTCGGGCGATCGGTACAGCCCCGTATCGTCGATGCCCATCTCGTCCAGCCAGGCCTGGGCGTCGGCCGGGAAATCGTAGCCCACCGCGCCCGTCATCCCCACGCCGTCGGCCCACAACTTCATGCCGAACGCGGTTTGGGGACCGCCGCCGCCCAGCACCCCCATCTCCGTGCGCCCGTCGGGGAAAACAATGTCGTCGATGATGATTGAAAACGCGAGAAAGTCGATGGTCATTGTTGGGTATGCTTTCAAGGGTGATGGTGAAGAAATTGGAGATTGGGAGATTGGAGATTCAGTGGCGTCGCGTCAATCTCCAACCTCTTCAATCTCCTCAATCTCTTACCTCAGCGTCTGATACAACGTCTCTTTCCACAACACCGGATCAATTTCCCAACAAACCTCGATGTTGGGTTCCTTGTTGGTGACGCCCAGCTCGTCCACCACGGTCATGCCCCGGGTGAGCTCGTCGCAGGCCACGTCCACGTAGTGCATACTGCTGCGGGTGCAGACGTCCCGGTTGAGCGCGATGGCCATGGTCATCGGATCCGGCAGGCCGAGACCGGGGTCGCCCAGCCATTCACGGCTGGCTTTGAGCGCGGACTGGTTGCAATCCATGGCAAACTTGGCCCGCTCGGTGCCGAAACCGTAGACCATGGCCATCTCCTCGTCGTCCAGGTTGGCCTCGCCCCGGCAGTGCTCCCAGCCCACCATCATGATCTTCATGCCCGAATGGAAGACCATGCGCGCGGCCTCGGGATCGCACCAGATGTTGTACTCGGCCGCGGGCGTGATGTTGCCCACCGTGCAGGCCGCGCCGCCCATAATATAGCATTCCTTGACCCACTCCGCCATCTTCGGCTCCAGGCTCAGGGCTAGGGCGATGTTGGTCAGCGGCCCCAGGGTGATGAGGGTGATCTCGCCCGGCGCTTCCCGGAAACGGCGCACCAGTTCGTTGACCGCGTCCATGCCCGCCAGGGGGCGTTTGGGCGGCGGATAGTGCATCTCGCCCATGCCATCGGAGCCGTGGAAGAACTCGGCGTAGTATGGCTCCCGCAGCAGGGGGCGGGCGGTCCCCTGGTAGACGGGCGTCTCCTGTCCGCAAAGCTCCACCGTGTAGCGGGCGTTGATCCCGCCCTGCTCGATGGGCATGTTGCCGAAGACCATGGTGATGGCGTCTACCTGCACATCCGGCCACTCCAGCGCCATCAAAATCGCCACCGCGTCATCGGACGCTGTGTCCGTGTCGATGATAAATCGTCGTTTCGTCATGACTTTCCCCCATAAAGTGAGTGACTGTTTGATAGACCGCGGATTGGGCGGATCGAGCGGATCAAACGGATTTTCAAAAAATCCGCTCGATCCGCCCAATCCGCGGTCTATTTTGTCTCATGGCGCGGCCACGATCCGTTCCAGGTAGAGCGCCAGCAGCCGCTCCGCGTCCACCTCCACGCAGACGTCCACGGGCGGGCGGCCTGTCCAGGCGTGTTCGCCGTACCACTCGCCCCGCCGGTCCATGAGCGTCATGCCGGCGGCGATGCCCTCGGTCAGCACCCGCATCCCGCCGCGGATGGTGGCGAAGAGGGTCGGGTCGATGGCGTAGGCCACGGCCGAGGGATCGTGGGTGTGTAGCCCGCCCAGGCCATGGATCCGGCGATGGAAATCCAGGTAGAAACGGGTGATATCGTGGATGTAGGCCGCGGTGCGTCCGCCCGCCTCTTTGAGCGCGTCCAGATAGGTCGCGTCCATGACGATCTGCATGGTCACGTCCAACCCCACCATGGTCAACGGCCAGCCGGCGCCGAAGACGATATCGGCCGCGTGGGGATCGCCCCAGATGTTGGCCTCAGCCGCGGGGTTCACGTTGCCGTTGACCGTGGCCGCGCCGCCCATGATCACCACCTGGGCCACGTTGTCCACAATGCGCGGGTCCAGTTCCACGGCAATGGCGATGTTGGTCAGCGGTCCCACGGGCATGAGGGTGACTTCGCCCGGGTTGGCTATGATGGTCTCCACGATGAACTCGGCAGCGGGCTGATCCACGGCCTCTCCTGTGGGCGGCGGCTGGCGGGTCTCGCCCAGGCCGTCGCTGCCGTGGACGAAATGGGCCACGCCTTCCAGGGGCGTAAGCAAGGGCTTGGCCGCGCCCTGGGCCACGGGTACGTCCCTCCGGCCGGCGAACTCCAGGATGCGCAGCGCGTTCTCGGTGGCCTGTTCCACGTACACGTTGCCGTAGATGGTGGTCAGCCCCACCAGGTCCAGCTCCGGCGAGTTCAGCGCAAAGAGAATGGCCATGGCGTCGTCCACGCCGGGATCGGTGTCGATGAGTAGTTTTTTTGGCATAGTTGCTTTCTGATTAGCGAATAATATTGGAACGCGGATTTACTCGGATGAGGCCAGATTTTCACGGATTTTTTCAGAAAAAATCCGCGTTCCAATCCCTCTACGGATTATAGACCTGAATCCGCCGGCCCGGCACGCGCTGGGAGAGGCGGTCCATGTTGCGGTTGACGTTGGCCATGATCTCGGCTTTGTCCAGGGTGAGCAGCCGCCGGTCGTGCATGAGGACGTTGCCGTCCACGATCACAGTCTGCACGTCGCCGGCCCGGTTGTTGTAGACCAGGCTGGCGGTGGCCGAGTGCAGGGGCTGGCAGTGCGTGCCGCTCTGGTCGATCAGGATGATGTCGGCCAGGTAGCCGGGGGCCAGCTTGCCCAGCCGGTCGGCCATGCCCAGCGCCTGCGCGCTACCGTGGAAGGCCATGTCCAGGGCTTCGGGAATGGTCAGCACCTCCGGGTTCCGGGCCTCGTGCTTCTGGAGCATGGCCATGAGGCGCAAGCTTTCCAGGATGTCCAGGGTGTTGTTGCTGACCGCGCCGTCGGTGGCCAGCCCCACGGGGATCCCGACCGCGCGCAGGGGCAGGATGGGCGTCAGCCCCATACCCAGTTTGAGATAGGTCTTGGGCGCGTGCGCGATGCCCACGTGATCCCGGTAGCGGGCCAGTAACTCGATGTCCTCGGGCAGGAGGCCGCAGCCGTGGGCGATGAGGGTGGTGACCTCCAGCACGCCCGTCTCTTCCAGCACCTGGATGGGCGTCAGCCCCCGCTTTTCCAGACTAGCCCGGGTCTGGCCCATCTCCTCGGCCGCGTGGATGTGGATGCCCACACCCAGCCGCTTGGCGTGCTCCACCGTGGCGCGCAGGAAGTCGTCGTCACAGGTGTAGGGCGCGTGGGGAGCCATCCAAGTGGTGATACGCCCGTCGGCCTGGCCCTGCCAGCGGGCGACGAAGTCTGCGGTTTCGGCCAGCGCGTCATAGCCCCGGTCACCGAAGACGGCCCAGCCCAGCGCGGCCCGGGTCCCGGCCTCGGTCACCGCGTTGGCGGCCTGATCCATGAAGAAGTAGTGATCGGCCACCGTGGTCACGCCGGATTCGATCATCTCCACCAGGGCCAGCAACATGCCCCAGTAGACGTCCTCCTCCTGCAGGTTGCTCTCCAGCGGCCACATGAACTCGTTGAACCAGCGTTCGATGGAGACGTCCTCGGCCAGCCCGCGGAAGATGACCATGGGCGCGTGTGCGTGGGTGTTGATGAAGCCGGGCGTGGCCAGCATCCCCCGGGCGTCGACCACCTCCCGCGCGTCCACCGGTCCTTCGCTCACCGGCTGGATGGCGCTGATCCGCTGGCCGTCCACGATGATGTTTTGCTCTGCCAACACTGCCGGGCGACCATCTTCGTCGAAGGTCAGCGTTCGGCAGCTGTGGATGAGTAGGTCGTGCATATGTGGTCCTCTCTGTGAATAGATTGGAAATTAGAGAGACTCTCTCCCCACCCAGACCAATCTCCAATCTCCTAATCTCCAATCTTCAATCCTCAATCCTCAATCCTCAATCCTCAATTCTCCCCCTCCCCATACGCCTCCCCCGGCAACGCATACACCCACTCCGTCGCCCGCGCGCCGCCCGTCATGCCGTGAGCGATGGCCTGCTCCACGTCGTGATGCCGCCAGTAGTCGGCCAGGAAGTAGGCGATGAAGGCGTCGCCGCAGCCGTTGGTGCTGCCGCGGACCGGGACGGGCTGCACCGGAAAACGCCGCACCCTTTCTTGCGCGCCCTAGCGACCATCCACCACCAGCACGTCCCGCGCGCCGAAGGTCATGATCCCCAGGGTCTGTTGCGCCATCAGGATGTCCTGCACCTGCCGGATGCGGGGATCGTCCGGCTCGCAGCGCAGGCCCACGAAGGCCAGGTCCGTCTGCCCGGCCAGCCTGGCGAACTCATCCAGGGTCATGTGCTCCAGGCTCAGGAAATCTGCCGAGACCAGCGTGTCCGATAACTGACCGGCTTCATGTAGCCGATCCCACTCCGGGATCACACCGAGAACGGCCACCGTGTGCAGGTGATCGGCGCGGGTGAGCAGGCGCTCCTCGTCCTCGGTCAGGCGAAAATTGGTCCAGACGCCCTCCCGGTAGTCGGTGAAATAGGCGTCGCCCGCGGGCGTGAAGTGGATGCGGATGGAGGTGGGCTCGCCCGCGGTCACCACCTGATCGGCCAGGACGGGGATGTGATTGCGGCGAAAGAAATCCAGGATGACGTCGCTGTGGCGCTCGCCCGTGCGGGTGACCAGGGTGAAGTCGCAGCCCAACTGCCGCAGGTGATAGGCGTTGTGAAGGATGCCGCAGCCCGGACGCATGATGCCCAGGTCTTCGTAGATATCCAGACAGACCACGCCGTAGAGAATGTTGTGCATAGCGATTAAGGATAGAACGCTGATTGGGCAGATTGGGCGGGTACCGTTAGAACGCGGATTTTCGCTGATATAAACGGATTTTCACAGATTTTTTCTGAAAAAATCCGTGAAAATCTGCTCCCGTCCGTGAAAATCCGCGTTCCCCTGACGGTTGCTGGATAGTTATCCGCGGTCTATCCATTCCCTTTCCCCGTTACGCCTTCTCCGCCCGTTCCTGGAACTTGCGCGCGTTGGCTACGATCTGGGCCCGCTTGCGCAGGTTGTAGATCACCAGAGCGATGACGGTTACGGCCGGCGGGATCATCTCGATCAGCTGGGGCGGTACGCTCAACGTCCCCAGCTGCGCGCCCAGGGAGGTGGCCGCGCCGAAGATCAGGGCCGCGATCACGGTGCCGATGGGGTTGCGATTGCCCAGGTAGATGACGGCCAGGGCGATGAAGCCGCGACCGGCGGTCATGTTGGCCTGGAAGATGGTCAGGTAGCCCATGCTCAGGTTGAGCCCGCCCAGCGCGGCCAGCACGCCGGAGGCCAGCAGCGCGTAGTAGCGCACCCGCTTGACGTTGATGCCCACTGATGCGGCCGCGTCCGGGTTCTCGCCCACCGCGCGCAGGTGCGCGCCCAGGGGCATCTTGTAGAGAAAGATGGTGATGAGCACGGTCATGATCAGGGCCACATAGGTGAAGACGTTGTAGCCGGTCAGGTTCTCGGCGTTCAACAGCGTGCCCACGAAGGGGATGTTGTTGACGAAGGGAATCACGATGTTGGGGATGGCCGGGCTGGCCAGGGTGGAGGTGCTGCCCTTGTCGCCGGTGATGGAGTACATGAGAAAGACCGTGCCGCCCGCGGCCAGGATGTTGATGCCCAGGGCCGCGAGGATGATGTCCGCGCCCAGTTCCAGGTGAAAGAAGGCCAGCAGCCAGGCCAGGATGATGCCGGTGATGATGCCGGCCAGCACGCCGATCCATGGGAAAACCCAGACTGGCAAGCCAGGGAACCACTGGGGCGCGAACGCGCTCACCATGACGCCGGCGAAGGCCGCCCCCAGCATGATGCCTTCCAGCGCAATGTTGATGACGCCGGCCAGTTCGGAGAGCAGGCCGCCCAGGGCCGCCAGAATGATGGGAGTGGAGACGCGCAGCACGCTGGCGATAAAGGCTGCCGAGAAGATGCTGGCAAGTACGGTTTCGAATGACATTAGCGGGCCGCCTCCTCTTCTGGGACATTGCTATCCAATTCCGCCGACAGTTTCCGCCGCAGCCACCATTCCTGGAAGAGGGGGAAGAGACGCTCGGCCGTGATCAGCAGGATGATGATGGCCTGGATGATGAGCACCACCTCGCGGGTCACATCCGACGAGCGTTCCATGATCTGGGCGCCCGTACGCAGATAGCCGTAGAAGAGGCCGGCGATCAGTACGCCGATGGGGTTGTTGCGGGCCAGGAGCGCCACCACAATGCCCTCGAAGCCGATGCCGGGCGACATGTTCAGGGTCAGCCGTTTCAACAACCCCATGGAGAGATGTACGCCAGCCAGACCGGCGAAGATGCCGCTCACCGCCATGCTTAGAGCGATGACCCGCTTGGTGTTGACGCCGCCATACTCGGCGAATTTGCGGTTGGCCCCGATGACCTTGATCTCGTACCCAAAGGTGGTGCGTTCCATGAGGAACCAGACCACAAAGACGCTAGCCAGCATGATGAAGAGCGCGATGGTCACCCGGGTGCCTGGGATCACCAGGGGCAGGATGGCGGTTTTGGGAAAGAAGGGTGTACCGATAAAACCGGCAGTGGGGTCGCGCAGCCACTGAACCAATACCAGTTGATAGAATTGAATCGCGATGACGTTAAGCATCAGGGTGCTGACGATTTCATCGACGTCGATATAGGCTTTGAGGATGCCAGGGATCAGCCCCCAGAGAAAGCCTGCCACCATGGCCGCCACCAACGCCAGACCGATGTGGATGGGTAACGGTGCATCTACATATAAAGCCACCACACCCGCGGCCAGCGCGCCCAGGATGAGTTGACCATCCGCCCCCAGACTGAACTGTTTGGCCTTGAAGACGATGGACACCGCCAGGCCGAGTAAAATGAGGGTGATGCTTTCTTCCATCCAATTGCCGAAACGATTGATCCCCTTGATGTGAAAGCCGCCTTCGAAGGAGATTTTGGGCAGGGGACCAGTCAACAGGGCTTTGAATGCAGCCACTGGCTCGTCGCTGACGAAGAGGGTGATGATGAAGCCAATGCCCAGGGCGATGAGCACCACGAGGATGATGCGCAAGAATTCCAGTAAAAACCGTTTGCGTTTTGATTTCACGATCAGATCCGTTTGTCGGGTGGAATAGAACGCAGATCCATCGGGCATCAATTAGAACGCGGATTTGTAACGGATGGGGCCGGATTTTCACGGATTTTTCTGAAAAAATCCGTGAAAATCCGGCTTTATCAGCGAGAATCAGCGTTCTAACAAAGTCTGCTTTGACCGGTGGATGGCGTTTTATTTATCACATATTCTGCGCCATTTCTTCGGGCGTCTGTTCCTTGATGCCCAGCATGTAGAAGCCGAGTTCTTCCTCGGTCAGATCCGGGCTGTTCTGGAAGACGCCTGTGATTTTGCCTTTGTACATGACTGCGATGCGGTCGGAGAGATTCATGACTTCGGACAAGTCCGCCGAAACTAGCAGGATGGCTTTGCCGTCATCCCGCTTTGCGAGCAGTTGGTTGTGGATGAACTCGCTGGCCCCGATATCCACCCCGCGAGTGGGTTGGGCTGCGATCAGGAGCGCGGGGTCGGCTGAAAACTCGCGCGCCAGCACCACCTTTTGCATATTCCCGCCCGAAAGCGAGTCCATGGGCGCATCATAGCCGGCAGCGCGGATGTCGAACTCCGCCATCAACGCCTCGGACTGGCTGCGAATCACCCGGGGCGACATAATGCTGGCGTGGGCGATGGGCGGGCGGTAATAGCGATCCACCACCAGGTTCTCGGCGATGGTGGCCTCCAGGGCCACGCCATTGGTGAGCCTGTCTTCGGGGATGTGACCGACGCCGGCCCGGCGCACCTGGCGCGCGTTCTTACGCGCCACCTGCCGGTCGCCCACATAGATCTCGCCGGTGGTGGCCGGCTTCAGACCGCTCATCACCTCCACCAGTTCGGTCTGGCCGTTTCCCTCCACGCCGGCGATGCCCAGGATTTCCCCCTCGTAGACGTTAAAGCTCACGTCCCGCAACATGGGACGGCCGGTTTCGGAAATGTAACCGAGATGCTCGACCCGGGCTTTGGCCTTCCCCCGCTGTTGCGGAGCCTTGTCCACCTGCAGGAAGACGTCTCGGCCCACCATCATGCGTGCGATATCCACTTCGCTCACATCCTTGGTGGCCACGTTGCCCGTCACCTTGCCATGGCGCATGACGGTCACTGTGTCCGAGATTTCCTTCACCTCCACCAGCTTGTGGGTGATGAAGATGACGGTCTTGCCCTGGTTGACCAGCCTGCGCACGGCCTCGAAGAGATCGTCCGTCTCCTGGGGCGTGAGCACCGCGGTCGGCTCGTCCAGGATCAGCAGATCAGCGCCCCGATAGAGGGTTTTGAGGATCTCCACCCGCTGGCGCATGCCCACCGGCGTGGCGTCGATGCGCGCGGTCGCCTCCACCTCCAGGCCATACTCCTTGGCTAACGATTCGGTGATGCGGATGGCCGCGTCCGCATCCATAAAGCTCCCCTTGCGAGGTTCGCTGCCCAGGACCACGTTCTGGGCGATGGTGAAAGAGGGCACCAGCATGAAATTCTGGTGCACCATGCCGATGCCCAGATCGATGGCCTTGTGGGGGCTGCTGATGTCAACGCGCTGGCCGTCCAGATAGATGGCCCCGCTGGTGAACGACTCCAGCCCGTAGAGGATCTTCATCAACGTGCTCTTGCCGGCGCCGTTTTCCCCCACCAACGCCCGGATCTCCCCCCGCTCGACCGAGAAGTTGACGTCGTCATTGGCGACGACGCCATTGGGGTAGATTTTGGTGATATCGCGCATTTCTACAAACACAGGCGCTTACCCTTTCATGGGTGGAAAGGATAGAACACGGATTTGACGGATTGGGCGGAAACAGCCAGATTTTTTTGAAAAAATCCGTGAAGATCCGTCCAATCCGCTAAATCCGCGTTCCATTAATCGCTACTTGAACGCGGTGTCTACAGTGATTTCGCCGGCGACGATCTTCTGTTGGGCCTCGTCCACCATGGCCTTGACATCATCGGGCGTAGCCTCATCATAGAACTTGTTGCGGGCCAGACCCACGCCACCTTCGGCGATGCCCAGAGCCTCGGCCTGGCCATAGGGCGCCTTGCCGTCCAGGTGCAGTTGCAGGGCGCGGAAGAGGGAGTTGTCCACGTTCTTCATCATGGAAGTGAGGATGCGAGCCGCCTGCGCAGGATCGGCTTCTTCCACGATCAGGGCCTGGTCGGAGTCCACGCCGATGGCGTAGTGGCCATCCTCTGCCGCGGCTTCGAAGACGCCCTGGCCCGTGCCGCCTGCAATCTGGAAGACGATATCTGCACCCTGGCTGTACTGGGCTTTGGCCAGCTCTTTACCCTTGGCGGGGTCGTTCCAGCCGCCGGCGAACTGACGGATCACGGTGATGTCCGGATTGGTGTCCTTGGCGCCCTGCTCATAGCCAACCATGAAGTCCAGAATCACCGGAATCTCCTGGCCGCCGATGGAGCCGATGATCGCGTCCGGGTTCATGCCGTCCATTTCCTGGGTGGTCATGGCCGCGGCGTAGACGCCGGCGAGATAGGAGCCTTCGTTTTGCTTGTAGAGGATGGAGTAGACGTTGCCGCAGTCGCAATTGTCGTAATCTACGTTGGAGTCGAAGATGATAAATTTCTTGTCAGGATACTGGGGAGCGATCTGTTGCAGATAGTCCACCATCTGCCAGGTGCCGACGACGAAGACGTCGTACTCCTCGTTGGCGACCGCGTCCACAATGGCCGGCTCCCACGTGGTTTCGTCGATGCCCGCCTCGATGGTCTTGGCCTCGATGCCCAATTCTTCCACGGCCCGGTCGATGCCCCGCTGGGCGGAGTCAAAGAAGGACTTGTCGCCCAGCACGCCGTTGATGAAAAGCACGACCTTGAGTGGCTCGCCCTGGCTGGCCGCTTCCGCGGGGGCGGCGCTTTCTTCGTTGGCGGCTGCGCCTGAATCGGCGGCCGGTGCGGCTGGCGCGCCGCCTGCGCAGGCCGCGACCAACAGGGTCAGGATCAGAATAGCTGCGAGTAGAGAAAACTTGCGATACATGGAACGCTCCTTTTGGGAATAGGCGTCAACGTCTCTCATGCGCCAAGCGCGGGTAGACGCTGACTGGATGGTGGATGAAATAGCTGATGAGATCGCAATGAAGATGAGCGATTGATCACGGGCTGTCACAGATAGTTGTTTGGTCGGTTGATGGTGGAGAACAGAGGATAGTGCATAGTTTACTCAGTCGCGCAGAAAATGTCAATGAATAGAGAACCAAAATCAGGATTTGCCAAAATCCGTTTCGTGTCCACGGTATGGCGCCATAAACCATGAACAGTAGATGCAGCTTGCAGCCGCACGTTTTTCTCTCCCTCGATACATGCTTGTAACCTCGAGATCATGTGGCAGCAAGCCGCACTACCCGCATCCCGGATCGCTAGTCGCGTTCAACGCCTCTTTCAAGCGCCCACCGTGGGCCTCCAGGGCGAACGTGGCCTCCTCTTTCGTCATCCCCGTCAATAGTCCGAAGATGGCTGCCTTGGTGGAGCCATAGTCAGCCAACGCCTTCTCCGCCACCGCAGGTCCGACGTTCGCCGCCTCCGCGACGATGGCGATGGCCCGTTGGATCAGCTTCTTGTTGGTGGGCTGCACATCCACCATCAGGTTGCTGTAGACCTTGCCCAGTCGGATCATGGCTGCGGTGGTGAGCATGTTGAGCGTCATCTTCTGGGCCGAGCCCGCTTTCATGCGCGTGGAGCCGGTGATCACTTCCGGTCCTACAGGGATGACCACCGGGTAATCGGCCGACGCCTCCATGGGCGAGTCGGGCGAGTTGACCACGCAGCCTACGGTCGCGCCGATCTCCCGGGCATAGCGCATGGCCCCCAGGGTGTAGGGCGTGCGCCCGCTGGCCGCGATGCCCACCAACACGTCCCGGGCGTTGAGATCGATGGCCTGTACATCCCTGCGCCCCTGCTCGGCGTCATCCTCCGCGCCCTCCACCGCGTTGCGCAGAGCGAAATCGCCGCCAGCGATCAACCCCACCACCATCCCCGGGTCCGTGCCATAGGTGGGCGGACATTCGGACGCGTCCAACACGCCTAGCCGTCCACTGGTGCCGGCCCCGATATAGACCAGTCGTCCTTCCCGCTGGAAAGCATCCACCACGCGATCGACCAAGGCCGCGATCTCTTCCAGGTGCTCCCCAATGATGATGGGGACGCGCCGGTCTTCCTGGTTGATTTTGTCCACGATCTCCAGCGTAGGCAATTCGTCGATGCCCAGGGTATTGGGATTGCGCTTCTCGGTGAGCAGAGAATTCAAGGAGAGCTTTGCTTCGAACATGGGTTTTCTCCGATGTTGCTTTCAATGTTTTTTTTCGATAAAAATCCAGATGTTTTCGCTCAATCTGTACAATCAGCGTTCTATTCAATCTCCGCCAGCAACTCATCCAACATGACGCTGCGACCCTCAATCAGCGTCCAGTCGCGCGATATTGCCGGAGCGGGGAGCTACGATCTCGTCCTCCGCCTTCATGGCCTCCAGCACCAGGATTCGAGTCACCAGTCTTGGCATGGGCGCCCTGACCCGACCTCCCATGCTCACAGCACACATCGCGGCCGTGTCCAGGTCTCGCGCCTCCAGATGGTGACGACCCAAATAGGACGTGCCCTCGAACCTCCAATTTTCAATCTTCAATCTTCAATTTTGTTTTACCACCACCGTCATCACAAACCCCGGCCACGTCGCCATCCTGCGCCACCAGCCGGACCAGGCGGCTTCATGGGCAGCGGGGAGGGGGAGGCGTTGGGCGAAGTGGATGGGAAAGGGCGTCCAGCCATTGTTGATGCGTGACGCCGGCTCGATCAGGCAGATCACCGCACGGGTGTCGACGCGCAGGCCGGAACGCAACGCCTTGAGCGTGGCCTCCTTCCCGCTCCAGATGAGGGTGGCCAGGCAATCGTAGTCGGTGCAGGCCAAGAAACCGGGTTTTTCAGAAAAACTCGGTTTCTGTTCTCCCTCCACCCGCGCCAGCAACTCGATCTCCGCCGGCGCAAAGAAATCATTCACAAATGATGGCGACCGCGGTTCCACCCACTCCACGTCCGCGCCCACGGCCACGCCTGGGAGCCGCCGCAAATCCGCGGACGCGCACAGGGCCAGGCCGTGGCTGTGGCTGATGGAGAGGCTTACGGGCAGCCGCCACAGGTCGCCCCCCTCCGTGACCTGGGCCGCGAAGGGCGCGCCGTCCGGGTCGTTGTCGATCACAATCGACGCCAGCGGGGGCGGAGCCTGGCCCGCCTCGGCCAGCACGGACTGGAGCAGCCGCTTGGCCGTCCACCGCCCCAGCCGCCAATCCGCCCGCCGCTTCTCCACCGTCAACCCCGCCAGCCGCGCCATCTCCCCCGGACTCAGCCACGTCTCTGAGGCATCTGGTGCATCTTCTCTCGATTGAATCAACCAGCGGATCGCCGTCATCTTGTCATCGCAACCGTCCGATACCCTCGCAGTTCCACATAGACCGCGCCCGTCTCGTCCACCAGCCGGGCGTCGAAGGTTTCGCCGTCGTTGTGGGTCTCCACCAAAGCGTAGAGCCGGCCGGAAGCCTCGCGAGGATGACGGTAAAGGACCACCTGGTCGAAGCCAGCGGGCAGGGCCAACGCGCCCTTGGTCTTGACGCTCCACAGGGCCGCGGTCTGGACCAGGTGCTCCATCGCGCGCGGGGCCACGATGGAGGCCGCGTTGGCCGGGTTGGCGTTGGGCGGCAGGTTCGCGGCCATGAGCGCCACCGCGGCGTCGCCCGCCACACGCGCCCGCTCGATCACCTGGTACGCGGGGCCATGAAAGAATACACCGTACACCTCCCCGGCGTCAATCGGCATGTCAGCTTCAGCCGGCGGCGTGAAGTCCACAGTCGGCGGGTCCGGTGCGTCGGCCTTGCTCAGGCGCACGGTGGCCGTGAAGTGGTCTTTGATCTGGACCGGCAGCCCTTCCTTGGCAGGCTGGAAGAGGGACTGGATGCGTCCCTGGGCCACCAGGTCTCCGTCCCCGCGGGTGGTGGTGACCATGCTCAGGCGCAGGGTCTTGGGCTCGCCCCGGTGGAACTTAAGCGCACCCAGGTTCTCCTGTTCTTCGATAGCCATCACCCGGTAGCCCGGGGCCAGGGCGATGGCCAGCTCGGCCAGCCCCTCGGCCCCCATGACGCCGGGCAGCCAGGGCGTCTCCGGCTCCACCTGGTGGTCGTGGAGGAAGGGCTGCTCGGTCGGGTCCAGGGTGGTCTCCGCGATGAGGCCGCCGTAGAGTTTAGCCGCCTGGATCTGGCCCACCATGACCAGGGGCTGGTCGCGTTCAGCCAGCAGGGCGTTGGCCTTGGCCATGTCCAGCCCGCCTGTAGGGTCCGCGTCCTCCATCCACGCGCCCAGCCGGCCGGCCACCACGATCTCGCCCCGGGTCCCGCCGCAGGTCAATTCCCGGCGGATGGTGGGCACGCCCGATTCGGGCGGCAGCATGTCGATGCCCAGCGCGGCCATGACCGTGGGCACGGAGCCTCGCGCGGCCATGCCGATCTCGCCCCAGGCCGTCCAGTCGATGGCGATGGCCCGGGTCTCCGGCCGCCAGCGGCGCATGTTGCTGGTGATCTTGCAGAGCAGATCGTTGGCCGCGCTGTAGTCGCTCTGGCCGTTGTTGCCGAAGCGGCCGGCCACCGAGCTGAAGACCACAGTCGCGCCCATGGGCATATCGCCGGCCGCGTGGAGCAGGTTGAAGAAGCCATCGGCCTTGACGTCGAAGACCAGGCTGAACTGCTCCGGCTCCTTGTTGGGCAGGGTGCGGTCGATGAGCAGGCCGCCGGCGTGGAGTAGCACGTCCATGCGCCCCTGCTCCCGGCGGATCTCATCCACGATCGCGGCCACCGCGTCACCGTCCAGCAGGTTGACGCTGTGGTAGTGGACCACGCCGCCCGCGGCCTCCACCGATTCGATGGCCCGCAGCGCGGCCTCGCTCCGTTCGATGGCCATCATCTGCTTCTCAATGGCCACGGGCGTGGGGCGTCCGCCTCGCGCCCTGGCCTCGTCGATGAGCTTACGCTTGAGCGCCTCCTTGTCTTCCCGGAAGAGCAGCACATTGGCGTCGTCCCGGGGCGGCGCTTCCACCAGGTCGAGCAGGTAGAAGACGCCCCGGCTGGCCGCGGCCAGGTCGGTGACGATGGCGCTGGTGATGCCGCCGGCCGCGCCCGTGACCACGAAGACGGTATCCTTGTCCAGGCGCATGCCCGGCTGGCCGTCCCGGGCCGGCTGCTCGGTCAGGGTGATGCTGTAACGGAGGCCGTCCCGGTAGCCCACCTCGACGACGCCTGGGTCGAAGAGGGTCTCGGCGATCAATCGGTCGGCCGGCTCTGCGGTCTTGCGCCCCGGCTCCAAATCCACGGCCTTGACCAGCACGCCCTTGCCCGCCTCCCGCAGGCTCTGCTCCACGTTATAGGCTTTGGTGAAACCGGTCACCGCGCCGCCCAGGGGAGCGGTCGCGCCGGCCTCGTCATAGCCATGCAACCCGCCCAGCTTGGTAGCCGAGACCAGGAACGTATTCGGCCCGGCTACGCTGTCATAAAGGGCGCGCATGGTGTGGTAGAGGCTCTTCACCCGCCGCCGGTTCTGCTCCCGCCACTGCTCCAACGTCATCTCAGTCAGGCGCGGCTCCGCGTCCAGGGCCGCCAGCCAGTAGACGCCCTGGACGGGACCTTCCTTCAGCCAGGCGGCCAGTTGCGCGTCCAGGGTCTCGTCATCCACGCCCGGCTCCAGCGTCAGCGCGGCCACGCCCCGCTTCTCCAGCCGGTTGACCAGGGCCCTGCCCACGCCCCCCTGATCCATCATCACCACCACCCGGCTGGCCTCATCCAGGCGCACGCCCGTGGGTTTGCAGAGGTCGATGCCCGGGCGCAGCAGCGGCGTGGGGACCCGCCGCGGCATCTTGTCCGCGTCTTCAAGGACGAACGGAGAAGGACGAACGACCAACGACGAACGACTATCGCCGGCCGCTGCGACAGGCGTTGGTCCTTCGTCCTTGGTCGTTGGCCCTTCGTCCAGGTCAGGCCGCATCGCGTGCACGAAGCCGATGACGCTTTCCAGGGTGGGGTAGTCGCGCAAACTCAGGTCCTCGCGCAGGGGGATGTCGAACTCCTCGCGGATGGCGGCGAAGGTCTCGGCCTGCTTGACGGTGTCGATGCCCAGGTCAGCCTCCATGTCCAGGTCCAGATCGAGCATGTCCTCCGGGTAGCCGGTCTTCTCGGCCACGATGGCCAGCACCTTGGCTGCCACCG
>JAJRVT010000034.1 GCA_024277175.1 Chloroflexota bacterium | reverse complement strand
GCCTTACGAGATCATCATCGTGGACGACGGCTCCAGCGACAATAGCTACAACTTGCTAGCCGCGCAGGCCGCCCAGGATCACCACATGAAGGTCATCCGTCTGCGACGCAATTTTGGCCAGACGCCGGCGTTTTCGGCCGGTTTCGACGCGGCAGTGGGCGATGTGATCATCACCCTGGACGCGGACCTGCAGAACGATCCCAAAGACATTCCCCTGCTCATGGCCAAGATCGACGAGGGCTATGACATCGTCAGCGGCTGGCGCAAAAACCGCCAGGACCGCTACTGGGATCGCAAGCTGCCCTCCATGATCGCCAACCACATGATCTCCAACGTGACCGACGTCAAGCTCCACGACTACGGCTGCTCGCTCAAGGCCTACCGGCGCGATGTGCTCAAGCATGTACATCTTTACGGGGAACTGCACCGCTTCATTCCGGCGTTAGCCAGCCAGGTGGGGGGAACGGTGACCGAGGTGCCGGTGGATCACCACGCACGCCAGTTTGGGACGTCCAAGTACGGCATCGGACGCACGGTGCGGGTCGTGCTGGACCTGATCACCGTCTGGTTTCTGGGATCATACGCCACCCGGCCCATCCAGGTCTTCGGCGGCATGGGCCTGATCTCGGCGGGGCTCGGCGTACTGCTGGGGATCTACCTCACCTTCGTCAAGTTCGCCTTTCACCGGGACATCGGCTCGCGCCCGCTCCTGCTGCTGGCCGTGCTCCTGGTCGTCATCGGCGTCCAACTGATCACCATGGGCCTGCTGGGGGAGATGATCACGCGCACGTACTATGAGAGCCAGGATAAGCCTATCTATTATGTGCGCGAGGTTGTAGAAGACGGCGTGGTCCGTAAGGCGTGAAGACGTAAAGCGTGGAGGGCATATGGTGAATAAACAAACAGAGTACGGTGATGAGCCTGTCGGTGAGGTTGCACGGGTGAGGGATTTCTTGCCGCCGCCTTCGCAACTGGTCCCGCGGAATGGGACTGTGAAGAGTGACAGGAGCTTCCAGAAAGATGGGAATCGTTCACCTGCCGACCCTGAAAATCTTTCTGGAAGGTAATGCTGTCCCAGATATTCTCTGCGTTCCTCTGCGCCTTTGCGTCTCTGCGTCAGACTGTTACATGGCGAACGACGCTAGTATAGATCGGAGGTTGACCTCCTCTACCAGGGGCAGCCTCCTCCTTTTTTGTTATGAGCAAATCAACCCGTTGGTTTCTAGTGAGCGTTCTGGGTGTGGCCGCGCTGGCCCACCTATTGCTCTTTATCCCCGTCCCACACCTGATCCAGGCCCTGGCCGCCATCGCGTTGACAGGGCTGCTGCCGGGCGCGCTCCTTTCCGAGGCGCCGGTGGGCCGGGGCGAAGCGCCGCCCACACGCTGGGAGCGCATTCTCTACGCCATCGCGGCCGGCTACGGGGTCACCATCATGGTCATGCTGGGGCTGAGCTTCCTGCCCGGCCCGCTGGCCCGCTGGCAGACGCTGGTCGCTTTCGATGGGATCTTGCTCCTTCTGGCGGGGCTGATCGTGTGGCAGTCGGTTCGCTTTGTCCATCAGGGACGATCGCCGAATACGATTTCTGACGCCTGTCTTTTCCCGGACCTGGGCGCGTTGGCTGAGTGGCGGGGCTGGTTTGTCGCCAGCGCGCTGGCGTTGCTCCTGGTGGGAGGATTCTTGCGCTTCACCAATCTGGGCTATGCCGAATATCAGGGCGACGAGGCCCGCGCCGCGCTGCGGGCCGCGGCCGTGATCCAGGGCTACGACGACGTGCTGCTGATCCACAAGAAGGGGCCGACTGAGATCCTCCTGCCCACGGCCGTCTACTCCCTCACCGGCCATCTCACCGAGACCAGCGCGCGCCTGCCCTTCACCATCGCCAACCTGGCCGGCCTGTTCGCGGTCTTTCTCCTGGGCTGGCGGCTGGCCAGTCCCCTGGTGGGCTGGGGCGCGGCCATGTTCCTGGCCGTGGACGGCTATTTCATCGGCTTCTCGCGTATCGTCCAATATCAGAGCGTGGTCTTTCTCACCACCACCCTGGTCGTGCTGATCCTCTACCGATTGCTCTGCAAACCCAGGGAACTGACCCGCTACCTGACCCTGGCTGCGATCCTGCTGGCCACGGGCCTGCTCTCCCACTACGAGGCCACACTGGCCGCGTTGCCGGCCCTCTTCCTGCTGGGCGTGATCCTCTGGCAGCGGAGCGTCCCCTGGCTGGATCTGTTCAAGGGCGCGCTCATCGCCGCGCTGGCCGGCGGCGCCATGCTGGCCAGCTTTTACATTCCCTTTATCACCAACCCCCATTTTCAGGCCACCTACACCTATCTGACCGACCGGCGCATCGGCGGCTCTTTCCCGTACAACAATCTGGCCGACTTTTTCCTGCGCACCACCGTCTATAGCACCACCTATTACGTGCTGCTGCTCATCGCCCTGACCCTGTTGGCCCTCTACTACGCCTACCGCCAGGGGATCGGCAAACGCTGGGCCGCGGCCCTGACCCTGCTGGCGACCGCGATGATGGCCGTCACCTTCGTCAACCCGGAGTGGCTGCGTTTTGGCGGCGTGGACTTCATGGTGGTTCCGTTCGCCGTTTTCATCGGCCTGGCCGTCTTCATGCCCAAGATCCAAGCCGAGGAGCGCATGCTCTGGCTCTGGTTCGGCGCAGTCATGCTCCTGGCCATCTTCTTCACCCAGAAGCCCCGCACCCACGTCTACACCTTCTTCGTCCCCTGGATGCTGCTGATCGGCTGGGCGCTGGCGCGGCTGTGGCAGGGGCTCGACGAATGGGCGGGCAGGCGAACCGCGACCGCGGTCGGCGTGGCCGTGGCCGCGCTTTTGGTCGCGCTCTTCGGCTCCTACGCCTGGTGGTACTTCATCCAGAACACGCCCGAGGTTCTGCGCACCTGGGACGATTGGCATCCCCCCGGCTATTGGGTTCCCTATGACGAGCCGGACAATCGCGCGCTTTTCGGCTTTCCCCTGGCCAATGGCTGGAAGGTGGCCGGCGCGCTCTATGAGGAGGGCGTCATCCAGGGCGATTTCGAGACCAACGAGAAGGAGGCCTGGGTGCCGGCCTGGTACACCCGGGGCGAGCGCCGCTGCGGGCGCACGGCCGACTGGTTCTTCGAGATCGACAACCTGGAGCCGTGGAACAATGGCGACCAGTTGAAGATGGAGCACTACCTGCGCCAGGGCTTCGAAAAGTGGGGCGTGGTGGAGGTCAACGACGCCGATCGCATGGTCATCTACAAACGCACGGGCGTGAACCTGGAGGACCCGACCGGCGCACCCACGGAGAATCTGCCCCGCTTCCGCCTGGACGAATACGCGCCCTATTTCGACGCCCAGTCCTCGCCCGACTTCCCGCTGACTTACCCCGCGGTGAACCAGGAGATCGGCAACCCGCTGCACGTCAACTTTGGCGATGAAATCTGGCTGGAAGGCTATGACATCTCCTACGAGACCCCCCTGCGTCCGGGCGACGTCATCGATCTGACCCTCTACTGGCGGGCCCAGAAACCCCTGGACAAGTCCTACAAGGTCTTCAACCAGGCCTTCTATGGGGACAGTGGCATGGTGGCCCAGCGGGACGGCTACCCCGTCTGCGATTCACGCGAGACCTGGCGCTGGGACCCGGGCGAACTGATCACCGACAACTATCAGGTGCCTGTGCTGGATGGCGCGCCCGACGGTCTCTATCCCCTCTACACCGGCCTCTATCTGGAGGACACCCTGGAGCGGCTGCCGGTGCTGGACGAGAACGGCGACCCCGTGGACACCCAAGTGCACCTGACCGACATCCGCGTCGGTGAGGAGTAAGCCCCGCCATGAACGTTCCCGAACGCGCGGCCGGCGGGAATCAGCGCCACGCGCTGCGCACCAGCCTGCTCCTGCTGGCGCTCTTCCTGGCCGCCTGGGTTCCGCGGGCCGTGGCGCTGGACAAGTTCGTCACCATCGACGAGCGCAAGTGGCTGGCCCGCTCGGCCAATTTCTACCAGGCCATGAGCCAGGAGGACTGGGCCAACACCTTCCAGCGCGAACATCCCGGCGTGACCGTCATGTGGGCCGGGACCCTGGGTTTCCTCACCCGCTATCCCGAATACGCCCAGGACGCGCCCGGCCAGTTCGCCTGGGATCGGGAATACATCGAAGCCTGGCTCACCGAAGAAGCCGGCGTGGACCCGCTGGACCTGCTGGCTGCCGGACGCTGGTGGGTGGTCCTGGGCGTGGCTCTGGCCGTGGCCGTATCCTACTTTCCGCTGCGCCGTCTCTTTGGCGAACTGATCGCGATCTTCGGCGCCCTCTACATCGCCTGGTCACCCTTCTACGTGGCCCTCTCCCGCCAGCTTCACCCGGACGGGCTGTCGTCCAGCCTTATCTTTCTGGCCCTGCTCCTCTTCCTGGCTTGGCTCTACGCCGGCCGCGCAGGGCGCTATTTGATCGCCTCCGGTCTGGTCATGGGGCTGGCCTGGCTGACTAAGACGCCGGCCATCTTCCTGGTCCCCACGGGCGCGGTTCTCATCACGCTGGCCTGGTGGCGGGAGCGGCGCGATCGTGAAAGAAACCAGGTTTCCGGGAGAAACCTGGTTTCTGGCTTCGTCCTCTGGGGCGTGATCGCGACCGCCACCTTCGTCCTCCTCTGGCCCGCCATGTGGGTGGATCCCCTGGGGACCTTGGCGCGCATGGCCGCGGAGATGACCACCTACGTGGAGCGCCATACCAACGTCAACTATTTCATGG
>JAJRVT010000033.1 GCA_024277175.1 Chloroflexota bacterium | reverse complement strand
GCCCTCCATCATGGCCGCCCTGGGATCGTCGTCCGACAGGCAGCAGACCAGCAGTTCGGGCCGGTCCACGTCGTCCAGGCTCTTGCCTGCCCGCTCCGCGCCCTGGCGCACCAGCTCCACCGCGTTGCGGATGTAGTCCACCGAGACCACGTAGTTGAGCACCACGCCGTCGCAGATCTCGCCGGCCAGTTGCAGCATCTTCGGCCCGGTGGCCCCGATGTAGATGGGGATGTCCCGGGGCGATGTATCCCCAAAGGCCACGTCCAGCTTCACCTGGTCCAGGTGGACGAAATCGCCGTGGTAGGTGACCTCTTCCATGGTGAAGAGGGCGCGGATGGCTTCCACGTTCTCGCGCATGGCCTGCAAGGGGCGCTTGCGCTTCACACCCACCCGGGAGGCGATGGGCTCCCACCACGCGCCCAGCCCCAGCATGACCCGGCCGCGGCCGTCCGCCTTGCCGGCCAGCTCCCACATGGTGCTCCAGGACGCGGCGATGACCGCGGGGTTGCGGGTCCAGATGGGCAGCACGCCCGAGCCCACCCGGATGCGTTTGGTGTTGGCCAGGAACGCGCCCATCATCACCACGCAATCCCGGGCCAGCCGGGTGTCCGCCTGCCAGATCTCGGAAAAGCCCCGCTCTTCGGCGTACTTCACCATCTCGATCTCGTATTGAATGGGGTGTTTGTCCTGCATGTACAGGGCCATACGCTGGGCCATAGAACGCTCCTTGACTATGCTGACGAATCGTTGTGATTTACACACGACAACCTATCATATTCTCGTGCTAAAATCAAGCGTGATTTAACGAAACGTCCTTTCTGTGAATGAATGCTTGACGGCGGGCGCGTCTGTTGTTAGACTGGGGACATCTATTCAGGTGGGTTCTATTGGAACGCGGATTGGCGCTGATAAAAATGGATTTTCACAGATTTTTTGAAAAATCCGTGAAAATCCGGCTCCATCCGGTAAAATCCGCGTTCCCAACCTTCATCCGACAGGAGCGCGGTCCCATGGAGCTTGGCAAGCATATCAAAGAGCGTCGTCAAGAGTTGGGCATGAGCCTGCGCGAACTGGCCAAAGAGGTGGGCCTGACCGCCAGCTTCCTGAGCCAGGTGGAGCGGGACCTGGCCTCCCCCTCCATCGAATCCCTGCGCAAGATCAGCAAAGCCCTGGACGTGCCCATCTTCTATTTTTTGCTGGAGCCAGACCAACCCAAGCCCGTGGTGCGTCGCAGCGAGCGCCGCAAGATCACCCTGCCCAGCGACATCAGCTATGAGTTGCTGACCCCGGACGTCAACCGTAAGATGGAGGTGCTGCTGGCCGAGTTGGATCCCCGGGAAGGCGAAATTCCCCTGGTTCACCATCACCACACAGAAGAATTCATCTTCGTCCTCTCTGGCAAGCTGGAGATTCGAGTGGAATGCGAGACCTGCGAGTTGGAGGAGGGGGACGCCATCTACTTCGAAGGGGCGACTTTGCGGCGGATCGCGGCCAAGGGAGATAAAACCGTCCGCTATCTCTCGGTCATCACGCCGCCGATCTTCTAACCATAGCATAACGGCCAACCTGAAAGGAGCCAACATGAGATCACTGAGCAAAGTCGCCCCCGACTGGTGGGACTACACCACCCTGGACCGGGCGATCCTGGACGATGCCGCCCGCCTGACCGCGGATGACCTGCTGGGGCTGAGCCTGGAGGGGTTCGCCGTCAAATTCTATGACACCATCGAGGAGTTCTACCTGGCCGAGGCCCTGGAATATGTGACGGCCTGGCTCCAGGCCACCGAGGAGGCCCCGGCCGGCGTCTGCGGCCCCATCGGCCCCACCGAGCAACTGCCCTTGGTCGCCCGGCTCGTCAACGAACTGGAGATCCCCCTCCGACATTGCCACTTCTGGGGCATGGATGAGTGGGTCATCGACGGCAAAGAGGTCTCCACAGACTTTCCCCTCAGCTTTGCCAGGGCCGACATGGAATTGTGCTTCAACCGCATCCGCCCGAAACTGGCCATGCCGCCAGAAAATATCCACTTCCCCACGGCCGACGGCGTTGCATACCGGGCAAGCTGGGAGCAAGCCCGCTGCGTGGTCATGCAGGGGGGGCAGGGCGAGGTCAAGCATTGGGCCTTCAACGACCCGCCCCGGCGCGAGGGCGCGTACGCGGACAACCCGCCGCCGCCCTCAGCGTACCGCAAACTGGCCACGCGCGTGGTCGATCTTCACCCCATCACCCTGATCCAGAACGCCCGCACCTCCGGCGGAGGGACGGTGCAGAACGTGCCCAGCCAGGCCGTCACCGTGGGGCCGGTGGAGACGTGGAAGGCCGAGAAGGTCTCCATCTGGCATCCCGGCTTCCACGACAACCCCTTCGGCATCCGACTGACCGCGCTCATGATCTCCCAGCACATCGTTGACACGTCCGTGCCCATGTCCCTGCTGGTCAACCACCCCAACGTCCAATTCAATTACCTGCGCAGCGGGATCGGCGTCTGCGATGTCGAGATGCATTGAGAAGGGATGACAATCATCCATATAACCGCTCAATCCGCGTTTTATCGCGTTCTTAAATAGCCCTAAATCCATCTCCCTTGATTCCCAATTCCATGGTATAATTCTCGCGGACTGCAATTTTGTCCATCCATTTGCTCCATCCCCCTCACAAAATTCAGGGAGGCTCTCCATGCGCACACGGTTTTTTCTCTTCTCATTGCTACTCGTTATCGCCCTGATTGGGGCGGGCTGCGTGGCTGCGCCCGCGCCGGCGGAATCGGAAGCCCCGGCCGCGGCCGAAGAGGCGGCTCCCGCGGACAGCGGCGCACCCCAGGAACTGGTCGTCTCCACCTGGGGCTACAACCAGGACCTGATCGACAAGAACCTGACCAAACCCTTCGAGGAAAAGTACAACGTCAAGATCGTCTACGAAACCGGCAACAACTCGGACCGGCTCACCAAGCTGATCGCGCGCAAGGACAATCCTAACGTGGATGTGGTCCACTTCGCGGGGCCGTTCACCTTCCGGGCCATGGAAGAGGGACTGCTTCAGCCTGTCGATCCCAGCCTGCTGAGCAACTACGATCAGCTCTATGACTGGGCCAAGGATCCCCTGGGCGGCAACGCCGGCGTGGGCTACGCCATCAACAGCTACCTGCTCATCTATCGCTCGGATAAGGTGACGGAGCCGGTCACCTCGTGGGCGGATCTGTTGCGGGAGGACGTCAAGGGCTATGTGACCGTGCCTGACATCGCCACCACCAACGGCCCGGCCACCATCGTCATGCTGGCCAAGGCTTTCGGCGGCGATATCGACAACACCGAACCGGCCTGGGAGCGGCTGCCCGATCTGGCCGACCAACTGGTCACCACCTATCGCCGCAGCTCCGAACTGACCAGCCTGGTGCAGCAGGAGGAAGTCTGGCTGGCCCCCTACTCCAGCTTCGCCATCGGCAACCTGCTCGAGACCGGCCTGCCCCTGGAGCGCGCCTTCCCGGTGGAGGGCATCCCCGCTGCCCCCAGCGTGGTCAGCATCGTGGCCGGCCCCGAGAAGCGCGACCTGGCCCACAAGTACATCGACTTCCTCATCTCCCAGGAGGTGCAAACCGCCCAGGCCATGGACCTGGTCGACTCACCCACCAACATGAGTGTGGAAGTGCCCGAGGACGTGGGCGCGCTGCTGACCTACGGCGAGG
>JAJRVT010000440.1 GCA_024277175.1 Chloroflexota bacterium | reverse complement strand
TATGTCTCCAGTAAGCGTATCCAGTTTGGTGAAATGAGGCAAGATGGACCTATCTACGAAGCAAGTTCGATTCATCTTCAGGTGCGGCTCGGCCTCTTCTTGCCTCATCTATAAGATACCAGGTGCAGCTTGCAGCCGCACGATCTGGCCCAGCAAAAATGTGCGGCTACAAGTCGCACCTACTGCACATTACATTGTTGTGAGTATCATCGGAGCAGAGCGTGTCCATTCTGGATTCAGAACCAACGAAGTACGAATGTCTCAAAACGCTGGATTTGACGCCCGACGCAACGCCGGAGCAGATCAAGACTCAATACCGACTTCTGGTGCGCATCTATCACCCGGACCGGTTCAAGAGTGCGCGGGATAAAGACTATGCGGAAGAGAAGCTGAAGAAGATTAACCGCGCCTACAATCACCTGCTCCGCCTGGAAGAAGAGGAACGCATCCCGCCAAAGTTGGTGATCACGCCCGCTCAACTCGACTTTGGCCAAGTGATCTGGGGGGAGCGTGCGCTGCAGACGTTCCAGGTCGACAACGTGGGCGGGCCAGCCGACCGTCTGAATTTTTCCTTCAGCGAAGGGCATGAATGGTTTCGCATCGTCACCGGCCGCCGCGTCGACCCGGACAACCCCATGCCCATGGAAGTCGACGTGGCCGTGGACACCCGGCTGCTGGATCTGGGTTTGTCCTACAACGGCTGGATCGCCGTACACCTGGACGAAGCCATGGCGCGCATCCCGCTCTCAGTGACCGCGGTCGAGGAGCGAGAGCCGGTCGCGCTGCCCTCCATCCTGAGCCCCGCGCGATTGACCTGGGGCGTCGCAATTCTGATCGTGATCTTGATCGCCCTGTGGGCGAGTCCCTCCATCGGGGCCTGGACCCGTTCCCTGGGGCGGCAGTTGTCGCCAACCGCAGCCGCGCCATTGTTCGAGCCGACGCCCAACCGGCTGGCCTTCGCGGTTTACGATGACCATCGCCCGGTCCTCTACAGCGCGGACCCTGACGGCGGGGACCAACAAAAACTTGACGTCCCTGGTCTAAGCGCCGTCTGGGGACCCACCGGCAACCAACTGGCCTATATCGACGCCCAGGACGGGCAGATCTATATCACCAGCCCCCTCCTCTCCTGGCCGCGGCGCTTGACGAACAGCGAAGCCCCCAAATCTGCTTTGGCTTGGTCACCCGATGGCGCGATGATAGCCTACATCGAAACCCGGGACGGCCATAATAATTTGCAGGCGGTCACGGTCAATGACGACCAAAACCGGCGCTCGTTCCAACCCGGAAACGCATCGGTCGCCGGGTTCGACTGGAACCCTGACAGCAAACGCTTGCTGCTCGTCCTGGCCGAAGAGAACGCACACCCGATCTATCTGGCCGATATCGAAACCGGTGGTCTGCATCCCTTCAGTGGACAGGAAGGGCGATCAGCGGTCTGGTCCTCTAATGGGACGCGCGTCGCCGTCGCGTCCGACGAAGGGATCCTTCTTCTCGATGGCGATGGCGCCATGGTGCGCGCGCTGACGACCGGCCCAGCCCATGCGCTGGCCTGGTCGCCAGATGACGAGCGGATCGCCTTCCTGGCTGGCCCAGGGGGCGGCCAGACCGGTTCGAGCCTTTGGGTGGTGGATGTGGCCAGTGGGGCGCTGCATCCGCGGGCGCCGGCTGATGTGGTCGACTACGCATGGTCGCCTGACGGCGTTTATCTGGCGTACGTCACCGGCAATCTGGCCGGCCAGCCCCCCATTCTCTACCTGTGGACGTTACGCGACAGCGCCCCCGACCCCCAGTTAGTGGCCGAGTTAAACGAACCACACATCGACTGGACGCGATAAAATGTGACAGATCATAGATTGAGCAGCTACACAGGGTCACGCAGAGATCCCCGGAAGTTTGAGAGAGGGTAATTGATTGCAGGCCTACGAAGTTTGAATTTTTCTCCCTGGTCCTTCTGCGGCTCTCTGCGTGACCTTTGCGGTTCTCCGCGCGACTTGTTTCGACGCAATGTAAACGCAGATCGGGCGGATTTTCGCTGATTTTTTAGAAAATCCGTTTTGCCCCGCTCAGTCCACGGTCTGCCATAAAAAACACAACGAAAAATGGCAACCTAACCGGCATGAAACGCACTGAACTTCCAACACCCAACCTGAACATCCCCTGCCGCGATCTCGCCCGTCTTTTTCATATTCATCGTTTGAGTCGTCTCATCCTGGCCGCGATTGTCGTCGTCGCACTGCTCGCGACCCTGGCACAGGCGAATGCGGCGCCATTGATCGCGGCCCCTGCGCGCCAGGAAACCGATCCAACCGCCGTCCCCACCGCCAGCCCTGATTCAGAGACGACGACGCCTGTATCGACCATCCAGCACATCCGGGATCGGGGCGCGCTCATCGCCGGCGTCAAATACGATTTCAGGCCCTTTGGCTTCGTGGATGAGAAAGGCGATATCGCGGGCTTTGATGTGGACCTGGTGCGGGCCATGGCGGACCTGTGGGGCGTTGACGTTCAGTTCGTTCCGGTGACCTCGTCGGACCGCATCCAGAAGCTGGTTGCGGGCGAGGTCGATCTGGTCGCTGCCTCCATGACCCACAAGAAGGAGCGGGATGCCCTGATCGATTTCAGCCAGACCTACTTCCTGGACGGCCAGAGTTTGCTGGTGCGCGCGGATTCAGGGATCGAGGGCGTCACAGATCTGAACGGCAAAACCGTGGCCGCGATCCAGGGATCCACCTCCATCGACCAGATTCACGCCTATGCCGAAACCAATGGCGTCGCCCTGGACATCCTGCCTTTCCAGGAGTACCCGCCGGCCTTAGCTGCGCTCAATGCCGGCCAGGTGGACGCCCTGACCACGGACAGCGTCTTTCTCCTCCAGGCCGCCCAGGAGAACCCCGATCTGACAGTGGCGGGTCCACGTTTCACCCAGGAGCCATACGGCATGGGCGTTTCCAAGGGTGATTCCTATTTCCGCAATCTGGTCGATTTCACCCTCCAGGCGCTGAAAACCAGCGGCGTCTATGACGAGATCTACGCCCGCTGGTTTCCCGATGACGAGCCCTACGCCGTACGTATCATGCCCGGGGAATGGCCCTATGACCTGTACAGCTCGCCGACCACGTTCGAGCCGCCCGCGACCCCGCGCATAGACGAGATCCTCAGCCGGGGTAAGCTGTTGGCCGGCGTCAAGTACGATTTTGCGCCCTTCGGTTTTGTGGACGACGAAGGTGCGGTCGTGGGCTTCGATGTGGACATCGCCCGCGAATTCGCCGCCCGCTGGCTTGGCGATCCCGACGCCGTGGAGTTGGTGCGGGTCACCTCGGACACGCGCATCCCCGTGCTGGCGTCGGGTCAGATCGATCTGGCCATCGCTTCCATGACCCATAAGCAAGAACGGGACGATCTGATCGACTTCAGCCAGACCTACTTCCTGGACGGTCAAAGCCTGCTGGTGCGCACGGAGAGCGACATCGAAAGCTTGGAAAACCTGGACGGGAAGATGGTGGCCGCCATCGATGGCTCCACCTCTATCGACAACATCCAGGCCAAGGCCAATGAGATGGGCATAGGGATCGAGGTGCTCCCCTTCCAGGAATATCCCTCCGCACTGGAGGCGCTCAAAGCCGGGCAAGTGGATGTGTTGACGACCGACAACGTCGCTCTTTCCCGTTTCGCGATGGAGAACCCCGGCCTGCGCCTGGCGGGCGACCGCTTCACCGAAGAACCATACGGCATCGGCGTCCCCAACTATGACGCTGATTTCCGGAATCTGGTGAACTTCACCCTGCAGGAGATGGCCGCGGACGGCTCCTATAGCGCGCTCTATCGCAAATGGTTCGGTGATGACCCGCCTTACGTCATAGAAATCTGGCCTGGCGAACCTTCATCAAACGTAAACATCGCGGCCCGCGCGCCGATCACATCGCCCGTTACGGCCGAAGCTGGCCAGAAAGCGCCGGCCACGCCTGCGCCCGCCCTCACCGCCTCCCCCATTTCGGAGCCAAGCCCGACGCCAACGCCGACCGCCGCCCCCACGCAGGCGCCGATCGCGACGCCCCCCCCCACGCCTGCGCCAACGGCTACGTCAACATTCGCCCCCACGGACGCCCCCACGCCAACGGCTACGTCGACCGCCACGCCAACCGTACTCGTGATCCAACTGCCAACGCTGACGCCCAGCTCCACGCCCGCGCCCACATTGACGCCGACGCCTACACCCGCGCCCACATCAACGCCGACGCCCACAGCGACCCAAGCGCCGATCCCCACAGCGCCTGGGACCGCGACGGTGACCGCCCACGCGCCCCGCCCGGTGACCACGCCCGTCACGCCACAGGTTCAGCCCCCGGTCGGCGGCCAATCCTATGTCATCATCACTGTGCCGGACGATCACAACGTCAACGCGCGCCGGGCCCAGTCAGTGGAGACGGAACGGTTGGCGCTGCTTCCGGTGGGGACGGCGCACCCGGCCACCGGGCGATCCATCGACACCGCCTGGCTCCAGATCGTCCTGCCCGACGGCCGTCTGGCCTGGGTATTCACGGAGACGATCATCGCCGACGCCGATCAACTGGCGGCGCTGCCGGTGGTCGCGCCGCCCCCTTTGAATGAACCGGCGTCATCACCATAAGGGTGCGTCCTAACTTTTGGAAACCAGACGTGGCAGCATTCCGGGGTTCGACCAAGCCATCTCTCGCGGCGGTGCACCTTGTGGTCGAATCCCGGGATGCGGGTCTCGCCCAAAATCTGGGACGCACCCTCGCCATAAGTCGACCTTGCGCGCCCCTTGACCATCTGCTACACTGACGGGCAGTCGAGACGCCTATATCAGCGACCATGATTGGAACGCGAATTTTCACGGATGAAGCCTGATATCATGAACTTTTTCCGTCATGGTCTCAACCGAATGCAATCAGACGGCGCGGGTCAATGGGGACCGGCCCCAGGGCAGGGAACTCCCTGCCCATGGAAGCGACGACATGTCGTGTTTGCCCCTGCGACATTGACGTCGCTTCTTATCTGTAACAATTATGGACAAACGCGTACATCAAAGCCCCGGCTTGAGCGAAGCCGATATCGAATATCTTCATCAGATCGAAGCGGGATTGCCCATCACCGCGGATGTAAGTCGCGCGGATGCGCTGCTTTGCACGCTGCTGGATGACAATCAGGCGCTGGTCGCCCGCCATGTGATCCCGCACTCCACGCCCTCCCTCTATCGCGCGCCCGCCACCGGTCGCATCCTCCACCCGGAGGAGCAGCCGCTGATCTTCCGCGCCCTGCGCAGCGGTAATAGCGGCAGTGGTCAGCAGGAGGTGCTCAGCAGCGGCGCGCCTATCATCCAGGACGTCTTTCCCATCCAAACCGAGGATAAACGCATTATCGGCGCGGTGGCGTTCGAGATCAATATGGTGGCCCACGAACGTCATCGCCGGCGCAATCGCGCTTTCCGACAGGCCGTGCGCTGGCTTCAGGGCATGTGTCTACGGGGCGAGTTGGCGGACACTGCCGTGCTGGGGCGCTTTGGCCAGTATGATGGCGTCTATCTGGTCAATCGCGATCGGGATATCGTCTACATGAGCGGGAGCGCGGCCAATCTCTTCCGTTCTATTGGCATCCTCAGCGCGATCCGCACTCAGCATATCGACACCCTGGAGCCATTGGATGTAGAGTTGGTGGAGCGCGCCTTCCACTCCCACAAAGCGGACAAAGTGCGGCGCGAGTCGGGTGATGGACGCATCTGGGTGCGCAAAGTCATCCCCCTGAAACCGCCGCCCGCTACCTGGCTGAACTGGCAGAACTATCTTCCCTGGCACAGCGGGGATCAACAAAGTGGGAACAATGACGTCGAGGCGGTGCTCGTGCTCATCCGCAACGCCACCGAAGCGGTTCAAAAACAACGCGAGCTGAACGTCAAATCGGCCATCATCAAGGAAGTCCACCATCGGGTCAAGAATAATCTGCAAACCATCGCCGCCATGCTGCGCATCCAGGCTCGACGCTGCGAGACCAACGAAGCCCGCCAGGCGCTCATGGATTCGGTCAACCGGGTCCTCAGCATGGCGGTCATCCACGAGTTCCTCAGCCAGGATGAACATCGTCCCATCAACATCCGCGATGTCTGTCAGCGGGTGGCAACCCAGGTGGTGCAGGTGGCGACCGGTCCGGATCAGGCGATTGGAGTCCGGGTGGAAGGGCCGAGCATCCGCCTGCCCGCCGGCCAGGCCACGCCTACCGCCATGGTGGTCAATGAATTGGTGCTGAACGCACTGGAACATGGGGTGGGCCAGCAGAAAGAAGGACAGATCGCCATCAGGCTGACTGATCTGGGCGATTCAGTTCGTATCGAGGTAGAAGATGACGGGCCAGGCGTGCCTCCGGACTTCGACCCGGCGCAGAGTGACAGCCTTGGCTTGCAGATCGTGCATACGCTGGTCACCGATGACCTGAAAGGCAGCCTGGAGATCAGCGCCGTCCACCCTGAAGTCAGTGAAACGGAAGGAAGCAAGGGGGAAGCCACCGGTGACGCCGCGCGCGGGACCCGGGCGACGGTCACCATCCCCAAACGCACACTGAAGTGAGATCTGTTCGTAGGTTGGGCTTTAGCCCGGTTGGGGGCAAAACCGGGCTAAAGCCCGACCTACGAACAGATCACCCATCTATACCGAACTGTATTAGGGAGACGCGGTGGATGGCGCTATAATCGTTTATTGATTTTGGCGGATGGATTTTTCGCGCATACAATGGCGCGATTGAATTGTAAAAGTTGAAACGCTATGTGTGGACCAGCGACGTTGAGCGCATTTGTCGTCCGCCTGTTGTTTGGCTAAGGCTCTTCCTGGGAATTAACGTCCCCGGCACTTGTCACGAGTTTGGCGCTGACCAGAGTGCGGCTGGAAAGTGCCGGGGACATGACGTGTATTTATTTTCTTGAAGTAGCCTAAGAGCACGCGAAGGAGATCATGGTGGAGCGAACACGTGTCATCATTGCCGATGATGAATCCCTGATTCGGATGGACCTGCGGGAGATGCTGACCAACCTGGGCTATTTGGTGGTGGGTGAAGTCGGGGACGGGCGCAGCGCGGTCAACCTGGCCCGGGAACTGCGGCCCGATATCATCATTATGGACATCAAAATGCCTGATATGGACGGCATCGAGGCAGCCGAGATCTTGACCCAAGAGCGGGTGGCTCCGGTGTTGTTGCTCAGCGCCTACAGCCAACAGGATCTGGTGCAGCGGGCGCGCAAAGCGGGCGTGGCCGGCTATCTGGTCAAGCCCTTCCGGGAGAGTGATTTGACGCCTGCGATCGAAGTGGCCCTGGCCCGCTTCAGCGAGTTCCGCGCCATGGAGCGGGAGGTCGACAGCCTGGAGGACGCGCTGGAAACCCGCAAGTTGGTCGATCGAGCCAAGGGCATTCTCATGGACACCCAGGGACTCAATGAAACCGAGGCCTTCCGTAAAATCCAACGGATGAGCATGAACAACCGCAAACCCATGCGCCAGGTCGCGGAAGCCATCATCCTCGCCCACCAGGTCAGCGAGTAACCGCCGACGAAAGGGGTCAACAGAGAATTTATCGTGCGACTTTCGATTATCATGCCCGTCTACAACGAACGGGCCACATTAGAGGAAATCGTCCGCTGGGTGCGCAACGTCGATCTGACGGTCGACCCCGATGGGACCAATGAGCTGCTCCACGGACCTATTCACATCGAACGCGAGATCGTCATTATCGACGACGGTTCGACCGACGGCACGCGTGAGATCCTGGACCGATGGAAGGCCGAAGCGCCGCCGGACATGCAGATTATCTACCATGAACGCAACGGCGGCAAGGGCGCGGCCCTGCGCACCGGCTTCACCCACGCAACTGGCGACATCGTCGTCGTTCAGGACGCGGATCTGGAGTACGACCCGCGCGACTATGTGAAGCTGCTGGTCCCGCTGCTGGAAGGCCGCGCGCCTGTGATCTACGGCAGCCGTTTCCTGGGCGGCCCCCGATCTGCCATGAGCCTGACCCACACACTGGGCAACCGGCTGCTGACGGTCATCACCAACATCCTCTACGGCACCTCGTTGACCGACATGGAGACGTGCTACAAGTGCTTTCGCCGCGATGTGATCGCCGACATCAAGCTGCGCAGCCGCCGTTTCGAGATCGAGCCGGAGATCACGGCCAAGATCCTCAAACGCGGCTACTCGATTTTCGAAGTGCCCATCAGCTACAACGGCCGCGAGTTTCATGAGGGCAAGAAAATCACCTGGCGGGATGGCTTCGTCGCGGTGCGGACGCTGATCAAATACCGTTTTGTCGAATAGCAACCCTGCAACCGTCCCCACCTGGACATCAACCAACCGTCGGCGGACCGCCCTGCTCCTGGCTCTCATCACCTTGCTGGGCTTTGCGCTGCGCCTGTTCCTGCTCAACAGCTATCCCTTCCGCGAAGACGAGGCCATCTACAGCTTCTGGGCGCTCCACACGTGGCTAGGCGATCCCCTCTTTCTCACCGTCTGGCCGGACAAACCGCCTCTCTTCATCTGGCTGCTGGCCGCGGCCTTCCGCCTCTTTGGTCCCGTCGAAGCCAGCGCGCGCTGGCTCAACATCGCCGCCAGCACACTGACCATCCCCGCGGTCGCAGTGACCGCGCACACGATCTGGGTGCAAAGCCGCTGGCGGGAGCAGGCCACACTTCTGGTCGGGCTGGCCATGGCCCTCAACCCCTTCGCCGTCAGCTTTGCGCCCACCGCATTCACCGATCCCATGCTGGTCCTCTTCGGCAGCCTGGCCCTGCTCATGGCCCTGCGCATTCGTCTCTTCTGGGCTGGTCTCTGGCTGGGCGCGGCCATCATGACCAAACAGCAAGGGCTGCTCTACCTGCCGCTGATCGCAGGTGCGATCTGGTTCGCGGCCAGCGGGGTGAACGCGCCGGGGGCCACTCAAGAAACCGGGTTTTTGGCAAAAACCCGGTTTCTGACATTGCACCTCCTAGGAGGCATGGCGCTGATCGTCCTGCCCATCCTCTACTGGGACAGCATGCGCTGGGCAGTCGCGCCCTCGCCCTGGGACCTGAGCGTGCAGCACTACGGCGGCCTCTCCCTGGCCCCGCTAGCCGAATGGCCGGCCCGCGCGCAGGCATGGGCCGCGCTCGTCTGGGAACTGGGCGGGAGCTGGCTCGTCTGGGGTGGGCTGGGCGCGCTGTGGGCGCTCTACGGCTGGCGACGGCTGCATTCTCCGGCGGATGAACGGAACGCAGCCCGTGGACGCCCATCCGCCTGGGGTTGGACCCTGCTGTGGGCGGGCGGCTTTCTGGCCTTTCACGTAGCGACCAACATCCAGGTCTGGGATCGTTACCTGCTGCCCCTGACCCCGATCATGGCCCTCTTCGGCGGCTGGACCCTGGCCATCGCGCTGGCGGACATCTCACCGCGTCCCCGGGATCTGGCCATGATTCTGGCCGCGTGCCTGCTCCTCTTCCCGGCGTGGAGCGCAGCCCAGGGACGGACGCCCACGGGCGGCGATCACGGCGCGTACGATGGGCTGCGGGAGGCCGTGGCCTGGATCCAGGCGGCCGCGCCGGAAGAGGCCATCCTCTATCACCGGGAGCTGGGGTGGAACTACCAGTTCTATCTGTTCGACGAGGTGCGCGCCGGGCGCTACCAACTGCGCTGGTTTCCCAACGCAACCGCGCTGGCCGATGACGTGACCAAGCATCCCACCCCGCGCGCGTTCTACATCCAGCCGGACTGGGCGCCCCTGCGCGATAACGCGCACCAGTTGTCCGCGCGCTCGGTGGAGCGGGTGAAACGCGCCCGCTTCGGCCAGATGACGGTCTACGAACTGCGCAACCTGGAGACGGGTTTCTGTGACTGGTGTTTCTGTGGGGAGAAGAGGTATCCCGAATTCCCGTAACTCGTTTTTGGAGGATGGGCAAACGTATGTTATATTCTTTTCAGTCGGTAGGCTCCGCCGGTTCGCCGGCCTCGGGGGAGGGGTCTACCGACCTTTTTTGTCCTCTTTTATCCGCTATCTCCATCATTCTATCCAAACCGATGACTAGCCCCAGAACGCGGGCGTCGACCCCGGTCACACCGCGTCCGGTTTCATTACTGCCTGCCGCCAGATCCCGCGTCCTTGATTGGAGCGTCCTCGGCGCTATAGCCGGTGGTCATGCGGAAGATTTTTTTAAGGACCGGCGAGTAAATAAGTCATCGAATTCATCTCCCTGGAAGGTCACTGAGTTATTTAGCCGCCAACCTAAGTATAATTGTCCATGACGTAGTTTGAATAATGCTTGACTGACTAAAATCGTTATCCCTCCGAGGAATATTCGGCTATAATTGTGTGAAGCGTGATTCGTAGTCTGCAACTATCCGTGTTTCATCCAATACCCATTGAAAGGCGCGCGTGGCTGCGACGAGTCAGAGCAGCAAAAGAAGAGTCATCCCCTGGGTCGTTCACCTGCTGGCAGCGCTGGCCTTGCTGGCGTTCGTCCTCCTTCTCTACGCGCGCCTGCTCTTCACCAATCAGGTCCTGGCCAGCGGCGACATCCTCCACTATTTCTACCCGTACCGGGACTACGCAGCCGCGGCCGTACGCGCGGGGCGCGTCCCCCTCTGGAATCCGTACATCTTCCTGGGCGCGCCCTTCCTGGCCAACCCTCAATCGGCGGTCCTCTACCCCCTCCACTGGCCCCTGAGCTGGCTGCCGGTGACCAAACAGATCTACTGGAGCGCGGCCCTGCACACGTGGATCCTGGGGCTGGGCGGCTACGCGCTCATGCGGCGCTGGGGTTACGGCGCGGTCGCGGGGCTGGTCACCAGCCTGGTCCTGGCCGGGAGCGGCTTCTACGGCGGGCTGCTGGGCCACATCAACCAGATGAATGGTGCGGCCTGGCTCCCCTGGGCCGCGTGGACACTGGAGATGGCGACCGATCGCGCTAGCCGGGCGCGCGCAGCCAGCCGCGGGATCTGGCCCAGCCTGCTGACGTCGGCCGCTCTCTTCGCCCTGCTGACCGCGCTCATGCTCCTGGCCGGCCACACCCAGACCGTCTACATCAACCTCTTTGGCCTGGGCGTCTGGACCGTCTGGCCCTTGGTCTCGCCGGCCCTGTGGCGGCGGCCGCGGACGCTGGCGGCAAAGATCTGGCCGCCCCTGGCCATCTACGCGGCCGGCGTGATCCTGGGCACGGCCCTGAGCGCGGCCCAACTCCTGCCCACCCTGGAGGTAAGCGTCCTGGGCCTGCGCAGCGGCGGACTCTCCTACGCCGAGGCATCCAGCTTCAGCCTCAAACCCCTCCACATCCTGTGGACCCTGCTGCCGAGCTACGGCCTGGCCGATCTGAGCGTGGTCTTCGACACCTTGGGCTACACCGAATTCGTGGCCTACGTGGGGCTAATGGGCCTGATCCTGACTGTGCTGGGTGGCTGGAAAGGACGGGGTCGCGCCCGCGCATTCGGCCTGCTCTTCGCCATCCTGGGCCTCTTCCTGGCCGCCGGTCGCTGGAACCCGGCCTACTTCCTGCTCTACAAACTCGTCCCCGGTTTCGACCTCTTTCGCGCCCCCGCCCGCTGGATAATGCTCTACACGCTGGGCGCGGCGGCGTTGGCCGGCGTGGGTGTGCAGTGGATTGAAAATTCAAGATTGAAGATTGAAGATTGGACGCCTGACCAGTCTTCGCTACCAGCCAATCTCCCAATCCCCCAATCCCCCCGCCACCTAATCTTCAATCTTCAATCTTTAATTTTAATTTTAATTTTAATTTTTTTTGACCTCCTCCTCGCCGCCCGGGCCATGCCCCACGCGCAGACGACCGCGCCCCAAGCAGTCTATGACCTGCGCACCGCGCCCACCCATCTGCTCACTGATCCCCTGCGCGCCACGCTGGGCCCCGCGGCCGCCGGGCGTTTCCTGAGCATGAGCGCACTCACCTTCGACCCGGGCGACATGGCCGACTACCGACGCATCTTCGCCGACGGTCCCGACGCGCCCCTGGACGAGCAGGCCTTCGAGCAGTTGATCATCGCCCAGAAGTCCCAGGAGATCCTGGCCCCCAACCTGCCCTTGCTCTGGCGGGTCCCGGCTGTGGACGGTTTTGACGGCGGCGTCCTGCCCCTACAGCGCTACATCCGCGCCCTCTCCCTCTTCGCACCGGCCGAAGAGGTGGTGCCCGATGGCCGCCTGCGCGAGCAGATCCGCCAAGTCCCGGACGCGGGGCTGCTGGGGCTGCTCAACGTCCAGTATGTCATCACCGACAAGGTGCGGGATCTCTGGTATAACGACGTCTACTACGACCGTCAGATCGGCGCGCGGTTGGATGCTGGGCTGGAGTGGGTGAGTGTGGACGCACCCCTTCCCTTCGAGGCGACCCACATCGACCTCATCGGCTACGTGGACGGAACGGACGAAGCCCTGGCCGGGCTTGCCGACGTCACGCGGCCGGTCGCGACCGTGGACGTGGTGCAGGATGGCGCGCTCCGTGAGAGCCTGACCGTGACCGCGGGCGGCGCGCCGGGCGCGGATTTCGCCGACGGTGTCCTGGACAGCCCCATGGCCGCGACTGGGGGAGCGGAGGTCGCTTACCGGGATGTGGAGGGCGGACGGCAGGAATACCTGGTCCGGCTGCCTCTGACCACGCCCCTCGCGCCGGACGAACTGGTGGTGGCGCGTGTGGAGGGTGGAAATGAAGAATTGACCGTGATTATCCAGGCCGCGACCCTCTTCGACGAGCGCACGGGCATGTTCCTCGCCCTCCTGCCCTCGGACCGGGGACGCTTCGCCCTGGTCCACAGCGGCGACGTCAAGGTCTACGAGAACCTGGACGTTGCGCCCCGGGCCTACATGGCCTACGACTGGACCGTGGTCGATGACGCGGACGCCGCGCTGGCCCTGGTCCGGGAGCGGCGCGGTCAGGCCGTGGCGCAGCCGGTGGTGGAAGGGGCGTTGCCCGCGTCCATGCAGCCTGCGCCGGGTGCGACGGGCGAGGCCGAGATCATCGCCTACGCACCGGAGCGGGTGACGGTGCGCGTGAGCGGGGATCAACCGGGGCTGCTGGTGCTGAGCGATAGCAACTACCCTGGCTGGCGGGCGTGGGTGGACGGCGCGCCAGTGGAACTGTTGAACATCAACTACCTTTTCCGGGGCGTTCCGGTGACGGCCGGCAAGCACGCGGTGGTCTTCGAATTTCGATCGGATTCCTGGCGTAGGGGGCTTGAAACGAGTGGCGGCGCGCTGCTGCTGTGGATCGGGATCCTGTTCGCCGGGCTGGCGGTGGACTGGCGAAGGGCTAAACGAAACGTGCAGCCCGTAGGTCGGGCAGGGATGCCCGACTAATGCGACCTGGCGTAAGTAGACGCTGCTTGTAGCAACACGGACCGGTCCACCAGAGAACGCGCGGTTTGTAACCGCGCCTACCCGCGAAGGGCCAAGCATGCAGTCCGTAAGTCGGAGACGTTGTCGATCAGCGATAGAGGTGAGATCGGCGGAGCCGTCGGGCAGGGATGCCCGACCTACGGGGTACGATAGAGGTCATGCACCCGGATGTAGGCGTCAACCTCTCGCAGCACTTGGTAGCGGATGGGCAGGCCGGCGCGCACCCGGGACTGGATCATATGGCTGGAGATCTCCAGTTCCGGCATGTCCAGGATGATGACCTGTTCGCGGACGCCGGGCAGTTCAGCCTCCAAACGCTCCCAATCAATCTCCACATCGTGACGGCTCAGGGCCACCAGCCGGCAGTTGCGCACCAGCCAATCGGCCTCGTGCCAGGTGGGCAGGTCCCGCAGGCTGTCCATCCCCATGAGATAGTAGACTTCCGTTCCTGAGGGCGCCCGCTGGCGAACCAGGCGCACCATGTCCGACGTGTAGTGGGGGCCGGGCCGATCGGCGTCGATACGGCTGACGCGGATGTGGTCCACGTCATCGGTGGCCAGTTCGGCCATGCGCACCCGGTGCTCCACGGGCGTCAGGCGCCGGTCCCGTTTGTGGGGCGGATCGCCGGCAGGCACCAGGTAGACCCGGTCCAGCCCCAGCCGGTACCAAGCCTCCTCAGTCAGGATCAGATGCCCCACGTGAATGGGATCGAAGGTGCCGCCGAAAATACCGATGCGGCCAGGGAAGTCCGCCGGATCGGTCAAGGCGTCTTCCATGGCCAGTCCCTTACTCTCCGAAGGCGTTGTCATAGCCCCACACCAGTTCCACATCGGCGATACGCACCGTGTCACCCTCGACCACGCCCGCATCCCGCAGGGCCTGGCTGATCCCCATGGCGTCGAGGATGCGCTGGAAACGCATGGCGGCTTCGTAGTAATCCCACTTGGTCATGAGCGCGGCCCGCTCGATAGCCACGCCTTCCACCTGCCAGAGGCCGTCGTCCAGTTTGAGGATACGGAAAGCCTGTTCGTCTTCGGCTGGCGTCAGCTCTGGCAGCGCCTCTGTTGGCTCTTCCGCCTCGACCGGCAGTTCGTCAAGCATCTGCTGCACCCGGTAGAGCAACTGCTGCACATTATGGCGGGTGACCGCGCTGATCTCCATGACCGGCAGGCCATACTCTTCGATCGCGGCCTGCACCTCCGGCCAGCGATCCTGGGCCATGGGCAGGTCCATTTTGTTGAAGACCACGATCTGGGGCTTGTCCACCAGGGCCGGCTTGAAGAGGGTCATTTCCTGGTTGATGGCCTCGAAGTCGCCCAGGGGATCCGGGCTGTCGCCGGCCAGCAGGTGGATCAGCACACGCGTGCGCTCGATATGGCGCAGGAACTCCAGCCCCAGCCCCACGCCCTCATGCGCGCCTTCCATGAGACCGGGGATGTCGGCCAGCACGATCTGGCGATGGTCCACCTCGGCCACGCCCAAACTGGGGGCCACGGTGGTGAAGGGGTAAGCAGCGACCTTGGGCCGGGCCGCACTGACCACGCTCAGGAGGGTGGACTTGCCGGCGTTGGGCGCGCCGACGATGCCCACATCGGCCACCAGCTTCAATTCCAAGGCCAGCCAGCGCTCCTGGCCAGGCTCGCCGTTTTCGGCGATGCGGGGCGCCTTGTTGCGCGCGGACTTGAAGGCCGCGTTCCCGCGCCCGCCGCGCCCGCCCTTGACCACCATCGCCTCCTGGCCAGGCTGGGTCAGGTCGGCGATAAACTCGCCGCTCTCTGCATCGCGCACCACCGTGCCTGGAGGGACGGGAATGCGCAGATCGTCACCGCTAGCGCCGGTTTTGTTAGCTCCGCCGCCGTGCGCGCCCCGTTCAGCCCGGAAGTGGACCTTGTTCTTGAAGGGTGACAGGGTGTTCAGCCCCTCGTCCACATAGAGATAGACGTCGCCACCCTTGCCGCCGTTGCCGCCGTTCGGGCCGCCACGCGGCACAAATTTTTCGCGACGGAAGGAAACAACGCCGTTTCCCCCATCGCCCGCTTTCACATAGATTCTTGCTTGATCGAAAAACATAGGCCAATTGTAGCCATAGAAGCCCCGTTTACCAAAACGGAGACGGGCAAGCTGCAAGTCGCTCCATAACCCCTCCTTTGACATGACAGAGGCTGACGGTATAATAGCCGTATGAATTTGGACCGAGAACCAAGATCGTCCTGGCGAGATCGGGGGCCAAAGTGGGCCGCTGAACAATTGCCTCCCCGTCGTCGCCTCTGGATCATGGGAGTGATCTTCTTTTTGTCAGGCCTCCTCCTCTGGCGCACCGGCCCGTTCCTGTGGCGGATCATGACGGACGAACAGGCCCTGGAAGCGTTCATTGCCGGGCTAGGCTGGCTGGGGCCGGTGGCGCTGATCGCGTTCAACGCGGTCCAGATCGTGGTGGCCCCGGTTCCTGGCTATGTGGTTCAAATCGCGTCCGGTTTCCTCTTCGGTCCCCTATGGGGCGGGGTCTGGGCATCCATCGGTCTGCTGATTGGCTCCATGCTGAGCATGTGGCTTTCCCGGCGTTTTGGCCGCCCCCTGGCCGAGCGGCTGGTGGGCGGAGATCGGCTGGACCGTTGGGAGAGCGTCACCCATAGTGACAGCGTCTGGGTCTGGCTGATTTTGATCCTGACGCCAACGGGTGATCTACCCTATTTTCTGGCCGGGCTGGCTCGGGCGCGTTTCAGCGTCATCTTCCTGCTGACGCTGGCTATCCGCGTACCCACCACGTTCGTGGTGGCCGCGGCCGGCGGCGGCGTCATGCTCCTGAACTGGTGGCAATTAACCCTAGTCGGCGTTCTGCTCACGGGACTCCTGATCGCGTTTATGCGCTATCAGAAACAATTGACTGTATGGCTCGACGGCCAAATCCAGCAGCGCTCGCCGGTCGGGGCCGAATTTGATGAATGACGAGTGAAACGAGAGAACAGATGAGCCAATCAGCAAACGACATCCTGCAACAAATCGACGCCGAACTGAAGCAGGCCATGCGCGATAAAGATGACGTGACCAAACTGACGTTGCGGTCGCTCAAAACTGCACTGACTGAGGTCAGCAAGGCGGAAGGACAGGGCGAATTGGACGCGAACGCGGTGGCTGCCGTCATCCAACGCGAAGCCAAGCGCCGTCGCGACGCGGCCGAGGCCTACGATCAGGCCGGTCGCACGGATCTCGCCGACAAGGAGCGGGCCGAACTGGCCGTGCTCGAACCCTACCTGCCCCAGCAACTAAGCGATGAGGAAATCGAAGAAGCGGCGCGCGCAGTCATCGCTGAGGTCGACGCGAAATCCATGCGCGATATGAGCATTGTCATGTCGACGCTCATGCCCCTGGTGGCCGGTCGCGCCAACGGCAAGCAGGTCAGCCAGACCGTGCGTCGGCTCCTGAGCAAGTAAGGGATCGTCTAAAAGCAATTCCCGGGGGAGAGCGAGCGCGTTCCGGCCAATGGGCCGGGCGTGGTCGCTCTCCCCCGGATGTCAAGTCGATCACACGACGAAAGGGCTCGGTCGGCGAGCCGTGACCCGGTTCTTTAAGAGATGACCATGGCGCGCAACATGCGAAAAAAAGCGGCAAAATGGCTGAACCCAGGGCTATCACTGCTGATGGTCGCTTCCGTCGCCATCCTGATGGTGGGGTTGATTTCCTGGCCAGGGTTGCCGGGAGGGCAAATCCAATTGGAGCCGGGCGATGTTGCGCCCTACGACGTGGTCGCGCCCAGTCGCATCACTTACGAGAGTCAAGTGTTGACCGAGCTGGCCAGGCAGCGGGCCGCGGACACGGTACCCGATCAGTACGACGCGCCCGAAGGACGCATCCGCCGTCAGCAGGTCAACCGCGCCAGGGATGTGCTGGAGTTCATCAGCATCGTGCGCTCGGACCCCTACGCCACGCCCGAGTTACAGGCCGACTATCTGCTGGCCATCCCAGACTTGAAGCTGGACCCTGAAGCGGTGACCAAAATCCTGAGTCTTTCAGACCAGCAGTGGTCCCAGGTGGTGAACGAGGTCCCGGCTTCGCTGGATCGGGCCATGCGTGAGGAGATCCGTGAAAGCACGTTGGGCCGGGTGCGCCAGCGCGTGCCCAGTATGATCGCCGGCAACCTGGATGCTGAAACGGGCGCGGTAACCGAGGAGTTGGTGAGCGCGCTCCTACAGCCCAACAGCCTCTACAACCCGGAATTGACCGAAGCCCTTCGCAACGAGGCCCGGGACGAGGTGCCTGTACAGACGAACACCATCGAGGCCGGCGAGGTCATCATCCGCGCTGGCGACATCGCGGATGAACAGACGGTGGAGGCCATCGACAGGATCGGCCTGCTGCAGGAGAATTGGGATTGGTGGGTGGTCGCGCGGGCCGCCTTTTTCACCCTGACCTTACTGACCGTGACCATTGGGCTGCTCTATCGTCTGCGCCCCGCCACCCTGCATAATCTGCAAGAACAGGCCATTCTGGCTGTCCTCCTGGCGGCGTGGCTGGTGAGCGCCAAATTTATGGTCATCCCCCACGACTGGCTGCCCTATCTCTATGCCATGGCCGCCTTTGGCATGTTGGTCACCGTCTTGATCGATCTGCGGGTGGCCGTCATTCTCACCATCCTCCTGACCCTCTTCGTCCACTATCTGGGCGCCAGCGGCCCCGTGCTCATCGTCTACTTGGGCGTCGGCACGCTGATCGGATCCATCATCCTGGGGCGCGCCGACCGGCTGACTGCGTTTCTATGGGCGGCCGTGGCGATCATCATCAGCAACTTTCTGGTGATCGCGGCCTATGGCGCGCCGTTTCGCACCATCAACACCCAAAGCCTGATCCAGATGAGCATCATGGCCGCGCTCAACGGCGGACTGTCGGCCAGTATCGCGCTGATCGGCTATTTTGTGATCGGCAACCTGTTCGGCATCACCACCAGCTTGCAGTTGACGGAGCTGAGCCGCCCCACCCACCCCCTGTTGCGCCAGCTTCTACTCAAATCACCCGGCACCTACCACCACACCATCGTTGTGAGCAATATGGCCGAGCGGGCCGCGGCCGCCATCGGCGCGGACGCGTTCCTGACCCGGGTGGGGGCCTATTATCACGACATCGGCAAGACGGTGCGGCCCTACTTTTTCACTGAAAACATTGCGGACGGCGATTCGCCCCACGACAGGTTGGACCCACATACCAGCGCACAGATCATCATCAGCCATGTGACCGACGGGCTCGATCTGGCCGAGAAGTACCGGCTGCCGTCGCGCATTCGCGATTTCATCCGCGAACACCATGGGACGTCACTGGTGAAATATTTCTACTATAAAGCGCTAAAGGAGGCGGGGGACGGCCAGGCCCTTGACGAGGCCGATTTTCGCTATCCAGGGCCAAATCCGCGCAGCAAAGAGACCGCGATCCTCATGCTGGCCGACACCTGCGAAGCCGCGGTGCGTGCGGTCCGTCCGCCAAGCCGGGACGCGATGCGCGAACTGGTGAATAAGCTCATCGACGAACGCATCGCCAATGGCGAACTGGATGAAAGCAACCTGACCTTCAGCGAGTTGCAGACGGCGAAAAGCGTCTTCCTGCGCGTGTTGGAAGGCGTCAATCACCCGCGCATCTCCTACCCGGAGCCGGCCCATCATGCTGATGAACGCGAAGGAAACGGCTCTGTTTCCGACGTCAACGGCGACGCCGTCCCCGCTCCGTTATCCGTCATCGCGCCTTCCCTGCCGGATGTGGATTCTGACCCTGGGGTGGAACCCGCTGTGACGGTGACGCCCAGAGGCGGTGTGGAAGAATACATGGAGGAAGAGGAATATATGGGCGATAATGAAATCATCACGGAGTTAGTCGAACAATGATGATGGCGGATGCGTTTGAAGAGGGGAGCGCCGACACTCTGGTCGACGGCAAGAGCGATGATGAACGCAGCTATGAGATCGACGTGCAAGTCGACGACCCGTTGGCGGGGCGAGTGGATGCGGAAGCGGTGGTCGTAGCCGTCCGCGCGGCGCTGCGCGAACAAAGCCTCTCCCAGGCGTCGGTAAGCGTGTTGATCACAGACGACGCCACCATCCGCAGGCTGAACCGCGCCTATCGCGGCGTGGACGCGGCGACCGATGTGCTCAGTTTCTCCAGCCGCGAGGGTAATGCGGACGATCCCGGGCTGGCGGATCCCCCGCCGGCGTTGGCCGCGGCCCTGGCCGCGCAGTTGGGCGATATTGTCATCGCCTATCCGTACGCGGAACGCCAGGCCCGGCGCTTCGGCAACAGCGTGACGGCTGAGTTGCGCCTGCTGGCCGTACACGGAACCCTGCACCTGCTGGGCTACGATCACCAGACGGCGGCGGACGAGACCGAGATGTGGGCGCTGCAAGAGGCCATCCTGCGCCCCTTCGGCGATCAGAAACTGGCCCGACGCACCTATCCGCCGGCCTCAGCAACGCCGTGAAAGAGATGCAGATGTCACCATCTTCACCCCACGATCCCACCCCACCCCACCCGGAGGATCCTGTACGCCCGCCGTTTACGCCCGACCCTCGGGAACGCTTTTTCTATAGCCGCCTGATCAGCTTTCGAGTGGCCGCGCAGGGCGCGGTCTACACTTTGCGCACCCAAACCAATGCCTGGATCGAACTGGCGGCATTGGCCGTGGTTATCGTTATCGGCGTCTGGTTGCGCATCACGCCCGTGGAGTGGGCGATCCTCAGCCTGGTGATTGGCCTGGTGCTGGCGCTGGAGGCGGTCAACACGGCCATCGAAGCCGTGGTTGATCTGGTTTCGCCCGATTATCATCCTCTGGCCAGGATCGCCAAAGACGCGGCCGCGGGTGCGCTGATCTTCGCCGTGGCCAGCAGCCTGGGCGTGGCCGCGGCCATCTTCGGTCCCCGACTGTGGGCTATGTTTTTTTGACGCAAAGATCCAGCCCCTACATTATCATCTCATTGCGCCGCTTCCCACGCGGCGCGCAGGGCCCGGGTCTGGGTGATGAGCGTGGCCGCGGACCAGGCGATATGGGGCAAATGCTGGTTGCCGATGATCACAGCCGCGGCCCCGGCGCGGGCGAAGTCGGCCACGTTGGCGAGATCCACGCCGCCGCTGGCCACGAAATCCGTGTCAGGGAAGCGGGCCGTCAGCCCGGCGAGGAACTCTCGCCCGCGGGCGTCCGCGGGGCGATAGTTGACCATACGACAGCTTGAGGCCACGGCGGCCTGCACCTCCGTTGCGCCCGATACGCCCGGCAACAGCAGCACGCCGCGACGGCTGGCCTGGTCCGCCACCGGCTGGGCGAAGGTGGGTGAAATCAGAAACTGGGCGTCGCACCGCCAGGCCTCGTCCACCTGATCGGCGCTCATCACATCGTCAGCGCCGATCAGCATATGCTCTCCGTAGCGCTGACGTAACTCCGCGATGGCGTCCAGCGCGTCCCGGCTTTGCAGCGAAACGGCCATGACCAGGATGGGGGAGGCCAGCAACGCATCGCCCACCTCGATGACCTCCTGCACCGGCAGGTCGCTGTTGAGCGCGGCGATAAGGCCAAACGCTTTAATGCGCTCGCGTACGCGTCCAATCATGGGCGATTTCCTCAAAAAACTTCTGTGACTCCCTACGTTAGCTCTTGCGGCTCTCCGCGCCCCCGCGTTGCCCCGTCCAGCAGCCACTCATCTTCCAATTTCTCACTCATCTTCCAGTTTGATCGTGTAGGTGAGGGTCTGCTTGTTCTCTTTGTCGCGCACGATCAGCACCATCTGACGCGTCGCCACCGCGCGACGGTATTGCTCCTCCAGGGTCAACTGCGACCCTGAGTCGAAGATCTCTTTAATCTTCTCGAAAGGGTAGGCATGTAGCTCGCCGGCGTCCACATCCAGCAGGATGATCGGGCGTTTATCTGCAAACTCATTGTACAACGCTGAAATATGCTCCCACTGGGATTGAATCAAATCCATATAGGGGTTGGCCATGGTCTCGTCACCTTTCCAGGATGTATGGAATTTACTGTTCATCATCAGGGAGCAAGCATTCCGGGAATGGGGCGGAAACGGTTGGGCCGGCGGGGCCTCACCGCCCCATTCCTGGGGAATGCGAGCTCAACTCACTTTGGGCGCATCCAGGGCAATCGGTCTATAATCGAAACGTGAAGCGTGATTTGTGAAAACGGAAGCGTTTATAACCAGGGTGAAACGCACGCCGTGGGATCTGAAGCCTGCGACTTGCCATCCGCCACTTGCCGATTTGAGCCATGATCAACCTCCTCGCCCGCTGGCCCTTTCACATCCATCTCCTGACCGCACCAGGGATTGGCCGCCTGCTGCGTTGGAAGCGCACCCGCCTCCTCTGGCGCTGGGCGCTCTTCACCCTGGCCGCCATCATGATCATCGACGGCTTCTTCGGCTCGCCCCTGGCCGCCAAAAATACGGCCACCATCGCCGCCTGGGTCCACTACCGGGGGCTGATCGTGCTGGCCCTGCTCTTCTTCGGCAACCTCTTCTGCGCCGGCTGCCCTTTCCTGCTCACCCGGGGCGTGGCCCGGCGGCTGGGGCGACCCGCGCACCGCTTTCCCAAACCCCTGCGCAACAAGTGGACGGCCATGGTCGCGCTACTGGCCATGCTCTTTGTTTATGAATGGCTGGACCTATGGGCTAGCCCCTGGCTTACGGCCTGGGTGATCGTGGCCTACTTTCTGGCCGCGTTCCTGTTCGAAGCTCTCTTCACCCACGACGCCTTCTGCCTGTACGTCTGCCCGCTGGGGTCGTTCAATTTTCTCTACAGCGGCGTCAGCCCCACCCAGATCGCCAGCAACGATCTACAGACCTGCCGGGAGTGCGCCGGCCATGAATGCATCAACGGCCTGCACGGGGACGACGGACGCCTGCTGCAACAGGGCTGCCAGTTGGAACTCTACGTCCCCACCATCCAGGGCAATCTGAATTGCACCCTCTGCCTGGACTGCGTGCGCGCTTGTCCCTATGACAACGTGGCCCTAGCCGCTCGCCTGCCGGCGGACGAACTCTTCCGCCGGGCCCGGCCCCGGCGGCTGGACACGGCCCTGCTCGCGATCATGGCGGCGTTCCTGGCGCTGGTCAACGCCTTTGCTATGACGCCGCCGATCTATGGATTACAGAAGCGCCTGGCCATCATCCTCCACACCCGCAGCGAATTCGTGGTCCTGGGCGTCATTTTTGTGATCGGCGCCATCCTGTCCCCCTTGGGGGCGGCCTATGGCGCGGCCTGGCTAAGTCGCAGGCTGAGCGGTGGGGATGGTGACCTGCGTTCCTGGATCATCCGCTATGGCTATAGCTTCGTGGCCCTGGGCTTCGGCGTCTGGGCCGCGCACTATCTCTTCCACTTCCTGACCGGACCGCTGACCATCATCCCCGCGCTGCAAGGCTTCTTCGCCAATGTCATCGACGTTCCCATCCTGGGCCAGCCTGACTGGTCCATGGCCGCGCGCGGGGTGGCGCCATTGCCTGTGATCCGGGGGGTGCAGATGGCGGCTGTGCTGGCCGGTCTGCTGACGGGGATGGCCATCATCTGGCGGGCGGCCGCCGAGGAGACGGCCACGCGCCAAGAAACCTTGCGCGCGGCAGTGATCTGGCTGCTCCTGCTTCTATTGATCGCCCTGATAGCGGTCTATCTCTTCCTACTGCCCATGGAGATGCGGGGGAATATTCTGGGGTGATTGGCGATTGAAAGAGTAGAGATTGGAGATTGGCGTTCAACCGAAGAATCTCCAATCCCCCAGTCACACTTCCCTGAACTGGAAATCATCAATGCGCTAGCTCACGCAGGTTGTCGAAAAGAATATATCCGCCCACCATCAGCGTGACCAACGCCACCCAATACCAGAAAAATTGGAAGAGGAGTACGCCGGACGCGATCAGGGCCAGGATGATCCCCAAGCTGCTGATCAGATTGACCAGCCGATGTCGAAAGGTCGCTTCCAAGAAGGCGAAGGCCAGGATGATGAGGACGAAGCTATGAATCAGGTAGCTGCGGGCGAACAGGATCGCCCAGATGAAGACAAAGAGCAGCACCGAAACGCTGATGGCCGCCCAGATTTCAGTGATTCGCCCAATGCGTTCGTTCTCGGTGGTGGTGGGCGTATGGGCGCGGTTGATATGCGCGCGCGGCGGACCGAAGTCGCCGTTGCGTAGCTGACGGGAGCGCAGGGCCAGGGATTCCAGGAGGGCGTTATTGGACGCCAGCTCCGCGCGCAACCGCTCCACCTTCGCCGAGAGTTCGTCGAGTTGTTGTTGACGCGCCTTACGCACTTCGGAGAGATGTGGCTGTTCGCGCATGGCCTCCACCTCCACGCCCAGTCCCGTCAACGCCTTGTTCTCGCGTTCAATGTCCTCTTCCAACTCGCTACGACGCTCTTTCAGCGCCTCCATGTGAGCTTCCACTGCGTCCAGGGTCTTCTCCGACGGCAGCACCTTATCCAGTCCGGCCCAACCCACCGGGTCATACCAGGAGCGTCGGGTCGTGCCGTCCCGGTTGTACATGGGACCGGCAGGCGCGTTCTCCCCGTTGAACGGATCTCGGGCGTAGAGGCCCCATAGCCCCCTGTACTCGCTCACCCAGGCCGGCGGCGGGCTGATCAATGAGGGGTCGTCCCATTCCACCTCCTGCTGAGGGCCGATGCAAAGGCCGTCGCCCCGGGCGTAATCGACGAAGGGAATATGCAGGATGCTGGATTGCTCGTCGCCGCCCAGATAGAGGCCCACCTTCTCGCGCATGAACTTCTTCATCCAGTTCAACCCGCGCACCAGGGGTGTAACCAGCGGCATCTCGACCTCGGTCAGGTACTCGCCCTGGCTGAAGTAGCTAGCGTGGGAGCCTGCGCCGGCGTAGATGATCACGTGCTCGCCCACTTTCTGGATCTCCGGGTCATCCCAGCGCCGGCGCAGATCGTCGCCAGAATAATCGTGGGAAGCGTAGGCTACCCACTCCGGCCGGAATTTTTTCACCGCAGCCGCGACTTCTTCATCCTCCGCGGCCCTCGCCTCTTCCAGGTCGGTGATCTTCTCGTGGTCCTTCTTCTCAGAGGCCTCCTGTGCGGCGGCGTCCTCTTCGTCCTCGATCTCAGCCAGGTAAATGCAGATCATTTCCCAGTCCGACTCGTGATCGTTGGCCCCGGAAAAGCCTGAACGCCAGCTATTGAAAGCGTAAAAGAACCAGTATTGAAGCGTCACCCAGTCACCCTGACGCACCACGCGCCCGTGATAGAGGAAGCGGTTGTCCTCTTTCAGCATCTTTTCATAGGCGAGCGCGGCCGCGGCGGCAGTGTCGCCGGGCACCCGACCGCGTGCAAAGAGCATCAACGAATAAAGCGCGTCAGCGATGCGCGATATATAGCCAACCCGCGCCAGGCGGGCGCGATCGGGGCGAAATTTTCCGCCACGCTCCTCCTCCCGCTTCCAGGGCAGTTGAGCGGAGGCCATTTCGGCCAGATCCAAGGGTTCGATGAACTTTAAATAAAGAACAGATCCCGGTGAGTCGGACCGGGGTTGGGCGAGCGTTTCCAGGGTCAACTGGCCTTCTTCGACCAACATTTCCGAGTTCTCACCGGGGCGGAAGACCCACAGGCTGGAGAAACGCACATACGGTTCCACGTCCATGGGGAAAAACTGCTCACCGGCGGTGTAGTGGATGACAGGTTCGAAACGCCTGAGGAGCGCAAGGGACAATTTACGACTGATCGGCTGCATGCTATTCTTCCTCTCTTCGCCAGTGAACTGCTGACCGCACGCCTTCCAGGTTCAGGTAAAAGACCAGCACCACCGCGAATCCCATCACTTCGAATATCGGGTTAGCCCGCTCTAAGGTGGGGGCTGTGCCAAAAAAGTAGGTGGTCAAAGTGAGCGTCAACAGCAATATCTGCACCGACATGGCCATGATCCAGGCAAAACGGCGCAGGAACATAAGGCCAATCGCGGCGATCAGCAGCAAAAGGCTTGAAAGCAAAAACCAAAAACTGGCCGCCAAGGCATCAATGTCCGGTTGAGAGAAGGTTAGGGTGGATCCTTTTGTCCCCCAATCGACTCCCCGCAACATCCAATAGCTGATGGCGGTCAGCAGGATGATCTGCAGGAAAATCAACAGGCTGACGATGCGCGTCAAACGGGCGTGGGCGGATGAAGTTTCCACAGACGCCTGCCCATGCGGGCCTGAAGCAGGCTCGGTCTTTGAGGTGTCGTGTGCATCCGGGCTCATGATTGCTCTTTTTCCTCTTTTGCCGCGGCGAGGGCCAGTAATTTGGAGAATTCCTGGATGAACTCGCCGGTGATCCGCTCCGGGTCAGCGACGAGACCGGCGTCGGCGATCACGCCCAGAGTCACCTGATCGGCGTAGCTGAGCACACTGATCCCCATGCCCAGCCGGCCTGACTGGGGCACCCAGAACATCATATTCTCGATCTTGGCGCCGGCCAGGTAGAGGGGCTGCCGGGGGCCGATCACATTGGTCATAACCGCGGTGGCGCGAGTGGCGAAGATGTTCACCACCTGATCCTCCACCTGGGGCGGGGCAACGCCGAAAATGTTGAGCATGCCGAAGAAGGCCACCGCCTCCAGGGACTGCTTGATGACGTCCATGCGCCGCTTGGTCTCCAGGAGCCGTTCGACCGGATCAGCGATATGCAAGGGAAGGGATACGAAAACCAGACCAAAATTGTTACCCAACTCCAGGGCCCGTTCTGGCGGGCGCAGGTCCACCGGCACAACCACCCGAATCTCAAGGTCGGCTACGTCCACGTCCTGCTCGATCAGGTAGCGCCGCAGCGCGCCGGTGACTGCACTCAGCAGCACGTCGTTGACTTTGGTCCCGAATTTTTTGCCGATGTCCTTAACCTCCATCAGGTCGACCACGTCGGACCAGGCCACCCGCTTCTGCACGCCCAGGGTCCCCTTGAAGGGCGTCTCTGGGTCAGGCGGCATGAGCAGGACGCGGCCAATGATGGTGGCGACTTCGGTCGCGTTTTCGGTTCCCTTGACGATCCGGGTTGGATGGCGCAGGGTGTTCACACTTTCGCGGGCGATGACGCTCGCGGTGCGCCCGGTGAGGCGAATGGCCTTTCCCGGCAGGCTGACGACGGCGCGCACAGGCGTAAACATGGTCCCCACCAGGCTGCGCCTCTCACTCTCCGTCTCGGTCTCCGTTTTCACTTCGTCGACGGGTGCGTCAGGTTCGGCGTCCATCAGGCGGTACATGACCGCGGTCATGGCCGTGCCGTCGCCGATACAGTGATGGAAACGGAGCACCAGCGCGGTCTTGTCGCCGAGCACATTCTCCACCAGGTGCATGTGCCAGAGCGGTTTGGAAAAATCCATGGGCGTGCTGGCCAGGTCACTGACAAAGGCCTGCAATTCCGCCATACCGCCGGGCGCGGGCAAGGCGACCCGATGAATATGCGCGTCCAGGTTGAAGGTGGGATCTTCCTCCCAGTGGGGCGTGCCCACCGGCAGCCGGGTCTCGACCACGCGCATGGTGAAGCGGTCCAAGGTCAACAAACGCGCTTCCAACGTCTTGCGGAAACGATCGAAGTCAACCGGCCTGTCCAGCAAGGCGATGCCGGTCACCATCATCAGGTTCGTGGGATCCTCCATGCGCAGCCAAGCTGAATCGACCGGGGACATCTGTTTTGTGGCGGCCATTTTTTCTCCGTGATGCATGACAAGGTGACAAGATGACGGGGGGAGTTAATCTCCCTAACCTCTCGATCTCCAATCTTTAATTCTCAATCTTCAATTTCTCTTTCTCCCCCGTCTGCACCCGCCACAGGCCGGCGTAGACGCCCCCGGCCGCAACCAGATCGTCGTGACGGCCCTGTTCGCACAGTTCGCCATTAGCCAACACGTAAATGCGGTCGGCGTTGCGCACGGTGGAGAGGCGGTGGGCGATGACGATGGTGGTGCGGCCCACGGCCAGGCGTTCCAGCGAGCGCTGGATCGCGGCTTCAGTCTCATTGTCCACAGAAGAGGTGGCCTCGTCAAGCACCAACACCGGCGGGTCCTTGAGTACGGCCCGGGCGATGGAGATGCGCTGGCGTTGGCCGCCGGATAGTTTCTGCCCGCGCTCGCCGACGATGGTCTCATAGCCGGCGGAAAGGCCCATGATGAACTCGTGGGCCTCCGCGATCTTGGCCGCGGCCACCACCTCCTCTTGCGTGGCGTCCCGGCGGCCATAGGCGATGTTCTCCAGCACGGTGCCGTGGAAGAGGAAGACGTCCTGGCTGACCAGGCCGATGGCATGACGCAGGTCGCCCAGGTCCAGATCGCGCAGGTCATACCCGTCCAGGGTGATCCGACCGTCGGTCACATCATAGAAGCGCAGCAACAGCTTGACGACGGTGCTTTTGCCTGCGCCAGTTGCACCCACCAAGGCGATGGTCTGTCCGGCGGGCATGCTCAGCGATAGGTGATGAATGACGCCCCGACGATTTTGAGATCCATCGCCGTTAGGACTGGAGGCGACCGGAGGCAAGCTGTTGCGCCCCAGCCCGTACTCGAAGCTAACATCCTCGAACTCCACGTCGCCCCGCACCTGATCCTGGGGCAGGCGCTGGCCACCGCTGACGATCTCGGCGTCGGTGTCCAGGAGGGCGAAGACCCGTTGGGTGGAGGCCATAGCCCGCTGATAGAGGTCCAGGGTCGCGCCCAGGCGGGTTAGGGGCCAGAGCAGGCGCTGGGTCATGAAGATGAGCACGCTGTATGCGCCCACGTTGAGTTGGCCATCAAAAACCAGCAGCCCGCCAAAGTACATGATGGCGATAAAGCCGACCACGATCACCATGCGGATCAGAGGCACGAAGCCAGAGCTGAGCGCGATCGCGTCCCGGTTGCGTTGGCGGTATTCGTCGCTCTCCCGGCTGATGCGCGCCAGTTCATACCCCTCGGCGGTGAAGCTCTTGATGGTGGCGATGCCGCCCAGGTTGTTGGCCAACTGGCTGTTGAGCATGCCCACCTGCTCGCGCACCCGGGCGTAGCGGGGGGCCAGCAGCTTCTGAAAATAGATGGAGCCCCAGATGATGAAGGGCATGGGCAGTACGGCCATCCAGCCCACGCTGGGCGCGATGACCAGGAACATGGTCCCGATGACCAGGATGGTGGTGATCAACTGGATGATGTCGTTGGCACCCTCGTCCAGAAAGCGCTCCAACTGATTGATGTCGTCGTTGAGCACCGCCATGAGGCCGCCGGTGCTGCGATCTTCGAAGTAGGCCATCTCCAGGTGCTGGACATGATCGTAGGCGTCCATGCGCAGTTCGTGTTGCAGGGTCTGGGCCAGGTCGCGCCACAGCACCCGGTAGAAATACTCGAAGAGGGATTCGAAGCCCCAGACCAGCGCGGTCAACAACGCCAGCACCAGAAGCTGGCTGCGCACGTCCGGGACGCCCAGCCGGGCCAGGAACGAATCCTGCTGGTTGACCACCACATCCACGGCCACGCCGATGAGCACCGGCGGCGCGAGGTCGAAAAGTTTGTTGAGGATGGAGCTGGCCGTGGCCAGCGCCACCGCGCTGCGATGGCCCGCGCTATAGCGCCAAAGCCGTTTCAGTGGATGGATTTGTGGATCGGTCGTCATCATCTCACTCGCAAAGATGGCTATAGAAAAGTGTAGACGACCATTGTATCTGTTTTCAGGAAATCCGGCGAATCGCGGGAAAGAACGGCAGGATGACAGGATGACAAGATGACAGGATGAGGGGGTGACAAGGTGAGGGACGCGGGTCATCTTGTCATCTTGTCATCATTGTCATTCATAAAACTCGCTTTGCGGATAAAAATCCCGCCAGGCGTCAGGGAAGGCGGGCACGTAGGGGATGGGACGCAGGCTTTCGCCCTGGAGCGGGCCTGTAAAGGAGACGCCCAACGCTGGGTCCCACTCGCTTCCGGTTTCGTCATCCACCAGGAGTCCACCAGCCCAGCGCAGGGTCAGATTCTGGCCGTTGACGTTGCGCACGAAGATGGCCACGGCCTGGGTGTCCGGGTTGACCACCACGGCCAACGGGACCTGGCCCAGGCTGTCGTTGATGACGCGCGCCTCGGCGGCCAGGGCATAGGGATACGCTTTAGCGTCATCGTCGAGCGTCACGCCGATGACGTAGCCGGGGAAGAAACGCTCGCCCGTGAAGCGCAGCCCGCCCAGCCCGCTCGTCATCAGCAGCGTCTCCGGGTGCTCGGCCTTCCAACTGCCCCAGGGGATGGTCTGGCTGGGCAGCAACTCCAACTCCGCTCCCTTGAGCGGCCCGTCGATGGCCCGCCCCCACACCTGCGACCAGACGCTGCCCGTGGTGTGATCAAACCAGGTCATGGCGTTCATGAAGAGCGCGCCCTGGTTGCCAAAGACCTCCGTCTCCCCGTTCACCTTGCGGACATGAACCATGCCCGTGTAGCAAAGCGGTCACCACGTGGCCAGGATGGGCGTTCCGGCCAGTGTATCGTTGACCATCTCGCGCGAGTTGAGCACGGTGATGGGATAGGCCTTGGCCTCGCCGTCCAGGGCGATGGCCAGCACCAACTCGTCGTCATTGAGCTTGGCCTGGGCCGCAGGGATAAACTCCGGCTCATAGATGGGACGGATGGAGTCGCGGCTCAGCAGTTGATTGTAGCGATAGCGGGGTTCGGGCGTGGATGTGGGGATGACGGTCGCCGTCTGCGCCGAGGGTCCCGCTCCTTTCTGGCGCGCGCCGCACGCAGCCAGCAGCAGGGCGAGCGTCATCAGCAAGAAGCCGAGAAGTCCCCATCGGCGTCGACCTGTATCGATGATATGCACACTCATAGTCATCTCCTCCGATCTCGTCAGCGGGGGAACGCGTTCCATGCACCCCTTCAGTGTGCCCCAATTCCCTGCCCGACAGCCGTGGGCGCGCTTACACAGGCGCTTGTTTGGGGCGAGTATGACGCTTGCGTTGGCGGTTGGTCGCCTGTACAATAGACCGACAAGCGAGCAGGGTGACAAAAAAACGAAACGTTGATCAGGCGACCTTCAGCCCCTGCATGCGTGAACATCGATATCGAAATCATGTCCCAAAAGCGATTGTTCGGTAGACTTCAGCGGAACGCGGATCCCCGCTGACAAAATCAGGGCGCATCTATAAAATTCCGCGTTCCAATTGTGGTCGCTGAGCAATCACTCCCAAAATATAAAAACCAGGGGAAATGGCAATGACAAAATCAATTTTCGACCGCGTACGCGCGCATCTTTCATTTGTCTACGGCGAGGCCATAGCCGACGAAATCGCGCCCAAAATCGCGGCCCGCATGGAGGCGTTTCGCACCCGACATCCCGACCTCCAGAGTTCCACCCGCGCTTTCTCCGAACGCGACGCCATCCTCATCACCTATGGCGACCAGATCCAGGAGCCAGATAAAGCGCCCCTGCACACGCTGGATGAAACCCTCAACGCCCTGGCCGGCGACGTCCTGAGCGGCGTTCATATTCTGCCCTTTTTCCCCTATTCTTCAGACGACGGCTTCTCGGTCATCGACTACAAACAGGTGAATCCCGCGCTGGGGGATTGGTCCGACATCGAGCGTATGGGCGATCATTTTCAGCTCATGTTCGACGCCGTGATCAACCACATCTCCCGGCACAGCGCCTGGTTTCAGGCCTTTCTGCGCGGTGAGGAGCCGTACAAGGATTACTTCATCGTCGTCGACCCGGACGCAGATCTCTCCCAGGTGGTGCGCCCGCGGGCCTTGCCCCTGCTGACGCCGGTGGAGACCAGCGAAGGCGTCAAGTATGTGTGGACCACGTTCAGCGAGGACCAGATCGACCTTAATTATGCCAACCCGGCCGTGTTGCTGGAGGTCCTGGACGTGCTACTCTTCTACGTGGCCCGCGGCGCGCGCCTGATCCGGCTGGACGCGATCGGCTTCATGTGGAAGGAGATCGGCACGTCCTGTCTGCACCTGCCCCAGACCCATCAACTGATCCAGCTCATGCGCGCGGTGCTGGACGGCGTCGCGCCCGGCGTGTTGCTGATCACCGAGACCAATGTGCCCCACCAGGACAACATCAGCTATTTCGGCGATGGCTACAACGAAGCCCAGATGGTCTACAACTTCACCCTGCCGCCGCTGACCATGCACGCGTTCATGACCGGCGACGCCACCCATCTGAGCAAATGGGCGGCCACCCTGTCCACGCCCTCGGATCAGACCACCTTCTTCAATTTCATGGCCTCCCACGACGGCGTCGGCCTGCGTCCCCTGGAGGGGGTCCTGCCGCCGGCGGAGCGGGAGAAGATGGCCGAACGCGTGCTGGCCCACGGCGGGCTGGTCTCCTACCGGACCAACAGCGACGGCTCCCAAAGCCCCTATGAACTGAATGTGGTTTACTTTGACGCGCTCAACGATCCCAGCGCGGACGAGCCGGCGTCGGTTCAGGTGGACCGCTTCATGGCCAGCCAGGCCATCCTGTTGAGCCTGGTGGGGACGCCGGGCGTCTATGTCCACAGCTTCTTCGGCAGCCGCAACTGGAACGAAGGCGTGGCCGAGACCGGTCGCAATCGCACCATCAACCGGCGCAAATTTCAACGGGCCGAGCTGGAGGCCGAGCTGGCCGATCCGGATTCGATTCCCCATCAGGTCTTCACCCGCTATCGGGAGCTGCTGCGGGTGCGCACGGCCGAGCCGGCCTTCCATCCCAACGGCGGCCAGCAGGTGATCAATTTACATCCGACGCTCTTCGCGTTCGTCCGCAGCGCGCCGGATGGCGGGAGCCAGGTGATCTGCATTCACAACGTGTCGGGAGACGAGCTCTCCGTGGAGATCGATCCGGCGGAGTTGGGGTTGACGCCCGGACAGACGCTGGTCGATCTGGTCAGCGGGGAGCGTTATCAGGTAGATGGTGAGGAACCACTGAACATGATCATCAATGCATACGCAGCCCTATGGTTGCGGAGGGAATAATAGGAGCGCCCCATGCCCTGGATCCACCAGATCCTCATCGCCGAGGCCACCGGCCTGCTCAAGCGCGAGTTCGATAAAGCCATCAAACGCGCGGGGCGGGTCTGGCATATCGTCCACATCATGAGCCTGAACCCGCTGGTGCTGAAGAGCAGCATGGACATGTACGGCGCGGTCATGCACGGGCGCTCGCCCCTGAGCCGGGTGCAGCGGGAGATGCTGGCCACGGTGGTGGCCGCGGAGCGGCATTGTCGCTATTGAACCCAGGCCCACGCCTACGACCTCCGTGCCGAGGTCGAAGACCTGTTCGACACCCTGGAAGAAGCCGACGCCTTCGTCCACGCCATCGCCCGGGACTGGCGCGAGGCGTCCCTTTCGCCCGCGGATCAGGCCCTATGCGCCTACGCGGTGCGCCTGACCAATCCCCAGACGCCCCTGACCCCGGCTGACCTGGACGCGCTGCGCGCCCACGGCTTCAACGACCGGGCCATCCACGACGCCACCCAGGTGATCGCCTACTTCAACTACATCACCCGCATCGCCGAGTCCCTGGGGGTGGAGCCGGAGGCGTTTATCGAGACGGAATGGGGGAAGGAGTGACAAGATGACAAGGTGGGGGGTGACAGGGGAATGTGGCGAACGCCATTCTGTCACAAAAATGGCAGAAATCACCCAAATACGTTATACTTTATTCTCTATATGTATAACGTTACTGTAGAAAAGGAGGGTGGTCAATGGCCTTAAAGATATCACGAAAGGGCTGGATCGTCATTCCAGCATCACTGCGACGCAAATACAATCTGAAGCCGGGCACGGCTGTTGAGATTGTAGACTATGGCGGCGTATTGGCGTTAATACCTCAAAAGGACGATCCGATCGAAGCCGCCGCCGGTATGTTGGCTGGTGACACATCTCTGACGCGGGCGGTGCTGCGCGAACATGAGCAGGCGCGAGAGAATGAGTGATATTCGGACATATGTGCTTGACAGTTTCGCCATACTTGCCTACCTGGAGGGCGAAGTGGGGATGGAAACGGTCAAGGCCAAATTGCGTCAGGCGGAAATAGACAAATGTGTCATCTTTCTGTCTATCACCAGTCTCGGTGAAGTGCTCTACATCACAGAACGTGAACGAGGGATCACGCAGGCGCGGGCGGTCTTGGCGACAATAGATCAATTACCCATCCACCTGCTGACAGCTGACCGCCAAGCCGTCTTGGCGGCAGCGCATATCAAGGCGTCACATAGGCTCTCCTATGCTGACGCCTTTGTGGTTGCGGCGGCTCAAGAGCATCAGGCCATCATTCTCACAGGTGATCCGGAATTTCGCAGTGTAGAAAGGTTAATTACGATTGAGTGGTTACCCCAATCGTGACGGTTGAGGAGATGCATCCGCAGGTCAGATGACAAGATGACAGGGTGACAGGATGACGCAGCGAACGATCACCCTGTCATCTTGTCATCCTGTCATTACAGCACCTGCGTCACAGCCATCCCCCCGACCTGGCCGATGGCGTCGGCCGAGCCCAGGACCACCACGTCACCCTCTGCCGCGACCGCGGCCATGACGTCGGCGAAGGCGCGCAGGTCCTGGAGCGTGGTTCCGAGGATATCGTCCCGGATCTGCTGGCGCTCTTCGTCGCTAACGCCCAGCAGATAGCGGTTCAGGGAGGTGCGCCCCTTGGCGTCGGGCAGTTGATAGGCGTCCATGCTGCCGATGGCCCCGATGACGCCCTTGGTGATCTCATCCTGGCTGAAGTCATGTTCGCGCAGGAAGCGGGCGGCGGCGTCATACGCGTCCAGGGTGGATTGCAGGTTCGGGTCCCGGTAGGAGAGGAAGGTCCAGACGCCCGACTGGCGGCTGAAGCGGTTGTAGACGCCGTAGGCCCCGCCCTGGGCCCGCACCTGGTCCCAGAGCCAGCTTGTACGCACCAGGTTCATGATCACGTTGATGGAGCCGTGGTAGACGTAGCCCAGCCGGTAGAGGTCCGCCCCTTTGCCCACGTAGTTCACCTGGGCAGGGATGGTCAGCCCCTCCCGGGCGGGCAGTTCGTCCGGCGTCCAGATGACGGGGTCCACCCACCTCGACGGGAGTTGGGCGAAGAGATCGTCCAGGCGGGGGCGAATCGCGGTGAGATCGTCAGCCTCGGCGGTGACGTTGAAGATCAGACCCCGGCGGTTGACGATCAGTCGTTGGACCTCCTCCAGCGCGGCCAACACCGACGGCCAGTCCTCGTCCACCAGTTCGGCCAGACGGCGCACGAAGAAAAGCCCCTCCACGCCGTCCATCTGCTCTTCCACCCACGACGCCTTGTTGAAATGGGCCCGCAGCCGGGATCCCACATACGCGGAGCCAGAGGGGACGACATAGCCCTCCATGCGCGCCTTGGTCTCCAGCACGATCTGGCGGAAGCGT